>JBJMOX010000089.1:0-18976 GCA_045803515.1 Gemmatimonadales bacterium
CGTCCAGCGTGGTGGCTGGGGCGGTCGGCACGACGGCGATCTCCATCCAGCCCCGCTCGAAATCGGCCACCTTGGTGAACGCGGTGTGCGGAATCGCGAGCCTCGGGTCGTCGGCATTGCTGAACAACGACGCCGCTTCCGCGTGCAACCCGACGACCCGGAACGGCTGGCCGAAGATCTTGATCGATTTCCCGATCGGGTCGCGTCCTGGAAAGAGCGACTGGGCCACCTTGTCGTTGATGACCGCGACATGCGCCCCCGCGCTGTACTCGATGGGAGTGAAGTTGCGGCCGGCCAGGATGTCACCGCCATTCACCTGCGGCCAACTGGGTGAGAAACCGGCGATGTTGACGCTCTTGAGGTCCACGCCCTCGAAGCTCACCGGGCCGTTGGTGTATTCGCCGATATTGACGTCCTGCACCAGGGGGAGGTGCCGGATCAGCTCGGCTTCCTCGCTGGTGATCCAGGGCATCCGCCGCCAGGGCGACAGCTCCTCCGAGCCGTCAGACACGTCGAGGCCACCCGAGAAGTACCGCTGCACGAAGAAGGTCTTGGGCCCCGCCGATTCGAGAATCCGGGTGATGCTCAGGTTGATGCCGGTGATGGCGGAGCCCATGGCGATCACCGCGGTGACGCCGATGGCTACGCCCAGCACCGTGAGGCCCGCGCGCACCTTGTTGGCCCGGAGGGAGTCGAGGGCGATGCCGACGCCCTCCAGCATCCGGCTCACCATGGTGATCGGCCGGGAGCGCGTCATTCGGCTCTCAACGCCACGATGGGGTCGAGGCGGGAGGCCCGGCTCGCAGGATAAACCCCGGCAACCACCCCGACGGTCACCCCGAGCACGACGCCTACCAGCACCGACCAGGGCGCCACGGCAGCCGGGAGCGGAGTGAGTGCCTTGACCACGAACGCGAGCACGATGCCGAAACCGATGCCGAGCACCGCGCCGGCCAGCGACAGGGTGGCGGACTCGACCACGAACTGAGCCAGGATATCACTCCGGCGCGCGCCGAGCGCCTTCCGGATCCCGATCTCCCGGGTCCGCTCGCTCACCGCCATGAGCATGATGTTCATGATCACGATCCCGCCGACCACGAGCGAGATGGCGACCAGGCCAGGCAGCGCGAGAAAGAGGATCTTCGAGATCTTCTGCCAGGTCCCCAGGGCGCCCTTCGCCGTCTGGAAATCAAAATTGTTTCCCTGCCACGGCTTCAGATGCCGGCGGCTGCGCATGATGGCCTCGGTCTCCGCCATCGCCGTCTCCATCTGGCCGGGATCGGAGGTGCGCACGATCAGGGCGTCCAGGATGTTGATCGGGCAGATGAGCCGCCGCCCGGGCGCGCTGAACGGCATGATGGCGAACTTGTCGAGCGAGAACCCGAACAAGGTTCCCTGCTTGGCCACGACGCCGATGACCCGGTAGGGCAGTCCGCCGATCTCCACTGTTTTTCCGAGCGGGTCGACACCCGGGAGCAGCTTGGTGGCGAGCTCGTCGCCGATGACCAGCACGGGGACGGCCAGCTGCACCTCCTGGTCGCTGAAGGTGCGGCCCGCGGTGATCTCGTAGTTGCGGATTCCGAAGTAGCTCGCCTCCGCGCCGACCAGATCGATGTCCTTGGCCACTCTGCCGGCGTATCTCACCTGCACCCGATCGGTGCAGAACTTGGTGAAGGTCGCGGGAGTGCGAACCCGCTGGCGCACGTAATCCGCGTCCTCGTAGCTGATCCGCGGTCGGCGGCGCCATGCCAGCCAGACGTCCTCGGGCACGTTGCCGGTCACGATGCCCGGGCGCTGGCGGAGCTCGAAGGTGTTGGCGCCGACCAGCGTATTGGCGAACCGATCCACCATGTAGCGGTTCATGCCCTGCACGATCGAGACAACCGCGATGAGGAAGGTGACGCCGATCAGGACGCCAATGAGCGAGAAGAAGCTCTTGAGCTTTTGGGCCCGGATCGTCCGGAGCGCCATCCGGACCGCCTCGAGCAGCGGCATCTAGGCCGCGGCGCCCCGGGTCAGGCGGTCGGTCTCGACCCGCCCGTCACGCAGCAGGACGACCCGCTCGGCGTGGTCGGCGATGGCGGGCTCGTGGGTCACCATGATGACGGTCTGACCGGCGGCATGCAGGTCGGCGAAGACCCGCATGATCTCCTCGCTGGTGACGCTGTCCAGGTTGCCGGTCGGCTCGTCGGCCAGCAAGATCGACGGCTCGTTTACCAGCGCCCGCGCGATGGCGACTCGCTGCCGCTGGCCGCCGGAGAGCTCGTTGGGCCGGTGGTCCATCCGGTGGCCCAGGCCGACCCGCTCCAGCGCCGCCACCGCACGCTCCCGCCGCTCCCGGCCGCGGACCCCGGAATAGACCAGCGGGAGCTCGACGTTGTGCAACGCCGTGGCGCGCGGCAGCAGGTTGAACGTCTGGAAGACGAAGCCGATCTCCTGGTTCCGTACCCGCGCCAGGGCGTCATCGGAAAAGCCGGAGACCTCCTGGCCGTTCAACCAGTACTCCCCGCTGGTCGGGGTATCGAGGCAGCCGAGCAGGTTCATCATGGTGGACTTGCCGGAGCCCGAGGGACCCATGATGGCGAGGTACTCGTTGCGGGCGATGTCGAGGGTCACGCCCCGGAGGGCGAGAATGCGCTCCTCGCCCATCTGATATTCCCGGCTGAGGTCCCGGATCCGGATCAGCGGGCTCATGACTGGGCCGTGCTCTTGCTCGTGGTGTCCGCCTGCCGCACGCGGGCGCCATCCTTGAGATCCCGGATGGCCTGGTAGGTGCCCCCGACGATCGTCTCCCCCTCGCGAAGCCCCTCGATCACCTCGAAGTACTCGTCACCCGCGATGCCGACCTTCACCGGCCGGAAGGTGGCGAGGCCATTCCGCACGGTGAAGACGCCCTCCACCTCCTTGGAGCGGTCCCGGACCCGTGAGGTATCCATTCCCGGCGCCGACTCGTTGGGCAGGCGCTCGTGATTCCGCACCGTCAGCGCGATGATCGGAATGCTCAGCGCCTTCACCCGCTTGTCGGTCACGATCCGCGCGGTGCAGCTGAGATCGGGCCGGATGTCCCGCGGCGGATTGTCCAGCGTCACCTCGACATCGAAATCGACGGCGCGGTCATTGGACCCGGAGGCTGTCTGGGTCGGGGTGAGCTTGGCGCTGTGACTCACCTGGGTGACCCGGCCGACGAAGGTGGTGTCGGGGTACGCGTCGATGGTGACCTGGACCGAATCGTTGGACTTGAGCCGGACGATGTCGGTCTCGTCGACCTGCACCTTGGCCAGGATCACCGATAGATCGGCGATCGTCATCAGCAGGCCGGTCTCCCGGGAGAAGGTGCCGGGCACCGCCACCTCTCCCTCCTCGACCGCGAGCCGGACCACCCGCCCCGAGATGGGCGACATGAGACGGGTCTTGGCCAGGTTGTCCCGGGCTTCCTGCAGGCTGGCCCGCGACTGTTCCAGTTGCGCCCGGGTGGCCTCGTAGTTGGCCTGGGCGACCTGGTACGACGTCTGGGCCTGCTCCGCGGCCTCCGGCGTGATCAGGTTGGGGCCCAACTGGCTCAACTGGTGGGCCCGGTTCCAGGCCCGCTGCGCCTGGTCCAGGTTGGCCTTGGTCTGCGCCAGGGTCGCCTGGGTGGAGGCCACCAGCCCTTCGCCGCGGGAGACGGCAGCCTGATACTGGGCCGGGTCGATCTGAAGAATGAACTGGCCCTTGGTCACCAGGTCGCCCTCGCGCACCGCGATCCGGATGATCCGCCCGGTGATGTCGGCGCTGATGTCTACCGAGGTCTTGGCCTCGATCGTTCCGCTCGCGGTGACCGCGCTGACCAGATCGCGCCGGGCCACCTGCGCCATGCGGATCTCGGTCCCGGCGTTCTTCTTCTGCCTGATCCGATACGCGACGGTGCCGCCGGAGGCGAGTACCACAACCACGGCCAAGAGACCCAGCTTCATCCCACGCGACATGTGCGTTCCTCGTGTTAACGAAGGGGGCGGCCGACGGCCGCTTCCAGCGCCGCGACCGCTTTGTGATAGTCGTAGACCGCGTTCACGTAGTCGCCTTCCGCGCGCTGCACCGCGTTCTGGGCATCGGACACCTCGAGCGAGGTGCCGGCGCCGAGCCGGTAGCGGTCCTGCGCCAGCCGCAGTTGGTCGCGGGCGGCCTCGCGGTTGGCGGCCTGCACCGCGATCGCCTTGTAGGACGTTTCCAGCCCGAGCATCCTGGCGTGCACGTCGCTGCGCACCTGGAGCCGCCGGGCGCGCATGTTCTCGTCGGCGTCGTCTTCCTGCGCCCTTGCCTGCGAAAGCTGGAGCGAGCGGCTGAAGCCGGTGAAGATCGGCAGGGAAATCCTGAGGCTGGCCTGAAACGGCTGCCCGGTATAATGGAAGGGAAAGACCTGGTTGGCATCACGGATCTGCTGGCTCACCGGGTCGAGCAGGGCGGTGCCCGCATCGTTGAGGCCTACGGAGGCAAAGCAGTTGGACACCACCGGGCCCAGTCCAAGCGCGGCGTTCACCGAGCTCTTGAACTGGCAGTCCGCCGCCTCCTGTTGCGCGTTCCCCAGCGTCTGGTTCAGCAGAAAGTTCTCGTCGGTGTACTGCTGGGTGAACCCGCTCCACCCGGCCTGCACCGAGAGCGTCGGGAGAAAGTCCGACTTGGCCGCGCGCACGCCCCAGGACGCGGCGGACCGGCGGGCGCGGAGCGACCGGAGCCCCGGGTTCTGCTGCTCGGCGAGCGCGAGCAGGCTGTCGAGCTGGAAGGTGGGCTCCGTCACCGGGAACGAGTCGCTCAAGGCGATCTGGTCCACCGGCACCGGCGATTCCACTCCCATGCGGCGGAGCAGGTCGAGCTTGGCCTCGTTGTTGGCCTGGACGGCTCGCAGCAGGGCCACATCGGACTGTCCCTTGGTCACCTCCGCCTGGCGGACGTCCAGAAGGGTGGCCTGTCCCACCTGGTACCGCGCCTTGGCCAGCCGGAGAAAATCCTGGTTGCGGATCACCTGCTGGCGGGCGACGTCCACCTGCGCCGACGCCTGCAGGGTGTTGAGATACTGCGTCGTGATCTCGGCCTTGAGCGCAATGCCGGCGCCGCTGATGTCCTCGTCCGTGGCGTGCTGCAGCGCCTTCTGCTGGCCCGGAGCCGACAGCCGGCGCCCGTCGAGCTGCCACAGGAGCGCGAGGCTGTAGCCCGAGGTCATCAACGCGGAGGTCGGCTGAATGAGGCCGCCACCGAGGTTGGTCTGTCCCGTCCCGACGTACCCCAGGTCGGAAGACACATTGAGCGATGGAAGGAGACTGCCGTAGGCGTTCCTCACGCCCCACTTCGCGGGCCCCGCATCATTCAGTGTCTGCCGGTAGGTGGGACTGTTCGCCTCAGCCTGTTTGAGGGCCTCCGCCAGGGAGAGGGTGGCGGTCGGGGCCGGCTGCGCCGGGGGTGCCGAGTCCTGTGCGATCCGGGACGCGGCTGTCGTGTCCTGCGCGGGCCGGGACGCGGCCGTGGTGTCCTGCGCAAACGCCACCCCGGGTACAACGCCAAGGAAAGCGAGGAGACGGAACCAGCGATTCATGGATGGTGCCCTTTGTGGTGTGGACGTGACCGGGTCCAATACGGGGCCGTCGCCGGCAAGTTTCAGGTTGCGACGACAGGCCGATCAAATTGTGGATTGACGACTTGGGAGGGAGTTACTGGGCCCTGGTAACCAGAATTCCTTGTCCCGGAAGCTCGAGACGCTCCAGCCGACCCTGCGCGTCGGTCAGCAGCGAGCCGTTGATATCTCCGGCCAGAGTCACCTTGGTGCCACCGTCGGGTCCCGGCTCCCGCCGCGCGTTGAAGCTGGCCCGGCGTCCGGTCCGAGGGAAGATCGCCGTCAGCGGTCGCCCCCCGGGTGTGGCGAGGTCCGCCACCGCCGTATAGAGGGAGTACACGGCGTCGTCCAGCAGTACCACGTCCGGACCACCGGGGAGCTCCCGCCCGGACTCCGACCCCTTGGCAACGGTTCGAACGATCAGCCGGGCGCCCGAGCCCGCCGCGAGGATGACCGTGACCGCACCGGCGCTCTCGACCTCGAGCTGGAACTTCGCCAGGGCCGGTTCGGGTGTCCGCTCGAGCGTGGCGGCAAGCTGGGTAGTGGGCGCGTTTGCCGGATAGCGTGCGGCCGCAATGATCGTCGTGCCCGGCAGCCCCCTGGCGCGGCTCTGCCGCAGGGTGAACTCCTCCCGGCCGGTCTCGCGGCTGCCTTGCTGGATGACCAGTTTGGTCTCCAGCGGCTGCTGGGCCGCCGCCGGGAGGACATGGAGCATCAGGACAAGGTAAGGCGCGGCGCTGCGCATCCTCACTCCGCTCGCGTCAGGGCCCGGTCAGGCAGGTGCCGATCCGATCGAGGATAAATCTATACAGGAGTTCACCTTTTTGTGCTGAGGCGAGGCTCGGGTAGCCCACCGAGCCGGGCGAGCCCTGGGGCAGGCGACGGCTGTGTCCCGGGCGGTAGCGGGCGATCATCTTGGGCGTCAGCGCGAAGTCCCGCGCCAGATCCATGCGTACCATCTGCGGAGCGAGATAGAGCATCAGCGACGTGTCGAGCTCTCCTCCCTGGACCGGGGAACCTGGATGCTCCAGCAGGGCCCCGAATTCGAGCCCGAAGATGTCCATGACCTGGACCGTGGCCTCATCGGTTCGGATCGTGCTCAAGGCTTCCAGGTGGCCTTCGCTCGCCTGCGCGGTGAGGATGACGAACTCCCGGACGCCTGCCCCCTCCTCCCAGGACTCGATAAGTTCGTTCATGACACGATGCAAGGTTCGTCGACGGAGAGCGGCGCCCCCCGGGAAGTCGCGGGACGGCGTGTGGACGCCATACTCCACGGTGGGCGCCCGTGGAACGCCGAAACTGGCCGAAAGATCATCAGCCAGATGCTCCACGATGAGGGTATCGCAGCCCAGCGGGAGATGGGGACCGTGCTGCTCCGTGGTGCCCACCGCGACCAGGAGCGTCGGCCGCTCCAGCAGCCGCTCGCGAACCGCGTCCGGCGTCATTTCCTTGATCCGCCAGGGGTGTGTCGATTGAGTCATCTCGGGCGCTGGTGGGCAGTAGTCGTCCTCGCGGCCGGTGCCGGGGCGGCGGAGTGGTTGCGGCATCCATCCGTGGGGTGGGTCATCCTCGCCTTTCTCGCCATGGCGGCAGGACTCGTCGTGCTCGTGCCGGGAGGCGGCTGGCGACGGCGCGGGCTCGCCGCCGGGCTCGTCGCACTCGCCCTCGAGATGGGATTGGCCCAGTGGCGACTATCGGCGATCGAGCTTCGCTGGCCCCAGGAGCGCGAGCGACGGGTAGATGCCGCGTCCCGGCGGCTCCAGGGCGATCTCCACGCGGGCTTCCATCGCGCCGAGCGACTCGCGCAGGCCGCGGCGGCCACCGACCCAGACGACCGGGACGGCGCCTTCCGGGTGCTCGATCGTCTGGTGCCTTCCAGCGGGCCGGAGATGAGCGTCGTGGTGCTCGATTCGCTGGGAATGCCCTGGGCTTGGGCCGGTCGCCATCGGTTGCCACCCCGAGGCGAGGGCGATTCGATCGGCTCCCGGGCGACTGGATATTACGTGGAGCTCGAGGCTCGGCGCCACAGCCCCGACGGGCGCACCGCCGTAGCGGGCATCCTCATCTGGGCGCATCCGGCGGTTCCGGATCGCTCCCGCAGCCTGGCCGAGCTGTTCCGCCAGCGCACCGAGGTGGGACTCTCGGTGTATCCACCCGGACGGGCGCCGGACAGTCCGGACGTCTTCGACTACGAGGAACCCACCACGGCCGGTCCGCGCCTCCTCTTCAGCGTCCAGCCGGTGCCGCCGGAGCAGGGCACGGCCAAGGAGTTCGCCTTCGAGCGTGGGAGCGAGTCGATCGCCTGGATGCTCGTCCTGATCCTGATCCTGGCCCTGAGCCTCACGGTCCGGCCTAGCGAGCGGATCGCACTCCTGTCTCTGCCTCTCTGGTTGGCGGGACGCGCACCGATCGGCCCCGCGCTCGGGCTCCGGCCGCTCTTCTCCCCGGCCACCTTCTTTCGACCGCTGCTGGGACCGCTCTCCGGTTCGGCCGGCGCCCTGGCTATCGCCGGCACTCTCCTGACCTTCGCCGGCGTATGGCTGTGGCGAAAGCGCCTGCCACGCCGATGGTATGGGCTGGCGGCCGGCGGGGCGCTGCTGCTCGCGGCGCCGTACCTGATCAGCAGTCTCGGCCGGGGCATCACCCCACCGGCCGAGGGTGTGTCGGTGGGACTGTGGCTCACCTGGCAGCTCGCTCTGCTGGTCTCCGTCTCGGCGCTCATCGTCCCGGCGGCGGCCCTCTTCCGCGGCTCCGAGCCCGACCATCGGGCTTCGTGGCGCGCTGCCGTTGGCGTGGCGATCGCGGTGGCGGCGACCATCGTCGGTGTCCTGGTGTGGAGTCCCCGGGGGGGATGGCCCGACTGGTACACCTTCCTCTGGACCCCGGCGCTCCTGCTGGTGACCCTCCCGGCTCCTCGATGGGCGGCCATCTCCGGGATCGCCCTGGTGGCCGGAAGCTCGGCGGCATTGGTCACGTGGGGGGCGGAGCTCGCGGGACAGGTGCAGGTGGCTCAGCGCGACGTCACCCGGCTGGGTGCGGAGGCCGATCCCCTGGCCGTGCCATTGCTGGAAGGATTCGGCGAGCAGGCCCGGCGCGCAGCACCGCCGGCCACGGCCTCCGAGCTGTACGCCCTCTGGCACGGGTCGGCCATCGCCGAGCAGCGCTATCCGACCCAGCTCGCCCTATGGTCGCCTCGGGGTGCGCTGCTGGACGAGCTGACGCTCGATTCTCTGGATCTTCCCCTCGCGCTGCTCTCCGGGATGGTGCGCGGCCTCGCACCGGGCGACTCCCAGATGGTCGGGCAAGTGGTGCGCGTGCCGGGCGTCCATTACATCCTGGCCGTCCGCGTCACGCCCGCGGCGGTGATGACCGTCGTCATCGGTCCTCGCTCCGAGCTCGTCCGGCCGGGCCGGGTCGGCAGGCTGCTGAATCCGTCGAGCCACCGGACACCCCTCTACCGGCTGACGCTCTCGCCGCTCGCGGACTCCACGACCCCTGCCCCCCACCCGCGCTGGCGGCGGGAGGGCTGGTCACTGCGGAATGAATATCCGCTGGCCCTGCCGGACGGCAGCCGCATCGTGCACGCCCGGATCGACCTCCGGGGATCCCTGCCGTTGTTCGTGCGCGGAGTGCTCGTCGTGCTGCTCGACGCGGCGGTGCTGGCGCTGCTCTGGTTCCTGGGTGAGCTGATCTCGGGTGCCCGGCCGCCGCGTGTCCAGTGGCACAGCCTGGCTCGCTCGTTCCGCATCCGCCTGGCCGCGACGCTGGCCGCCTTCTTCTTCGTGCCCGCCATCGGGTTCGCCGGGTGGAGCTTCCTGCGGCTGGCTGAGGAGGTGCAGCGGAGCCGGGATCTGCTCATCACCCAGACCCTCCGCGACGCCGTGCTGACGGCAGGCGGGGGCGTTCGTGGCGGGAGCACTGCTCTCGAGGACCGGCTGGAAGAGCTCAGCCGCCGCCTTGACGCCGATCTCGCCCTGTACCTGGGCGGGCGGCTGCAGGGCGCGAGCGCGCCGGTCCTCCAGGATCTCGGCGTGCTGCCGCAGCTCATGGACCCGACTGCCTTTCAGGCGCTGGCGCTGCACGGGGAAGTGGAGGTCACCCGCGACGGCTCGGTTCCCCAGCTGGCCGAGCGAGTGGGCTACCGCGTGATCCAGCCCGGAGGACCGCGCGAGCTCGGCATCCTGGCCACCCCCCAGCTGGCGGACGACAGCTCGCTGGCTGGCCGCCAGCTCGACCTCGCGCTGGTCCTGCTGCTGGCCACGCTGGTCGGCGTCGCCGCCGCGCTGACGGGAGCGCAGCGCGCCTCGCGCGCACTCTCCCGACCGGTCGCCGAGCTGCGGCGGTCGGCGCTCGCGCTCGGGCGAGGCCAGACCATGCCTCAGCATTCGGAACACCCGCCGCTCGAATTCGAGCCGGTCTTCGGCGCGTTCGAGCGGATGGCCGCGGACGTCCAGTCCAGCCAGCACGCCCTCGAGGAGGCCCGGCGGAGGACGGCGGCGGTGCTCGCCACGGTGGCGACCGGCGTCGTGGGTCTCGATCCAGGCGGCCGGGTGCTCATCGCCAACCCTCGTGCCGTGGAGCTGCTCGGGGTGCGGCTCCAGGAGGGCGAGCCGTTCCTGGAGCGCCTCCCGGCGGAATGGAGTGCGCTCGCCGGGGAGGTCGGCCGGTTTCTGGACGATCCCACGGCCCAGGCGACGGCCGAGCTCGAGGTGGGGGGGCGGCGCCTGACCCTGCAGCTCGCGGCCCTGGGGCTGGAGGTGCGTGGCGTGGTGATCGCTCTCAACGACGTGACCGACATCTCCCGGGCAGAGCGGGTGCTCGCCTGGGGGGAGATGGCGCGCCAGGTCGCCCACGAGATCAAGAACCCGCTCACCCCGATGCGACTCGGCCTCCAGCACCTCAGACGGGTCTACCGGGACCGCCGCACCGAATTCGACCGGACGCTCGAGGAAACCGCTGAACGGATGCTGAGCGAGATCGACCGGCTCGACACCATTGCGCGCGCCTTCAGTCGCTTCGCGGCGCCGGCCGAAGACCATCAGCCCCTCGACCGGATCGACCTCGGCGCGGCGGTGCGGGAAGTGGTCCAGCTCTATCGGCTGTCGGAGGATGGATGTGAGATCCGGCTCACCACGGAGCCGGGCTCGACCGGGGCGGCGCGAAGCGACGAGGTCAAGGAGGTGATGGTGAATCTGATGGAAAATGCCAGGAATGCCGGCGCCGGCGTGGTAGAGATCACCGTGGCGCCGGGAAGGATTCAGGTCACCGACGATGGGAGCGGGATTCCGCCCGACCTCCTGCCGCGAATCTTCGAGCCGAGATTCTCCACCACGACCAGCGGATCAGGCCTGGGGCTCGCGATCGTCCGGCGGCTGGTCGAGAGTTGGGGGGGACAGATCGAGGTGGCGAGCGAAGTCGGGCAGGGGACCACGATCATGGTCCGCCTGCCCGTCTGACCGGCTTCAGCGGAAGCGGCCCCCGAGCTGGGCCGTCGTGGCGAAGGTCAGCGCCTCCTGCTGGGTGCGGGAGCCGCGCAGGATCCGAAGGGCCGCCTGGATCTGCCGATCCGTCTTCGCCTGCCGGCGGAGCATCGAATCGGAGCCGAAGAGCTCGCGCGCGATCTCGTATCCCAACTGCTCGTCCACGTAGCCCCGGGCCTGATCGAAGGTGGCGCGGTCGAGCCGGACGCCGGCCTCCTGCAGCCGTTCGAAGAGGCCGTCCCGCATCTCCGGCGTGACCGTGAACGATTCGTTGCTCACGCTCCTCGCCGCCCGCAGCTCGGCCGCGTACCCCACCATGACGTCGCGGAAGTGGTCCATGTCGTCGCCCAGGAGGCTGACCAGCAGCCGCTCGCCCTCCGAGCGGGGAAGCGACCGGACCAGCAGGTCGGGCAGGACGCCGCTCGCGTCCTGCACCGGCCGACCCGCGTCGGTGCGAAAGGTTCGCGGCAGCAGCGACGGCGGGCGATTGCCGACTCCACCCGCCGTGTCGGCGCGTGGCCGCTGCACGCTCCGGCCGCTGGGGGTGAACCAGCGGGCGGTGGTGAGCTTGAGCGCCACCTCATCGGCCAAGGGATAGGTCGTCTGGAGCACTCCCTTGCCGAAGCTTGGCGTGCCGGCGATCACGGCTCGGTCATGGTCCTGGAGCGCGCCCGCCACCAGCTCCGCTGAGCTGGCGGTTCCCCGGTTGACCAGGACGACGAGCCGGAGGCCGTTCCAGTCGCCCGACTTTCCCGCTAGGTAGCTCTTCACCTGGCGGGACGAGCGGCCTACGGAAGTGGCGACGGTATCATCGGGATGGAGGAAGAGACTGGCCACGCCGACGCCTTCTCGGATGAGGCCTCCCGGATTGGATCGCAAGTCGAGCACCAGGCCGGTGACACCCTCGGCCACCAGGTGATCCACCGCCTGCCGCAGCTCCTCCGCCGCGCCGTCGCTCATTCGGCGGAGGATGACGTATCCGATGTTTCCCTGAAGGACCATGCCTTCGGAGGCGGCAGGAACGTGAATCTCGGTGCGGGTGAGCCGCCGCACCACCGGCTGATGGGCTCCCTTGGGCAGGACCAGGAGGGTCACGATCGGTGCGGAGCCGCTCCGGAGCTCCTCGTCCAGTTTCCGGGCCGACCATCCCTTGGTGCTCTTGCCGTCGATGCTCAGCACCTGATCGCCCGGCGCGATTGCCCCGAAGCTTCCATGGCCCCGGGCCCCGGATTCGGTGGGGGTCTTCTCCAGCCCGAGGTCCACCTCGGTGCCGGTCATCTGCCGCTGATATTCCCGGTACCCGTCCTTCACCAACAGCTCCGCGTACGGGTCCTTCAGCGATTTCACCAGGGCATCGGATGCCCGCTCGTAGAGATTGCCCTCATCGAGCGGATCGACGTAATGCTGGTGAATCGCCGCGACTACGTCCTCGAACAGCCGCGCCTGCTGGTACACCCCTCCCTCCGCGGAGGGTCGGGGCCGCAGCAGCCAGCCGCCGCTCACGAACGCCAGAGCGACGATAGAGATCAGAGCGGCCCAACGTGCTCGAGGGAACGATTTCATCATGGCCCATTGCTCCCGCACAATGCGAGAAGGTCTGCCGGATGCAACCTCAATGGAGGAGAGACGGCGGTGTGAAACCTCAGGGTCGGAAAGGCAGCAAAAGAAAGGCCGCGGTGGCGGTCATGTCATGAGGTCCGCGGCAGCCATCAGAAAGGGCGTGGAGGTGCTCCCGTTCCGCTGAGCTCTCGACCCTGATCGTACCACCCATCGGCGTGGCGAGCTTCCAGCAAATGGCCAGGCCCCCCTCTGTGCTTCCGTGTGGTCGACGAATCGGTCTGCGTGAAGTGCTGAAAGATATCCTGCAACTTCTCCGCGGGAATCCCCAGGCCTGGCGCGCCCATCCGAGGATTCCCTCGTGCAGGGCGTTCTCCACCTCGCACCGGAGAATGTGCGATGTCTCGGCAGGGTCGCATTCCATGATGGGGAAGTCGAGCGCCAGATGGGTCCGCCACCGCGCCCTGCCGACCGCGCCCAGCGATGCGAGAAGTGTACAGTGACTCGAGGAGCAACCGATTCATCTCCTGAAGGGCCGCGCCCAATCCCGGCTCGGGGCGCGGGTCGCTTGGCCAGCTGAGGATCGGGTGTGGCTCAGGCGCGAAGCGCCGCCTCGAGCACGCCTGGGAGACCGGCCCACCCGGCCCCTCGCTCCACCGCGGCCAGCCGGCGGCCGAGGCGATGGGCCGAGCGATGGCCGGGCGCGTAGTGCGGCCGGGCCGGGAACGTGGGGGAGCGGCGGAGAACGGTCTTTTCGATGTCCTCCAGCATGGCGGTGTTGTGAATCCAGCCGCGGCCGCTCTGGACGTCGCCTGCGCTCGAGCTCGGGTGGGCCCCCCAGGGCGGAGCCACCAGGGCTGAGAGGAGGGCCGGCCAGGTGTTGATCCCGACGGCCCCATAGCGGAGTTGGGCCACCGCGCGCTCGACCGCGGCGCCGAGCTCCCGGTCGGCCATGGTTCTGGGATGGACGACAATGGAGGCGGAGAGCGTTCCCCAGACTCGCTCGTTGACGAATCCCACGGCATGATGGAGATACTCCAAGGGGTCGGGACTTCCGACTGAAGTCTCCGCCACGATCGGGCAGAAGGCATCGGTCGAGAAGAGCGGCTCTCCCCGGTCGGATGGATCCAGCCCTGAAATCAAGGTCCAGGGAAGCATCCCGGCGCTCGGATGCCCGACACACCGCCCGTCCGGGTGATTCTCCGTGAGACGCTCCCACCGTTCCAGGGCCCCGGGATAGAACGCCATCCGCAGCGGGGCGCGCTCCAGGGCGCCCTCGAGGTGCCGGAGGAAGGCGCCGCGTTGCGGCCAGCCCAGCGGCGTGACGATCAGGCGTGGTGTCGTCCGATTGCACGCGGCGTTCTGCACCAGTGCTCCGGCGAGCCACTCCGCGTGACCGGCGAGCTGGCGATCCAGGTACGTACCCGGGACAATGAGCACGGGGCTCACGTTCCCCAGCTGGGAGGTGATGGGCTTTCCGGGAATCAGGATATCTCCGGCTCTGCGCGCTCGCACCCGCTGATCCGCGGCCCCGAGCAGCGCGTCGAGCGACGCCGCGGAACCGGTCAGGTGGATCTCATCCACTCCGGGATGCAGCGCGAGGTAGGTCCCCGCGTCGTCGCCACCGTAGACGATCCGCAGAAAGTCTCGCTCGACCGCCGCCGCGAAGGCCTGCTGCAGGAGGGGCCCCAAGTAGGCGTTCACCGGGTGCATCTTGAGCAGGCAGACCTTGCCCTCGTTGAACAGCTTCGTCAGGAGGTCATGGCAGGGGATGGCCGCGGCGTTTCCTCCGGCGAGGATGAGCACCACTCCGCCGGGGCTCCGCTCCTTGTAGAAGCGCGCGCGGGTGGCGCGCATGTCCGACTCACCCACCGCAGCGCGCATATGGATCTCGGCCCGGGTGCCAGCCAGGAGGAGGGAGTCCAGGAGCCTTCCTGGAAAGGCCTCCACGGAGAGCCTGCCGTCGACGGTCCGGCCCACCCGGCCAAGGGGGGCCTCCCGGTGCTCGCCGAAGGCGGACATGGCCTCAACCAGAAGTCGCAGATGACGCAGGACCGGCCAGGGGCCGAGCAGCCACTCCTCTCCCTCGAGCGGAGTGCCGGGCACGATCCTCTTGGCCAGGCAGGATAGTTCGACAGAGCGGGGAGCCGTGCGGGCGTAGCCCGCGCGCATGGCGCGCGCGAGGCCAATCCGGTCACCGAGGTGGAGCTTCGCGAAGGGACGGGCGGCCTCGTGGAGCCGCTCGACCGATTCATCCAGACCCCGTCGCTCGGTGGGCGCCGGGATCAGGTGACTGGGGATGAACGCTCCGCAGGAGCCTGCTTGGGGGAGCATCTCGTAACGAATTGGCCTGGGTGAGTAGTCAGAACTGCCTATACGATGATAGGCCTTCGTCCCACTGCCCGCCAGTCACCCTCCCCCGGCTCCCTTGACGGTCGTCCCAGCGCGTGGCATCTCTCCCAGCTGCCCACCGGACCTCACCATCGTCGCACCGCGCCGCCAGGGAGACCGCACATGGCCCAGCGTCAACCGACCCGCGAGGAATTGATCCAGCAGGACGTCCGAGACCTCCACCGCCTGGGTTATGCCCAGCAGCTGTTCCGGGAAATGGGCGGGTTCTCCAACTTCGCGATCTCCTTCTCCATCATCTCGATTCTGACCGGCGCGGTCCTGCTGTACGGATACGGCCTCAAGTTCGCCGGCCCGATCGTGAACTCGGTGGGCTGGCCACTGGTGAGCGCCTTCACGCTGTGCGTGGCGGCCTCGATGGCCGAGCTCGCTTCCGCCTACCCCACGGCGGGCGGCCTCTACTTCTGGGCCTTCCGGCTGGGTGGCCGGACCTGGGCCTGGGCGACGGCCTGGCTCAACATGATCGGCCAGATCACCATCACCGCCGGAATCAACGTGGCGGCGGCCATCTACATCGTTGGCGCGATCACCCGGATCTTCGGCCTGCCGGCCGACCAGGCGGTCCCGGTGTTCGGCAGCATGACGAGCTGGTATTTCTACGTCTTCGTGATGGTGCTGATCATGATCCCCCAGATCCTGATCAACATCTTCGGCATCCGGCTCACGGCCAGATTGAACGATTTCAGCGTGTACTGGCACATCGGCGGCGTGGCCATCATCGCCGTGCTCCTGACAGTGTTCGGGACCCACCACAACAGCCTCGGGTTCCTCTTCTCCCGGGCCACGGTGGTGAACCCGCTCGACGCCTCCTCCGCCGATCTCGGAGGCGGCGTGGCGCAGCCCGCCCTGGTCTTCGGGGAGGTCAAGCTGCCGTCGCCGCTGTTCGCGCTGCTGCCCTGGCTGGGCGAGCTCTATCGGGCCGCACCCTTCGGCCTGGTCTTCGTGCTGGGCCTGCTCCAGGCACAGTGGACCTACACCGGCTACGATGCCTCGGCTCACGTGGCCGAGGAGACGGTGATGGCGCGGAAGAACTCGGCCTGGGGGGTGTTTCTGTCGGTGGCGGTCTCGGCCGTCGTGGGATACGTGATGCTGCTGATCCTGACCTGGTGCATTCCCAACGGGGACGTGGGGACCACGGCCAACGACGCGTACCCGGTCCTGCAGATCGTCTACGGCAACCTGTCGACCTTCTTTGCGAACCTGATCGCGATCATCATCGGTGGGGCGATGTGGCTCTGCGGGTCGTCCTCCATCACCTCCATGGCGCGGATGTGGTACGCCTTCGCCCGGGACGACGGCATGCCGGGATCCGGCCTGATCAAGCGGGTGAGCCCGACGTATCGGACCCCGGTCTGGTCCATCGTGATCACCAGCCTGCTCTCGGTGCTGATCTGTATCTACGCCGCCGCCTATTTCGTGATCACCTCGATCAGCGTCATCACCCTCTATCTCGCCTACATGTTTCCCATTTACCTCAACTGGCGGAACAAGCGACGGGGGCAGGGTGAGTTCACCACACCGGAAACGGCGCCCTGGAATCTCGGCGCCTGGGGACCGGTCCTCAACGTGATCGCGATCGTCTGGGTGCTCTTTCTCACGGTCGTCTTCAGCCTGCCACCCAACGAGCTAGTACTCTGGACGATGCTCGCGGTGGCTCTTGGGCTTGTGGTCTACTGGCAGGTGGCAGCCAAGCGGAGCTTCGTGGGACCCACGATGGCGGATGAACAGGCGCTACGAGGATTGGAGGAAGCTGTCGGCGAGAAACACCACGGGGCGCCTGCCACGGCCTGAGCCCCACCGAAGGGTCAATGACCCTTCGGGTTCTCCGGATCGACGGTCAAGGTCGAGTCCCGCCAGACCTGGGCAGATGACACGTGGCAGGCCTGGACGAAGGCGCGCGAGGGGTGCGAGCCACGCTGCAGCAGCGCATGAAGCATCTCGTGGCGCACCAGCCATTCTTCGCCTAGCGCGTTGGCAGGGAGATAGATCCGGTTCCCAGTGCGCACCCACCAGCCGTGCGCCACCGGCCCGCCGAGGTCGATCGCACCGCTCGGCGCGTCGACAGCATAGAAGGTTACCTGGGACATATCCCCGGTGCGCCCGGAACACGCCTCGGTCTTGGCCCACCATTCCTGGTAGAGCTCGAGCGTGGGCACGGCCCAGGCCCGCTCCACCGGAGCGAGCGGAGCGCCACCCGCTGGCGGCATGGCACACCCACTGACGAATAACATCCCGAACCAGAACGACTTGCGCATTCATCTCTCCCCAAGGACCAGACCGACGCGAGCGGACCCGACGGGCACCGCCGCCACGCGTTCATGAGTACCGTCGGGCACGGGCGTGATGCGAGCCGAACGGCGTTTTGCTCTACCTTCCCGGGGCCTTTACCCGGTCTCCTGCCATGCTTGCCCGCATCCGCTCGGCCGCCGTCCTGGGCATCGACGCGCTGCCCGTCGACGTCGAGGTCGACATCAGCAATGGGCTTCCCTCGTTCTCTACCGTCGGGCTGCCCCACGGAGCGGTGCGGGAAGGCCGAGAGCGAGTCAGCGCTGCCCTCGCGAATGCCGGGTTTGCCTTCCCGCTCCGGCGCATTACGGTCAACCTGGCCCCCGCCGACATCCGCAAAGATGGTACCGGACTCGACCTGCCCATCGCCCTCGGTCTGCTCGTCGCGAGCGGCCAGCTCGAGGACGAAGGCCTGAGGGGGCAGCTGGTGGTCGGCGAGGTGGGCCTCGAGGGCGATGTCCGGCCGGTCCGAGGCGCACTCTCCATGGCGTTGGCCGCCCGGGCCGCGGGCTGCCGGGGAATGCTTCTCCCACTGGAAAATCTACCCGAGGCGGCGGTCGTCGACGGCCTCGAGGTTCGGGGAGTGCGGAGCCTCACGGAAGCCTGTGCCTACCTCGCCGGCGATCACCCGCTCCCACCCGCCCGGATCGACCTCGCCGAGCTCATGGCCGGCCGGCCCGGTGACGACTGCGACTTCGCCGACGTCCGGAGCCAGGCCTCCGCCAAACGGGCCCTCGAGGTGGCAGCCGCCGGGGGGCACAACCTGCTGCTCATTGGCCCGCCGGGAGCAGGAAAGACCATGCTGGCCCGGCGGCTGCCCACCATTCTGCCTTCCATGAGCCTCGACGAGGCCCTCGAAACCACCAAGATCCACAGCGTGGCCGGCCTGCTCGGGGCGGGGCAATCGCTGTGCACCCTGCGTCCCTTCCGCGCCCCCCACCACACCATCAGCGATGCCGGCCTGATCGGCGGCGGATCCTGCCCGCGGCCCGGCGAAGTAAGCCTGGCTCACGGTGGGGTGCTTTTCCTGGACGAGCTGCCCGAATTCCGGCGGAACGTCCTGGAGGTGCTCCGCCAGCCGCTCGAGGACGGGGTCGTCACCCTGAGCCGGGCCGCGGTGAGCCTGACCTACCCCGCGCGCTTCATGCTCGCCGCCGCCATGAACCCATGTCCCTGCGGGTACTTCGGGGACGCCCGCCAGCAGTGCCGCTGCGCCGAGCTGGACGTGGAGCGGTATCGCTCCCGGGTGTCGGGGCCGTTACTGGACCGGATCGACATCCATCTCGAGGTGCCGGCCGTGGTCTATTCCGACCTGGTGGACGGCCAGGCCGAGGAGCCGAGCGCGGCCATCCGCGAGCGGGTCGAGCGGGCACGGAGCATCCAGCGCCACCGTTTTCGGGACCGCCCCGGGGTCCACGCGAACGCCCACATGACCACGCGTGATCTCCGGCGCCACTGCCTCCTGACCACGGGGGTCGAGCAATTGCTGCGGGACGCGGTCAACCGCTTCGGGCTGTCGGCCCGGGGCTACCACCGCATCCTCAAGATCGCGCGCACCATCGCCGATCTGGCAGGCGCTGAGGAGCTGGCCAGCACGCACGTCCGCGAAGCCATCCAGTACCGGAGTCTGGACCGGCGGAAGGCCGCGGCGTGACTCTCC
>JBJMOX010000090.1:0-5176 GCA_045803515.1 Gemmatimonadales bacterium
ATCATCGTGAAGCAGTTCACGATCAACGAGCTGCGCGCACCTGCGTCGGTCATCGAGGCCATCAACCAGAAGAACGTCATGCAGCAGCAGGGGCTCACCGCGCAGAACGAGCTGCAGAAGAACCAGTTCCAGGCCCAGGGCGACTCGATCAAGGCGGCGGGCCGCGCCAAGGCGATCCTGGCGGAGGCGGAGGCCCAGGCCAAGGCCAACCGGCTCCTGAGCGAGAGCATCACGCCGACGCTGGTGCAGTACGAGATGAGCAAGCGGTGGAACGGGCAGATGCCGCAGGTCACCGGCGGGGCAATGCCGATGCTGCAGTTGCCGAGCGCGGCGAAGTAGCCGCTACGGCCCGACGGTCACCATCTTCGCCTTGGAGGGCACGCCCTTCGCGTTCACCAGAAAGAGCATGTACGGGCCCGGGGGCGCCACATTGGCGTTCTTCGGACCCGTGACGTTGAGCGTCGCGGAGCCGGTCACCGAGAACGTCAGCCGGTTGACAAGCTGGCTCTGGTTGAACGCGTGGGTGACGGAGGAGAGCCGGATGAGCGTGATCTTGGCGATCGATCCTGCGTCCGATGTTCCCACGGTGAAGGACTGCCCGTAGGAGAGCCTGGGTGGCGCCGAGGCGATGGTCGGCCGGACGGCGGCAGAGCCATCGGAGTTGAAGAGGTACGGCGGACTGAACACCTGGGCCGAGAACTGGCTGTTCTCGTAGGTCACGCCTCCACCCTCCCCGCTGCCGCTGGAGAGCACCCGTCCAGAGGGCAGCAGCACCGCCGTCGAGTGATACGTCCGCACCACCGACTCCCGCGCCATGATCGACCACGTTTCGGTCGTCGGATTCCACAGCTCGGCATCATATACCGGACTGGTCACGTCGTTGAAGCCGGGACCGCTGGTGCCGCCGGTGACCAGCACCTGTCCGTCGGCGAGGATCGTCGCGTTCATCTGGCGCCGCGCGAAGTGCATTCCGGGAACGCTCCGCCAGGCGGGAGACGCCTGGTTGAGATCGATCACCTCGGCCGAGCTGGTCGGCGGATCGGCGCCGCCCGCGTAGAGGATCTTTCCCGCGGCATACATGACCGCGGAGCCCATCGTCCGGTCGGCGACGATCCGGTTGCCCACCGTGGTCCACGAGCCAGCGCCGGTGACGTTCAGATACCGGGAGGTCCGGGGGAAGCCGGCCAGGAACACCTTCCCGTTCGGCGCCACGAACATCGCCGGGTAGAATGGAGAGGGGATCGACAGGCTGGCCCCGGTGAGCTGGCGCCACGTGCTGCCGTTCCCGATCTCGGGGATGGTGACGACGTTGCCGTTCTGGTCGTTGCCCGACACGGCGAGAATCTCGCCGCTCGGGAGCGCCGTGGCCGTGGGGTAGTAGCGGCCCTGGGCCATCGGCCCGGCACCGGTCCAGGAGCTCGTGGCCGGGTCGAACAGCACCGCCCTGGGGTCGCCGATGGTGCCGTGGACCACCCCACCGGTGACCAGCAGCCGTCCATCGGGCAGGAAGGTGTGACCGCTGCAGAAGATCCTGTAGGTCTTGCTCACGGCGGTGAAGCCAGCGCCCTGGTTGGCGGGATCCCACAGTTGAGCGTCGCCCTGGTCACCCCAGAGGAGCACCTTGCCGGTGCGCAGCACGTGCACGTCCACGGCCACCACCGGGGTGGGGAAGGCCGGGGCCCACTTTCCCTGGGCGGCGGCGGAGCTGGAGGCGGCGACGTCCGGGTCCGGCCCGGTCGGTTGGGGAGAGTCCTGGCAGGCGTGGAGAAACGCCAGTGCCACCGCGACGGTGACGAGGAGGGCGACACCGGGGAGCAGACGGGCCGAGCGCATATGCCACCTCGAACGGGGGTGCCGGAGCACATCCTGCGGACTACTTCCGTAGGAGATGGTGATCAGGGGCAGTCAAGCAATCGTCAAGTGCCCTGCGGCTCCACCGGCAACCCCTGCTCCTTCCACGCCGCCCATCCCCCCACCAGCGCCCGCGCCTTCTTCCATCCCGCCCGACGAAGCTCTCGCACCACCCGGGTGCTTGTGGCCTCGTCCTTTCACGCACAGTAGAGGACGAGGGTGGCGTGCTGGTCGAGGCGTTTCTCCCGCGACAAGCGCACCGCGTCATCCGGCGGCAGGCGGATAGCACCGGTGCCGATGTAGGGATCGTCCCGGTAGCTGCGCTCGGTGCGGACGTCACCCACGATGATCGGCTCGCCCGAGCGATGGAGGTCGCGGAACTCCTGGATGGTGATCTTCTCGGGCACCGACCCGCCTTCCGCGTCTGCCGCCGCCGAGCGCGCACGTGCCGGCGCCGTAAGGTAGGCCGCGGTGTCCGCCAACTGCGGGCGGGGCGTCTCCGAGGGCGCCCGGGCCGTGAGGTACGCCGCGGTGTCGGCCAGCTGGGGACGAGGCGTCACTGAGGGCGCGGGAACGCCGGCCGCGGCGCCGCCGTGCCGCCGGAGATAGAGCGCGATGCCGCCGCCGTGCACCACCACCGAGAGCAGCACGACCAGGGAGGTGATCTCGAACAGCCGTTCCGCCCCCGGAATCCCGGCGAACACCGGCAGCAGCACCAGCAGGAGCGAGCTCAGGCCGCGCGGGCCGAACATCGCGATCAGCCGGCGGTCCCGCTCCTCCACGCCGGAGCGGAGGAGCACCGGCAACAGCAGCACCGTCCGGCCACCGAGCGCGATCACCGCGAACAGCAGCACCCGCCAGTCGCCCGCCACCCGGAAGCCCGTCCAGATGAGCCCCGCACCGAACGCCACGAAGGTGAGCAACAGGAACATCTCGGCCGAGGCCTCGCCGTAGTCGAGGAAGCAGTCGCACAGCTCGACGTCGAGCGCCGCGATGACGAGTCCGGCCGCGAACGCCGCCAGGAACCCGCTCCCGCCCACCGCCTCCGCCGCGGCGTAGGCGGTGAACGCCACGCCGAGCGCGTAGAGCGACTCGTAGTCGCGGCGGACGCCGACCCGCCGGCGCACCTGGTCCAGCAGGGTGATCGCCACCCATCCCGAGAACACGCCGAGCAGCGGGCCGAGCAGAAAGAGGCCCACGGCGCGGCTTCCGATCTCCCAGGCCGGAGCGGCCATGCCCGCCCGGAGCGTCAGCATGCACAGCACCACGATCGGGAGCAGGATCACGTCGTTCATGCCGCTCTCCAGCCGGAGTGCCAGCTTGGCCGACGGGGGGAGGCTCGGGTGCCGTACCAGGGTCCGGAGCAGCACCGGATCGGTGGAGGCAAGCGCGGCACCCAGGATGGCCGCGGCCGCTGGGTGAAGGTCGAGCAGGAACCAGGCGGCGAGCGCGGTGAGGGCCGCGGGCAGGAGCGTCCCCGGCCCCAGGATGAGGGCCGCGAGGCGCTGCTGCTGCCGGATCTCGCCGATGTCCACCCCGATGGCGTCGCTGAAGAGCACCAGCACCAGGCCCAGCGTCGCGATGACCTGGAGCGCGGGCGACTCGAGGGTCAAGTCGACCAGGCGGAGCCCGGCCGGGCCGAGCAGGGCGCCGACGAGGAGGAAGATGGCCACCTGGGGGAGGCCCGTCCGCTCGACCGCGCCGGAGAGCAGCGACGAGACGATGATGACGATGCCGACCAGCGCGAGCAGGGCCGCGAAGCTGTCGTGGATCATGGCTCAAGTATGTCCCGGCCCTGGCGCGGTCCGCCAGCCGGGCGCTAAGCTCGACTGCCATGACCTTTCACGAGCCGACCGCCACCGCGCTGCTGCTCGCCACTTGCGGCTTTCTGCTGGCGGTGAGCGTGCTGTTCGGCCGGGCATCGCAGCGGGTCGGGGTGCCGATCGCGCTGATCTTCCTCTTGATCGGCATGTTGGCGGGCTCCGAGGGAATCGGCGGGATCGCGTTCGACGACTATGGCTTCGCCTTCCGTCTGGGCTCGCTGGCACTGGCGCTCATCCTGTTCGACGGCGGGCTCAACACCCCGCTCGGCGCAATCCGGCGCTCGTGGGCGCCGGCCTCGGTGCTGGCCACGATCGGTGTGGCGCTGACCGGCGCGCTGCTCGCCTTTCCGGCGCACCTCCGGGGGCTCTCCTGGCCCGAGGCGCTGCTGCTCGGGGCGGTGGTCTCGTCCACCGACGCGGCGTCGGTGTTTGCCATTCTCCGGGGCAGCGGGCTCCAGCTCCGCCGGCGGGTGGGCACCACGCTGGAGCTCGAGTCCGGGCTCAACGATCCGGTGGCCGTCATCCTCACGACGGCGCTCACCACCAACCTGCTGCACCCGGGGGAGACCGAGGGCTGGCGCATCGGGCTCGAGGTGCTGGTGCAGCTCGCCGTGGGCGGCGCGCTCGGCGTGGCGATCGGTTATGGCGGGCGCCAGGTCCTGGCCCGCCTGCATCTCCAGAGCGGCGGACTCTATCCGGCGCTGACGCTCGCGCTGGCGCTTCTCGCCTACGGCCTCACCACTCTGCTGCACGGCAGCGGCTTCCTCGCGGTCTACCTGGCTGGCCTGGTGCTGGGCAACGGCCCGTTGCCGTTCCGGCCGGGGCTCCTCCGGGTGCACGACGCGCTCGCGTGGCTGGCGCAGATCGGGATGTTTCTGGTCCTCGGGCTCCTGGTATTTCCCTCGAGAATGGAGGCGGTTGCCCTCTCGGGGCTCGGCCTCGCGGTGCTGCTGGCGTTCGTGGTACGCCCGCTGGTCGTGGCCCTCTGTCTCCTGCCGTTCCGCTACCCAGCGCGGGAGACGCTCTACATCGGCTGGGTCGGGCTCCGGGGCGCGGTGCCGATCGTGCTGGCCACGTTTCCGGTGCTGGCGGGCGCGCCGGGCGCGGCGCGGATCTTCGACCTGGTGTTCTTCATCGTGGTGGTGAACGCCCTGGTGCCGGGCGGCACGGTGGCCTGGGTGACCCGCCGGCTCGGTCTCCAGGCGGCGGAGCCGCCGGCACCGCCGGCGGTGCTGACCATCGAGTCGCGGCTGCCACTAGAGGGCGAGCTCCTGTCCTTCTATATCGACGAGGCGGTGCTGGTGTCGGGGCTGTCGCTGAGTGAGCTGGATTTTCCGGAGGGAGCGGCGGTTGCGCTAATTGTGCGGGGGAACCAGTTGCTCCCGGCGCGGGGATCGACGGTGCTCCGGCCGGGGGACCATGTATACGTGCTGGCGCGACCGGAGGACCGGCCGGTGGTGCAGCTCATGTTCGGGAGGCCGGAGGAGGGATAGACGCCCGCC
>JBJMOX010000091.1:0-11272 GCA_045803515.1 Gemmatimonadales bacterium
GCCGTTGCGCCCCAGGGCACAGATCCGAGGACCATCGCCGGCGAGCTGCTGGAGGCACGCGAGCGCACCCTCCTGCTCGTGGCTCCGCTCACCGACGAGGACCTCCGCCGCCAGCACGACCTCCTGATGAGTCCCATCCTCTGGGATCTGGGGCACATCGCCCATTTCGAGGAGCTCTGGCTCACTCGCAACCTCGACGGCCCCATCGAGTTCGTCGAGATGCCGGGGTTGTACAACCCCTTCGAGCACCCCCGGAGCACCCGTGGCGGTCTGGCGCTGCCCGGCTTTCGGCGCTGCCGCGCGGTGATGGACGAGATCCGGGGCCGGGTGCTTGCCCGGCTCGCCTCGGTGGAGCTCGGCGGAGCCGAGCCGCTGTTGAGGGAAGGATTCGTCTACCGGATGGTGCTGCAGCACGAATACCAGCACGACGAGACCATCCTGCAGACCCTTCAGCTCAAGCAGGGGGCGCCGTACTCGCCGCTTCTGCGCTGGCAGCCGCCGGCACCGAAGCGGCAGGGCGGCGCTCCCGGGCAGATGGTCCGGTTTCCCGGCGGTACCGTGGAGATCGGAACCGACGACCGATCTCTGTCGTACGACAATGAACGCGGGCGTCACGCCGTGGACGTGGCGCCGTTCTGGATCGACGTGGACCCGGTGACCAACCGGGACTTCCTGGCCTTCATCGCCGCGGGAGGCTACGAGACGCCGGAGTACTGGTCGGACGAGGGCTGGGGCTGGCGCACCGAGTCGGGAACCAGCGCGCCGAAGTACTGGTCCCTGGCCGACAGCGGCTGGGTGACCCGGACGATGGATCGGTCGGGCCCGGTCGACCCGGTGCACCCCGTCTGCCATGTCTCCTTCTACGAGGCCGAGGCGTTTGCCCGATTCGCGGGAAAGCGGCTGCCGAGCGAGGTCGAATGGGAGACCGCGGCATCGTGGGACGCCGCCACCGCCACCAAGCGCGCGTACCCCTGGGGCGATCAGCCGGCCGACCGCACGCTCGCCAACGTCGACCAGCTCACCTTCGGTACCGCCCCGGTCGGCTCCTACGTGCGCAACGTGTCACCGCTGGGCTGCCGGGGCATGATCGGCGATGTCTGGGAGTGGACCGCGAGCGATTTCCTGCCGTGGCCCGGCTTCCAGAGCTTTCCCTATCGGGAATACTCCGAGGTCTTCTTCGGATCCGAGTACAAGGTGCTCCGTGGGGGCTCGTGGGCCACCCGCCCGGGCGCGGTTCGCAACACTTTCCGCAACTGGGACTACCCCATCCGCCGCCAGATCTTCAGCGGCTTCAGGTGCGCACGCGATGACTAGCCCTCTCGTGGACCATGGGACCAGCGCGGCCGTCCGGGTCGAGAATCCCCGCATGCTCGCCGAGGTGGCCGCCGGCCTCTCCGCGCCGCAGAAGGAGCTGCCGCCGAAATATTTCTACGACCAGCGGGGGTCGGAGCTGTTCGAGGAGATCACCCGGCTGCCGGAGTACTATCCGACGCGCACCGAGCGCGCCCTGCTCCAGGCGTGGATGCCCTCCCTCATGGCGCAGCTCGACTCCCGGACCCTGATCGAGCTGGGTGCCGGCAGCGCGGAGAAGAGCCGGATCATCCTGAACGCGATGCGGGCGACCGGCTTCGCCGGGTTGTACGTGCCCATCGACGTGAGCGCCACCTTCCTGGAGCTCACCGCGTCGCGGCTCCGCCGGGAGTACCCCGGGTTGGCCGTGGAGCCCGCCGTGGCCGACATCTCGGAGGAGTTCGAGCTGCCCCGGCAGGTTCCCCGTCCGGCCCTGTTCGCCTTTCTCGGCGGCACTATCGGCAACTTCTATCCTCCCGCCGCCATCCGGCTTCTGCACCGGGTGCGGAGAGACATGGAGCCGGGCGATCGGTTCCTGATGGGGGTGGACCTGCGGAAGGACGTGGCGAGGATCGAGGCGGCGTACAACGACAGCCAGAGCGTGACGGCGGAGTTCAACAGGAACATGCTCCGGGTGCTGAACCATGAGCTTGGCGCCGATTTCGACCCGTCGGCGTTCGCCCATCGCGCGTTCTACGAGCCGACCGCCCACCGGATCGAGATGCACCTGGTGTCACTGCGTCCTCAGCGGGTCACCGTGCCTGGGCTGGGGGTGGTTCGGTTCGCGGCCGGGGAGTCGATCCGGACGGAGATCAGCGCCAAGCACGACCGGGAAAGTGTCGCCCAGCTGTTCGCGGCAGCGGGGCTACGGATCGATTCCTGGCGCACCGATCCGGAGGCGCTCTTCGCCCTGGTGGTAGGCGCCCCGGCATGAGCGGGCTCACCCGGGCGGTCCTCGCGGCCGATCTCGCCGAGCAGGCGTTCCGGGCGCCGGCACGTGCCTCGCTCACCCCGCGACGGATCGGCGCCGAGGTGGAGTTCATCCCGGTGGAGACGGGAACCGGGCGGCGATGTCCCATCCAAGCCGACGGCGTCATCTCCACGCTCCCATTCCTGCGGCGGTTCGGAGCCCGCCAGGGTTGGCGGGAAGGCACCACTCCGAAAGGTACTCCCTGCTTTCTCCTCCCCGCCGGCGGCTCGGTGACCTTCGAGCCGGGCGGACAGATCGAGTACAGCTCGCCCCCATGCGCCACGGCCAGCGATCTGCTCGGCCTTCTCCGATCGGTGGTCTTCCCGCTCCACGACGCGGCTCTGGGCGAAGGGATCAGCCTGTTGTCCGTGGGAATCGATCCCTTCAACTCGGTCCGCGAGGCGCCGCTCCTTCTCGGCGGAAAGCGCTACGGCACCATGGCCGACTACCTGGCGCGGCGTGGCCAGGAGGGCGCCCGCATGATGCGGCAGACCGCTTCCTTCCAGATGAGCCTCGACCTCGACGACGAGCCCTGGCTCCGCTGGCGCCTGCTCAACGCCGCCGCGCCGTGCATGGTGGCCATCTTCGCCAACTCGCCCAACTATGCGGGAAGATCGAGCGGCTTCCGGAGCGCCCGTGCCCAAGTGTGGCGGACGCTGGATCCCCTGCGCACTGGGTTGCCCTATGACGCGGAGCGGCCGCTGGAGCGGTACCTCGATTTCGCGCTCGCAGCGCCGGCGATGCTGCTCCCGGCGATCGATGGCGAGCACCGCGCCTTCGGGGAGTGGCTGACCTGTGCGGCCCCGAGCGCCGAGGAGTGGCAGGATCACCTGAGCACCCTGTTTCCCGAGGTCCGTCCCCGCGGACACCTCGAGGTGCGCTCCCCGGACGCTGTCCCGCCGCGATGGTACGCGGCACCCATCGCGCTCGCGGTGGGGATCACCTACGACCCGGCCGCGTCACGCGCGGCCAGGGACCTCCTCGGTGTTCCGGATGGTGAACTGCTCGAGCGCGCGGGACGGCTCGGCCTGCGTGACGCTGTTCTCGCGAGCACCGCGGCCGATCTGTGCGAAATCGCCCTCGCCGGGTGCGCCGCGCTGGGCCCTCGCTACTTCCACCCGGCCGACCTGGAGCACGCCCACGCCTTCTTCGACCAGTATACCCGGCGCGGGCGTGCGCCTGCGGACGACGTTCCCTCGGTGGGGCCCGGCTGGGATCAGGCCGCCGGCACGAAGGTGCGGGTCGGATCGGAGCCACAGCCACTCCACACCGTCCTGACGTAACTCCCGTCGGACAAGGTCGCGCGGGTCTCACCCGACACGATCTTTCTATCGGTGGTGCAGGACGCGTCCCAAACCAGCGGCTCGACGGTCGTGACCGTGAACGTCCGGCTCGCCCCGGCGCGACTCCAGATGAAAGTCCCACTCCGGGTGAAGGTCCCGTTGGGGAGCGGCTGACCCAGCGCCAGTGACTCACCGCTGGCCGGCGTGAAGCTGAGCAGCAGGTTGTGGCTGACCGTCGTGGCCGGCCGTGCCGGCCAGGTGCGAACCACCGTGATGGTGTTGCTGAGCGAGGCCCCCGCGGCATTGCCCGTGAGGACGCGGGTGCCGTTCCGCAGCGCCGTGTAGCTGAGGCTCGCGTTCGGGCTGGTGAACATGAACTGGAGATCGGTCAGCGTCGCCTGGAACGCGAAATCGAGGCTGGTGGGGGTCGGATCGCTGAGCGCGATGGTCCCGGTGACCTCCAGCCCGCCGCCCCGGAAGCCGCTGAAGCTGCAGGCCGGCAGCGCGAAGGTGAAAGTGGCATGGTCCGGCGCCCCGTCGCCGTCCGTGTCCGTGGTGTTGTCCACCGTTGCGCACTGCCATCTGGACGTTCCGTCCACCTCCATCGCCTCAATGGACTGATCCACCTCGTCGCCCTCCGCCGCTCCGATGTCGCTGGTCTCCGCCGCCGACAGCACGGTGCTGCCGCCGGACGGATCAGTCGAGTCACTGCACCCGGTCACCGCGAGGAGGAGCAGGGCCCCCGCAAGGGTGCCAACGGTCGTAGCCCGTTGAGCTCGGCGCATGGGTCGAAACTCCTTCTAAGGTGTGTTCGGCAGCTGCTGGGAAGTCTATCGACCGGACAGACGCGCCGCGCCCGGCTTTGTTAAGACGGCTGGGAGTCGGCAGGTACCATGCCTCATGGATGTGAGCGTCATCACGCACTCTGCCCGGGCCGGCCGTTAGGTTGCCGCTTCGGCTGTAATACCAGTGGCGATGTGCCCCGCGGGGCCGCCTCTTTACATAGGTTCACATTGGGTAATTCGAGGGACTCGATCTATGACCCCACAGCGCGATTTCGACGCCCCGACAGGCGAGAGCACCACCGGTCGGACGGTCGTCGGCCTCTTCAGTAACCGCCACCATGCCGAGGCCGCCATCCGCGACCTCAAGGCCGCGGACTTCCGTGACGAGCAGATCGGGGTCGCCATGCAGGACGTGGGTGAGCAGCGGGAGCTCATGGATACCACGAGCAGCAACGCCGCGGAGGGTGCCGCCAAGGGTGCCGTGAGCGGCGGGGTTGTCGGCGGCCTCATCGGGCTGCTCGGATCGCTGCTGGTGCCCGGCGTCGGTCCGGTCATCGTTGGCGGTGTGCTCGCCTCGACCCTGACCGGCGCGGGCATCGGCGCCGCCACCGGTGGTCTGATCGGCGCCCTCATCGGGTTGGGGGTTCCGGAGGAAGATGCCCGCCACTTCGACCAGGGTCTCCGCTCCGGCGGAACGCTGGTGACCGTCGACGCGGGTTCCAGGACCGGGGATGCGCTCGCCATTCTGCAGCGCCACGAGGTCGATTTCGGGCCCTCCCGCGGACGCCGGTTCGGTGGCTGGGACACCGAGGCCGGAGCCGCCGAGGGTCTCGGCAGCGCCGGGCTGGGCAATGAAGTGGCCTCGGAGTCCAGCGCCGGAATCCGGGGCATGTCGCCGCCGGGTCGGAGACCATACGCCGGTCGCGAGCGCCGCACCCGGCGCGACACCAGTTACCGGGGGCCGGAGCGCCGCCTGATCGGGGTCTAAACCCTTCCGTTCCAGAACATCGACGGGGGAGAGCGCGTGGCGCTCTCCCCTCTTTCCTTGGCAGATTACCGGATCATCGACTGAGGAGCATTCGTGAAAGCGGTTCGCGTGTATTCTGCCGGTGGCCCCGATGTCCTCGGCATCGAGGACGTGCCCCAGCCGTCCCCGGGTCCGGGCCAGGCGCTCATCAATGTCGAGGCGGCCGGGGTGAACTTCATCGACGTGTACCACCGTACCGGCCTCTACCCCCGCGACCTGCCGATGACGCCCGGCGTGGAGGCCGCGGGCACGGTGGCCGCCGTCGGCTCCGGAGTGAGCACGGTCCAGATCGGCGACCGGGTCGCCAGCTGCGACGTGACTGGTGCCTACGCCGAGTATGCCCTCGTTGCCGCGGACCGGCTGGTGCCGCTGCCCGACCGGATCAGCACGCGGACGGCCGCGGCGGTCCTGCTCCAGGGCGCTACGGCCCAGTACCTCGTGTCCTCCGCCTATCCGCTCGGGCGCGGCGACATCTGCCTGGTGCACGCCGCCGCAGGCGGACTGGGACTCCTGCTCTGCCAGATGGCAAAGCGGCGGGGAGCACGGGTGATCGGCACGGTGTCCACGGAGGAGAAGGCCCGGCTCGCCCGCGAAGCCGGTGCGGATGAGGTCATCCTCTACACCCAGACGGACTTCCAGGTGGAGGTGAAGCGGATCACCGGCGGCGCCGGCGTACAGGTGGTGTACGACTCGGTCGGACGGACCACGTTCATGAAGGGGCTCGATTGCCTGGTGCGCCGGGGCATGATGGTGCTGCTGGGACAGTCGAGCGGGAAAGTCGAGCCGTTCGATCCCAGCCTGTTGGCTGGGAAAGGCTCACTGTTCGTCACCCGCCCCATCCTGGGCCATTACACCGCCACTCGCACCGAGCTGCTCGAGCGCGCGTCCGAGGTGCTCGGGGCCGCGGCCGACGGGACGCTGACCGTGCGGATCGGTCGCGAGTTCCCCCTGACCGAAGCCGAGGCCGCGCACCGTGAGCTGGAAGGGCGGCGCACCACCGGCAAAGTGCTCCTCATTCCATGACCGAGCCGTTGCCGCCGCTGGTGTCCACCGACTGGCTCGCCGAGCGGCTGGGCCGGACTGGGCTCCGGGTGGTGGATGGGTCCTGGTATCTCCCGGCCAGCGGGCGGGACGCCGCCGCGGAGTACGTGGCCGGGCATCTGCCCGCCGCGGTCTTCTTCGATCTCGATGCCTCCAGCGATCCGGCGGCCCAGCTTCCCCACATGCTGCCCGATGCGGACACCTTCGCGGCGCGGATGGCCTCGCTCGGTCTCTCCGACACCGACGATCTGGTGGTGTACGACGGCTCCGGTGTGAACCTCAGCGCGCCGCGGGTCTGGTGGATGTTCCGCGCGTTCGGTCACGATCGTGTGGCGGTACTGGACGGTGGCAGCGGAAAGTGGCGACGCGAGGGGCGGCTGCTGCAGCAGGGGGTACCGCCGGCGCCGGAGCCGGGCCGCTTCACGGCCAGGCGGAATCAAGCGGCGGTGCTGGACCTCGAGGCCCTGCGCTCCGCCCTGAGCACGATGCAACTGGCCGACATGCGCTCGCCGGGACGGTTCGCCGGCACCGAGCCCGAGCCGAGAGCGGGGCTCCGCGGCGGGCACATCCCGGGAAGCCGCAACCTGCCGTTCACCGAGCTGGTCGCGCCGGACGGGACGATCCTTCCGCCGGAGCAGCTCCGTCAGCGCATCGCCGCGGCCGGGATCGATCTGACCCGGCCGCTCATCGCCACCTGCGGCTCCGGTACGAGCGCGTGTGCCCTGATCCACGCCCTCCATCTGCTCGGCGACGATCGCGTGGCGCTCTACGATGGCGCGTGGACCGAGTGGGGCGGCCGGGAGGACACACCGGTCGCGACGGGGGCCGCACCATGACCGGCGATCACCTCATCGAGCTGGAGGGGCGAGGTTGCCGCAGGCCACGATGGTGCTCATGTTCGCCGCCGACGCGTGCACGTTCACGAAATAGGCGCCTTCCTTCGGCAGCGGTATCGCCAGTACCACGTCATCCTCCGCCTCCCCGTTGCTCCCCACCTTGAGCGGATGGTACGTGTCGGGCGGGCCCACGATGCCCTGATCGGTGCCGCACTGCCCGCGATGCACGTGCCACGGGTGGACTCCACCGGGGGACGCGTTGGCGATCTCGACATGGGCTCGGGTGGTTGCCGGGTCCTTCTCGTCGGCGGCCATCCAGCCGGTCCCCGTCACCTGAATAGCCCCGCTCAGGCCCGCGGGCGTCGAGAGCGTGGCGTTCCAGCGGTTGCCCACCGGCTCGGCCTTGGGGTTGATCTTGACGGCGTGACCACATCCGGTGGCGGCGAGCGCGGACAGCAGCAAGCCAGCGGCGATCGGGATCCTCATGGGCTCCTCCATGTGGGCGTGCACCTGCCGCGTATATGGCGGGACCCCGGCACCACTTGCCGTGATGACGGACACAGGAGTCACTGGGTCATCTGCGCTTGCGTGCTCCTCCACAGGCGCGAAGCACGCGCGCCGGCGCCGGATGGTTGGGAAAGAGTTTGCGCGCCGCTTCGGCGTGTGGCTGCGCCCGGTCGCACCGGCCGCGCTCCAGCCAGGTCTTTCCCAGGAGCATCTGGATCCGATAGCTGCCGGGGTCGACTCGCGCGGCCAGCTCCATGGCGTCCCGCTTCCCACTGCTGTAGAGACCCATCGCGGCAATCTGCGCGGCGCTGCGGCAGATGAAGAGCGCGCCGATTACGGCTCCGCCGGCCAGCAGCGCCCGGCGCGAGCGACCGGTGAGCACCACGTCGCGCACCGGCCGCGCGGAGCAAGTCAGCGCGCCGAGGATCACCCAGCAGAAGAGGGTGGGGACCGGCAGCAGGATCACCGCGTCGAACGCCCCGACCACGACGACCGCCAGCAGAGTGGCCACGATGGTGAGATCGTTGAGCGCCGGGGTGGCGGGCGACACCCGGCGCACGCGCGCCCAAGCGCCCGCCGCCACCGACCCGCCGACCAGCGCGAGCAGCAGGGATGCCAGGAATCCGCGCTCGGCCACCAGCGCAATCCAGTCGCTGCTGGGCCAGGGATTGGTGGGGATGATGTCGCCCGCGTCGAACGAGGGGTCCCGGGGAGACATGTACTTGGGGTAGAAGACCGGCCAGTTGCCGGGTCCGACGCCGAGCAGCGGATGGCTGGCGGCCATCTCGAGGGTGTTGCCATACTGGATCAGCCGGCCCTTGCCGCTCCCCTCCCGATAGTTGGCCACTCCCGTGAGCGAGTCGAGATAGGGCGAGTCGGAGCGCCAGTTGAGCCGGTTCGGAAGCACCAGCGCCAGCACCAGCCCGGCCAGGGCCGCGGAGGCGAGCCGCACCACCCGCCGGCGGAGCCGGTCCTCGGCCCAGAGCCGCCCGGCCCAGACTCCCTCGACGGCGAGAAAGACGCCGCTCACCCCGGCACCCAGCCAGGCGGCTCGCGACCGGGAGAGCACCAGCGCCGCGGCCGCCACCGCCACCCCCAACGATCCCAGCGCGAAGCGCCGGCGGCTCCGCGCCTCGATGGTGACCAGGAGCAGCAGCGGAAGTCCGACGGTCACCAGGTGAGCCATGAAGTTACGGTTGCCGAACGTCCCGCCGGGCGCGCGGCTCAAGCTGGTGAGGCTGGTATTGACCAGTCCGTACGCCTGGATCAGCCCGGTGAGCGCTCCCAGGACGACCGCTCCCGCGAGGGCCAGCAGCAGCGCCGGGCCCGAGCCGGCCCGGGCAACGGCACGCGCGCACCAGAACAGGGTCACGCCCGCGAGGCTCACGCCCAGGGCCCGAAGCGCGAGCCAGCCGTTGGACGCGAAGAGCGTGGAGACAGTGGAGAGCAGCAGAAAGCCAGCCAGCAGGGCATCGACCGCGAACAGCGTGAGCCGGCGCGCGGTTCCGAGGCAGAGCAGCCCCGCCGCCAGCGCCGCCACCTGCAGGACCAGCTCCTTGGGGATAGTGTATCGGTCGAGCTCGAACAGCGGATACGGCAGGGCCGCGAGTACCACGGCCACGGCCGACGCCTGCAGGACCAGCAGCGCCGCCCAGATCGTCCGGGTGCGGTCGGTTCCCGCGCCGAGTGCGAAGCGGGAACCCCGGGGTGGGGTCCGCCGCAGGATGTGCTCGATCGGAAAGGTCATGCCTCTCTGCGATGGCTGGGGGACCGCGGCCCCAAGTATAACCGTGCGGGTGTGTCCGACGCCCTTGCGCGCGCTCACCGCGGACACAGGATTCAGCATGGCCAGCACCGTCGCCCGCCCGGCCGCGGCCACCCCGCCCGCCGCATACGTCTACCAGCACCGCTGGCTCATTCTGCTGGGCCTGATCACCGCCGCGATCATGGAGGTGCTCGATACCACCATCGTGAACGTCGCGCTGCCCCAGATGGCCGGGAACCTGGGCGCCACCCAGCAGGAGATCGGCTGGGTGGCTACCGGGTACATCCTGTCGAACGTCGTGGTGCTTCCCATGACCGCGTTCTTCACCGAGCGGTTCGGGCGACGCCGCTATCTCATCGCGTCGATCATCCTGTTCGCCATCGCCTCCTTTCTGTGCGGCACCTCCCACTCGCTGGTCGAGCTGGTCGTCTGGCGGATCGTGCAGGGGGCGGGCGGTGCGGCACTCCTCTCCACGGCCCAGGCCACCATCCGGCAGATCTTCCCCCGGGAGCAGCAGGGGATGGTGCAGGCCATCTTCCTGCTCGGTATCATCGTCGCCCCCACGCTGGGGCCGACCCTCGGCGGCTGGATCACCGACAACTACACCTGGAACTGGTGCTTCTTCATCAACATCCCGATCGCCCTGGTGTCCACCTTTCTGGTGAGCACGTTCCTCCATGATCCGCCGGGTGAGGAGCGCCACCGGGGCACGGTGGACTGGATCGGCATCGGGCTTCTCATGGTCGGGCTGGGGTCGCTGCAGTACGTGCTGGAAGAGGGGAACCAGGACGATTGGTTCGCGGACCGGTGGATCCTGCGCCTGGCCATCGTCGCGGGCCTCTGCCTGAGCACCATGGTCTGGTGGGAGCTGTCCCGCCGGAACCGGCATCCGGTGGTGAACTTCCGGGTGCTCAAGAACCGGGAGCTGGCCGCCTCCATCTTCCTCTTCGTGGCGCTCGGATTCGGACTCTACGGCGGGGTATTCATCTTCCCGCTCTTCACTCAGAGCCTGCTCCGCTTCACCCCTACTGAGACCGGCCTCGCGCTCCTGCCCGGAGGCCTGGCGACGGCGTGCACGGCGGTGATCTGCGGCCGGCTGCTCAACGGGCCCAGGCCGATGGTCGACTCGCGGGCACTGATCGCCCTGGGCGTGGCCATCTTCGTGGTGGCGATGTGGCGCTTGGGGCACCTCACCACGGACGCGGGTGAGCCCGACGTGCGCCTGGCCCTCATCGTTCGGGGTGCCGGACTGGGCTTCCTCTTCACCCCGATCAACAACGTGGCCTACGCCAGCCTCAAGCCGAGCGAGGCGCAACAGGCGGCCGGCCTGATCAACCTGGCGCGCCAGCTGGGCGGATCGTTCGGCATCGCCATTCTGGCCACCTATGTGACGGTCCGGACCCAGTTTCACCGGGTGGACCTGCTGAGCAACGTGTACGCGGGGAACCCGCTGGTGGACGACCGGATCCGGCAGTTGAGCGCCAATCTCGCCACCCGGGGTTACGGCCCTGTCGCGGCGCAGAAAGGCGCGCTCGCCATCCTCGACCAGGAGGTCATGCGACAAGCCTCCATGCTGAGCTATAACGACGCCTGGATGCTGCTCCTCATCACCTTCGTCGTCGTAGCGCCGGCGATTCTCCTTCTCCGGAAGCCACGCGGCAGCACCCCGAGGGAGTGATCCGCAGCACCGCAACGGTGAGTCACCCGA
>JBJMOX010000092.1:0-3864 GCA_045803515.1 Gemmatimonadales bacterium
CATTCTGGCTGGTCACATTGGGCTGGGGGCCCTGGGGAACGGCCGCCACGTTGACGTTGGCCCCGACCGTGCCCCCGACCTGCTGCGCCATCTGCAGGTGCTGCTGGATAGTGGTCAGCCCGCTGGCCGCAAGCTGCCGCACCTGAGGCGATTGCGCCGTCGGGCCCTGGCTCCGGAAGGTTTCTGCATCACGTGCATGATCCTGGATCATGGTGACCATGTACTCCCGGTCGAACTGCGGCCCGGAGAGCTGCCCCAGCCGAGTCACCTCCTGCAACTGGGTCTGATCCAGGGTGGCCTCCGGGATGCCGTTGCTCCTTCCCAACGCGGTCCACTGCCCCGCCATACGGGTGTGATCCGTGACCATCTGCTGAGCGAACTGCTTCACCCCGGCGTTGGCGGCCTTGTCCTTCGCCAGGTTACCCAGGCGGACCTCCAGGAGGCTGCCCACGGTGGCCTCACGAATGAAGGAGCTGTCCGCCCTGGATGCCGTTTGCGTCCCGGCCCCGGGCCACGGATTGTGGATCGTGTCCCTGCGTACCGGCACTTGCGAGTGCAGCAGGGTGACCGGCGCGGCCGCGAAGGCGATCGCCAGAGCACCGGCCGCGGTGATGAGTCGTCGTATCGACATAATGGGCTCCTTTCCTGATCCGCTCAGACGGGAGGATAGCGAGGTGCGGCCGCGGGAGATGTGACCCCAGCCACGGGAGACATGAGATCGGAGACGACCGTGGGCCTTGTCCAGCCTGCGACCATATTGGACATTCCGGTGCCGACACCCGTTGCTGGATGCCTCGAATCCAAGGAGGGTCGCGATGACCGTTCCCCCTCGAGCGAAGTGGCCCTACCGTCCCGCCCTGCTGCTGGCCGCGCTGGCGCTCCTCCTGGCAATGGCCTCCATGCTGGCTGCCGCCTGGATGGCGACGCTGTTGCTGGTGGGGGCGGTCGTATTCGCGCTGGTGGCGGTGATGCACTTCTGGCAGAAATGGCGCTGGGAACGGGCCAATCGCAGCGGCACTCACGGGCTCACCTGATGAAACAGCGCTCGACCGCCCTCGCCCTTCTCGCGGTGTGCTCGGCCTGCGCCCCGAGCCCCCGCCCCACCCGCGCCATCGGCGGAGACACGCTGGGCCTGGAGAAGCCGCGGCTCCCCACCGGCGTTCGGCTCGATCCGGCCGGCACCCAATACGACCTCCGTGCCGCGATGCCGCTCGCCGTGGTTCTGGCTCCAGGCGGCCGCTCGCTGGTGATATCGAGCGCCGGCTACCGGAAGCCCGGTCTCGACGTGGTGGACCGAGCCACCGGTGCCCTCACCCAATCGTTGCCCCAGACCGCCGCCTTCCTGGGCCTCGCCTTTACCCCGGACGGGGGCACGCTCCTGGCCTCGGGCGCGAACCAGGACGTGGTCTACCGGTACGCCTGGGCCCATGACAGCGCCGCCCTGACCGACAGCATCGTGCTCGCCCCCAAGGCAACCGACTCCGCCGGAACCCGCTATCCCGCCGGTCTCGCCCTCTCGGCGGACGGCTCCCGGCTGTACGTGGCCGAGAACGTGGCCGACTCGCTCGCCCTCATTGACCTCGGCGGCAAGCGCATCCTGCAGCGGCTGCCGACCGGGCATCTGCCCTATGCCATAGCCGGGGCGCCCGATGGCCTGCTCTACGTCTCCAACTGGGGGGAGGAGACGGTGAGCGTGTTCCGCGACTCGGCCGGCACGCTGTACGACCGGGGCCGCATTGTGGTCGGGCGGCACCCCTCCGCGCTGCTGCTCAACCACGACGGCAGCCGGCTCTTCGTCGCCTGCGCCAGCACCGATCGCGTGGCCGTGGTGGACACCCGCCGGCGTCACGTCGTGACCGAGCTGCTCGACCCTCCCCTCGGCGGCCCCACGGAGGGGAGCACGCCCAACGCGCTGGCGCTTTCGCCGGACGAGGCCCGGCTCTTCGTGGCCGAAGCCGACAACAACGCGGTGGCGGTGTTCGATCTGCTCGCGGAAACCAGCAACGTCCCAGCCGCTCGCGGCGACGACCGGCTTGCCGGCCGCATCCCGGTCGGCTGGTACCCGACCGCCGTCCTCGCGGCGGGCGATACCCTGCTGGTGGGGAACGGCAAGGGCCGAGGGACCGTGGCCAATCCGGGTGGCCCACAGCCGGTCGTCGCGCCCGAGCACCGCGGGACGGCAGAGGCGCAGTACACCCTGTCGCTCCTGCGGGGCACGCTGACTGTGGCTCCCGTGGTCCGCGCCGCCGGGGACGAGCTCGCGGCGCTCAGCACCAGGGTCACCCGCGCGAACGGCTGGGACCAGGCCGCGGCCGGGCAGCACTATCCCCCGATCGAGCACGTGATCTACATCATCCGGGAGAACCGCACCTACGACCAGGTCCTGGGCGACGAGCGGCAGGGAGACGGCGATACGTCACTGGTCTTCTTCGGCCGGTACGTGACGCCCAACGCCCACGCCCTGGCCGAGCGCTTCGGCCTCTACGACCGCTTCTTCGTGAACGCCGAGGTCTCCAATCAGGGGCACGACTGGTCCACCGCGGCCTACGTGACCGACTATCGAGAGAAGACCACGCCGCCCGACTACGCGAACGTGAGGCAGGCCAAGGACGAGAGCGACGAGGGGGAGGATGCGACGGAGCCGGCCAACGGCCATCTCTGGAACCTGGCCCAGCGCGCGGGGATCAGCTATCGCAACTACGGGGAGTTTCTCGAGCCGGACAAGGAGCGGCCGGGCCGGTACACCACGGCCAAACCGTACCTGGCCTCGCACTCGCACCCGACCTATCCCAGCTTCGACATGAAGATCCCCGACCAGCAGCGGGCCGACGTGTGGCTGGAGGAGTTCGCCGGCTACGTGCGGCAGGGGAACCTGCCGGCGCTCATGACCATGCACCTGCCGCGGGACCACACGGCCGGCGGCCGTCCCGGCTTCAACACGCCGCGGGCGATGGCCGCCGACAACGACCTCGCGCTGGGCCGGCTGGTCGAGGCGGTGTCGCACTCGGCGTACTGGCGCTCGACGGTGATCTTCGTGCTGGAGGACGATGCGCAGAGCGGTCCCGATCATGTCGACTCCCACCGGTCGCCGATCCTGGTGATCTCACCCTGGGCCCAGGCCGGCGCCATCCACCGGTTCGCCAACACCACCGACGTGCTCAAGACCATGGAGGAGCTGCTGCACCTGGAATCGATGTCCCAGTTCGACCACTACGGCCGCGCGCTCAGGGATGTCTGGCGCGACCGGCCCGACCTCACGCCGTACACGGTCATGCGTCCGACCATCGACCTGGCCGAGGAGAATCCGGATACTGGCAAGCAGGCGCGGGCGTCGGCGGGATTCAACCTGGAGGTGGCGGATGCGATCGATGACGAGGCGTTCAACCGGGTGCTCTGGAGCATCGAGAAGGGGGAGCACACACCGTACCCCGCGCCCCGGCAGGCGGACGCGCTCACGCTCGGCCTGGGCAGCCGGTAGGAGCGGAGCCATGCGGGCGCTTGCGGCCGCGGCAGTAATCGTCCTCGTGACCGGGATGGGCCCGGCCGGTGCCCAGACGACGGCGGCCGTCTCGCCATTCCTCTTGGCGTCGCTCGCACCGGCACCGGGTGGCCGGGTGGTGACCTCGCTCGACGCCGGCTACAGCCAGCGCGCCTTCGAGCCCATCGCCGGCGAGCGCTTCGAGCCACGCGTCGGCCTGATCGCGCCGCTCTCGCCGCTGCTCGCCGTCTCGGCTCATCTGGGCTTCGCCAACACGCTCGACGGGGGCGGCCGCGCGGCGGAGCAGGGCGAGCTCGGGGGTGACTCGAGAGTGTGGATCTTAAACGCCACAGGACCTCTGGTAGTCGGTCGGAATGATTGGTTGC
>JBJMOX010000093.1:0-5966 GCA_045803515.1 Gemmatimonadales bacterium
CATCCTCAACCGCAGCCAGAATCTCTTCGCCGAGATGCTGCTCAAGCAGCTGGGCCGGCGCTTCGGCCGGGCCGGGTCGTGGGCCGAGGGGCTGGCCGTGGAGCGCCGGTTTCTGATCGACTCGGTCAGAGTCGACTCGACCGAGTTCGATCTGCTGGATGGCTCCGGCCTCGCCAGCGGTGACCTGGTGACACCGCAGGCGTTCACCCGGATCCTCCGCTTCATCCGCGCCCATCCACGGTATCAGACCTTCGCGGCCGGGCTGCCGCAGGCGGGCGGGGTCGGCTCGCTGCGCAGCAGGTTCGTCGGCACTCCGCTCGCCGGACGGGTCCGGGCCAAGGACGGCAGCATCGGCCGGGTGAACAGCCTCTCGGGGTTCATCGAGGCGCCGGGCGGAAAGCTGGTAATTTTCTCGATCCAGGCGAATCATCATACGCTGTCGAGCCGCACGATGATCGCGGCGATCGACACTCTGGTGCTGGAGATCGGGAAGGAGCGATGACGCCGAGTCCGGGAGACGCCCTATGCTGCTGCTGATCATCCGTCACGCCGACGCCGGTGAGCGCGACCCGGCGCAATGGCCTGACGATTCCCAACGACCGCTGAGCGACAAGGGTCGCAAGACCCACCGCCGGGTGAGCCGGGCGCTCGGACGGCTCGAGCTGGTGCCCGAGCTGGTGCTCACCAGTCCCTGGACCCGCGCGGCGCAGACCGCCGACATTCTCGCCGCGGAGCTGCAGCTCGACCGGCCTCCGGTGCCGGTGGCCGCCCTGGCCGACACGCCCGACTTGAGCCGGCTGGCCGACGACCTGGGCCGACCGGCGTCCGGTGCCGTCGTGGCGATGGTGGGGCACTCCCCCTGGATGGAGGAGCTGGGAGCGATCCTGCTGGGCGGGAGCGCCACCAGCGTGCGAATCGATTTTCCCAAGAGCGGCGTGCTGGGCATCGACCTGGCCGAGCTGGCCCCCGCCGCGGGCGAGCTCCGCTTCCTGCTGCGGCCGAAGCAGCTGCCCTAGTCGTCCTTCTGCCCGAAGATGGCCAGGTTGGAGGAGTGGCCCGGGTTGACCTTGGCCTTGGGGTTGATGAAGTGCACCGCGTTGTTCACCGCGATGCACGCCTCGGACGCCCCGGTGGCGATCAGCTTGAGCTTGCCGGGATAGCTGGTGATGTCGCCCGCGGCGTAGATGCCGGGGACGTTGGTCTCCATCAGCTGGTTGACCTTGATGTCGGCCTTCTCGGTGTCGAGGCCCCACTCCTTGATGGCGCCCAGGTCGGAGTGAAAGCCCAGCAGCGGGATGATGGCGTCCAGCTCCAGGGTCTCCTCTTCCTTGGTCTTGGTGTTGAAGATGGTGACCCGCTCCACCCGGCCGTTGCCCTCGATCTTCTTCACCTCCCAGAAGGTGCGAAGCTCGCAGCGGCCTTGCCGGGTCAGCTCCTGGACCTGGTTGATGGTCGCGGCGTGCGCCCGGAAGCCGTCCCGCCGGTGAATCAGCATGATCGACTCGGCCACGCCCTGGAGGTTGACCGCCCAGTCGAAGGCCGAGTCGCCCCCGCCCACCAGCAGCACCCGCCGCCCCTCGAACTCCCTCGGGTCGAGCACCTTGAAATAGACACCCTTCTCCTCGAAGGCGTCCTCGCCCTCGATACCCAGCCGGCGCGCTTCGAACGCGCCGATGCCGGCAGCGATGACGATGGTGCGCGAGGGGTATTCGCCGGCGTCGGTCTCCAGCACGAGATGGCCGCCGTTCCCGTCCTCGACATGGCGCAGCCCGGTGACCACTTCACCCAGGTGGGTGCTGGCGCCGAACTGGAGGCCCTGGGTCACCATGTCGCGCACCAGGTCCTTGGCCAGGATCTTGGGAAAGCCGGCCACGTCGAAGATGTACTTCTCCGGGTAGAGGGCCAGCAACTGACCACCCAGGGCGGGCAGCGCGTCGATGATCCGGGTCGAGGCGGCCCGCATGCCGGCATAGAAGGCGGCGAAGAGGCCGGTGGGTCCCCCTCCGATGATCGAGATATCCTTGAGCTCCTGCTCGGCCACGTCGGCTCCTGCGTGATGGCAACGGTGAGGGTGGACGCCGGTGAATAAATATAACCGGCGAGACCGGGTGAGCCGGGGTCGGATTCCTTGCCAAACAATTCACCACGGGAGACACGGAGTTCACGGAGGTCCCACGGACTGCGGGATGCCCAGCTTCTATCCCTAGTTGCTTTTTCACCCTAAAGATTTTGGAAAGCGCCGATCCTATCCCGCAGTCCGTGCGAACTCCGTGGGCTCCGTGTCTCCGTGGTGAATCCGTCCCAAGGCGTGCACCAGCCCTTCCCTGGGACCAACCGAGCCGGCACATTGGATTCACTCGTGCAGCACCGTAAACCCGACGCCCATGCTCCAGAAGGGCGCGGTCTCATCTCCGATCCGGTACCACCGCTTGAGCACGTCCGCTCGGACAGCCAGGCGCTGGTCCAGATGCACCAGCGCGCTGCCGCCCAGGTGCGCGCCGGGGAAGAGGCTCAGGCCCCCACCGATGCCCAGAAGGGCTCCCAACCCACCTCGGAGCAGGAGCGTGGCGGCCGGGACGGAGATATTGAAGGCGACGCCGGCGTCGGGAGCGGTCACCAGAGAGGGGAATTGCAGATACTGAGGGAAGACCGCCACGCCGAACTCACTGCCGAATCCGTTGTGCCGGAGCCGGCTCCGGTGGAAGCTCACTGCCGCGATCGCGCCCTCGTCCTCGTACTGAAAGCGCTCCACCGAGAGACCCGACGTCGGACCGTCCGGCAGCTGGGCGATGGGGCTCTGGGCGCTCACCGGCTGGACGGCCGCGAGCAAGGAAAGCTGGAGAATGATCTGGGTTGCGACGCGCATATCGCCTCCGGGTAGATGGTTCACCCACCCATGCTCCGGTTCCACCGTGATCCCAGTGTAGCCCACCCGTGACCTGGCGACCGTGACGAGTGGGCGCTCGCCCGAAGGCGGGCAGACGTCGAGCAAGGAGGCGCGGGTGAAGATCTACACCAGGACAGGCGACGAAGGCGAAACCGGTCTCTTCGGCGGCGGGCGGGTGCCGAAGGATCATCCGCGGGTCGCGGCCTACGGAGACGTCGACGAGCTCAACTCCGCGGTCGGGCTGGCTCGGGCCACGGCGCCGACCGAGCTGTTCGACCCGCTGCTCGGGGGCGTCCAGAAGGATCTCTTCTCCATCGCGGCGCATCTGGCCACGCCCGACCCGGCGAAGGTGGCCAAGGCCCTGGAGAAGGCGGACCTCTCGGACGCACGAGTGGCGGAATTCGAGCGGGCCATGGACGCAGCCGAGCTGGAGCTCTCCCCGCTCCGCGCGTTCGTCCTTCCGGCCGGGACGCCCAAGGCCGCGGCACTCCATCTCGCGCGGACCGTCTGCCGCCGAGCCGAGCGGAGCGTGGTGCAGCTGGCGCGGCAGACCGAGGTGCCCGGATTGTTCGTGATCTATCTGAATCGTCTCTCGGACCTGCTCTTCACCCTCGCCCGGCTGGCCAATCATCGCGACGGCCGGAAAGACGAGACCTGGTGACCGGCGCGCCGGTCTTCGTCGCTCACGCGCTGGGACGCTATCCCGTTTACATCGAGCCCGGTGCCCTGGCGCGGCTCGAGGAGCTGGCGGCGGAGCACCTGACCCGTCGCCGGTTGGTGGTGGTCGCCGACGGCACGGTGCTGGAGCTGCTGCAGACCGGAGCGCTGGGGCGGCCTCCCTGGAAGGGCGAGGCGCTCGCCTTCCCCCCGGGCGAGGTTTCCAAGAGCCGGGAAGAGTGGGGCCGGCTGACCGATGCGCTCCTGGCCCGCGGGTTCGGCCGGGACAGCGGTGTCATCGCGCTCGGCGGCGGCGTCGCCGGGGATCTGGCAGGCTTCGTCTCGGCGACCTACATGCGGGGACTTCCGTACCTGCAGGCGCCCACGACCGTGCTGGCCATGGTGGACGCTTCGGTCGGCGGGAAGACCGGCGTGGACACTCCGCAGGGCAAGAACCTGGTGGGAGCGTTCCACCCGCCCGTGGCGGTGGTCGCGGATCCACGCGTCCTCAAGAGCCTGCCGGAGCGGGAGTATCGCGCCGGGCTCGCCGAAGCGGTGAAGCACGGGCTCATCGCAGGGCGTGAATACTTCGAGTGGATGGAGCGGGACACGGCGGCGCTGCTCGCCCGGGACGAGGCGGCGCTCACCCGGCTGGTGCGTGGAAGCGTCGAGATCAAGGCCGAGGTGGTGAGCGGCGACGAGCGGGAGGCGGGGCGGCGGGCCGTGCTCAACGCCGGGCATACCGTGGCCCATGCGCTGGAGCAGGCCACCGGGTACGGCCTGCCGCACGGTGAGGCGGTGGCGCTGGGACTGGTGAGCGAGTGCGAGCTGGCCGAGCGGCTGGGACTGGCCGCTCCAGGGCTCCGGAGCAGGGTGGCGTCGCTGCTGGAGCGCTTCGGGCTTCCGGTGCGGCTCCCGGCGGTACTGGTTCCGGAGCGGCTGCTGGCCGCCATGGCGAGCGACAAGAAGAATCGGGCGCGGGAGATTAGGTTCGCCTTGCCGACATCGCTTGGCCTGATGGACGAAGGGGAGCGCTGGACCCGGGCCGCGCCCGAGGCGGATATTCTCGCGGCGCTCGAGGCCAGCATCGCTTAATCGCCGGTGAAAAAAATTCACCAAGCCGCGACCTCGTGACGTCAGTTCGTTCCAGCCCTGAACGCCGGTAAGCATCCTCGCTGCAAAAGCTTACAGTCTTTGTCCCCACCGCGATCCAGGCGAATTTGTGCCCATCGGTGGACAAAGAGTCGAACCGGTTGGTCTGGAAGGATTTGTGATGTGGATAGTCTCCTTTGCTTGACCGCGCTGGCCCCTAATCCTATATTCCATCACTCCTTCCGACATTCTGTCGCGGCTCTCGCAATCAAAACTGCTGGCGGCTCAACTCACCCCTGGGGTTGACTATGGCTCATGTCCGTGTCCGGAAAGCTCACGCGTTACTTCGTGCCGCCCCTGCCGGCGCCTTCGATCAATACCTCCTCGACATCCAGAAGCTCCCGATGATCTCCGACCCCGAGGAAGAGAAGGGGCTGGCGCGCCGGGCACTGGCCGGGGACGAGGCGGCCGCGGAACGGCTGGTCACGGCCAACCTCCGGTTCGTGATCTCCTACGTGAAGAAGTACCAGGGCCATGGACTCGACCTCTCGGAGCTGGTGGCCATCGGCAATGAAGGGCTGCTCAAGGCGGTCAAGAAGTTCGACCCGGATCACGGGGTCAAATTCATCTCCTACGCCGTCTGGTGGGTCCGCCAGGCCGTGCTCAAGGCGCTGGCCGAGCAGACCCGCAGCGTGCGGATCCCGCTCAATCAGAATTCGGCGCTGGTCCGCATGGCCCGGGCGAAGAGCTTTCTGGCCCAGGAGCTGGGACGCGAGCCCACCGATCAGGAAATCGCCACCGCACTGAACGACTCCCTCGACAACATCCGCTCCGCCCAACGCATGACCTCGACCGAGGTCTCGCTCGACGCGCCGGTGGAGCGGCAGGACCGGAGCGCCAGCAGCTTCGGCGAGCGGGTGGCGGGGACCGGCGGCGGCGAGATCGAGGAGATGACCGACGCCCGGCTGCAGCGGGAGTTCATCGACAAGATCTTCCAGCGCCATCTCACGCCGCGGGAGCGGAAGATCCTCTCGCTCTACTACGGGCTGGAGGAGGGCTCCGAGGCCCTCACATTGGAAAAGATCGGCACTCTGCTCGGCGTCACCCGCGAGCGGATCCGGCAGATCCGGGAGCGCGCCTTCGAGAAGCTGCGCGACTCGGCCGATGTGCGGGCGCTGCGGGGGTACTGGGGGGCGGCGTAGGCGGGAAGGGCGGGAAGGACGGGAAGGACGGGAAGGACGGGAAGGACGGGAAGGACGGGAAGGGCGGGAAGGTTCGCGGGGGCGTGATCCAGCACGGAGCTGTCATCCCGGAGAGAACTGTCATCCCG
>JBJMOX010000094.1:0-11367 GCA_045803515.1 Gemmatimonadales bacterium
CGAAGCCACCGCCCCGGGCTGGGAGGAACTCGTTCCGAGCACCCTCCACCGAACCCGGTTGCGGGGCACGGGTCCCATCACCCAGCTCCAGTTCGCCCGGCGGGGCGAGATCACCGAAGAGATGGAGTTCGTGGCGCTCCGCGAAGGCATGCCGGCCGAGCTGGTGCGGAGCGAGGTGGCGCGCGGGCGGGCCATCATTCCGGCCAACATCAACCACGCCGAGCTCGAGCCGATGGTCATCGGCCGCGCCTTCCAGGTGAAGATCAACGCCAATATCGGCAACTCGGCCGTGCGCTCGTCGATCGATGACGAAGTCGAGAAGCTCCGCTGGGCCACGCTCTGGGGCGCGGACACGGTGATGGATCTCTCCACCGGCCGGAACATTCACGAAACCCGCGAATGGATCATCCGGAACTCCGCCGTTCCCATCGGTACGGTGCCCATCTACCAGGCGCTGGAGAAGGTGGGCGGCGCGGCGGAAGACCTGACCTGGGAGGTGTATCGGGATACCCTGATCGAGCAGGCGGAGCAGGGGGTGGACTATTTCACGGTCCACGCGGGCGTGCTGCTCCGCTACATCCCGCTCACGGCGCGCCGGATGACCGGCATCGTCTCCCGGGGCGGCTCGATCATGGCCAAGTGGTGCCTGGCCCACCATCAGGAAAGCTTCCTCTACACCCGGTTCCACGAAATCTGCGAGATCATGGCGGCGTATGACGTGAGCTTCTCGCTGGGTGACGGGCTCCGGCCCGGCAGCATTGCCGACGCGAACGACGAGGCCCAGTTCGCCGAGCTCAAGACCCAGGGGGAGCTCAACCGGACGGCCTGGGAGCATGGGGTGCAGGTGATGAACGAGGGGCCGGGCCACATTCCCATGCATCTCATCAAGGAGAACATGGAGAAGCAGCTCGAGTGGTGTGAGGAGGCGCCGTTCTACACGCTGGGGCCGCTCACCACCGACATCGCGCCGGGATACGATCACATCACCAGCGCCATCGGCGCGGCGATGATCGGCTGGTACGGCACCGCGATGCTCTGCTACGTCACCCCGAAGGAGCACCTGGGCCTGCCGGACCGTGACGACGTCAAGGCGGGCGTCATCGCCTACAAGATCGCCGCTCACGCAGCTGACCTGGCCAAGGGGCACCCGCGCGCCCGGCAGTGGGACGACGCACTCAGCAAGGCCCGCTTCGAGTTCCGCTGGGAGGACCAGTTCAACCTGGCGCTCGACCCGGTCACGGCCCGCGCCTACCACGACGAGACGCTCCCGGCCGAGGGGGCAAAGGTGGCGCACTTCTGCTCCATGTGCGGGCCCAAGTTCTGCTCGATGAAGATCACCCAGGACGTGCGGGACTACGCGGCGGAGATGGAGGCCAAGTCGGCCGAGTTCCGGGAGCGGGGCGGGGAGCTGTACGTGCCGCTGTCGCCGACCGCATGAGCTGGGTCACGGAGCCGGCAGCGTGGGTTGGCTTCATCACCCTGGTCGCGCTGGAGATCGTGCTCGGCGTCGACAATGTGGTCTTCATCTCCATCCTCGCGGGGAAGCTGCCCCACGAGCAGCAGGGCCAGGCTCGCCGCCTGGGACTCGGCCTGGCGATGATCATGCGCATCCTCCTGCTCCTGTCCCTCACCTGGATCGTGCGGCTCACGGCGCCGCTTCTTACGGTGCTGGGCCAGGAGATCTCCGGACGCGACCTGGTGCTGATCGTGGGCGGGCTCTTCCTCATGTGGAAGAGCACCCGGGAGATCCATGGCAATCTCGAGGGCGAACCAGGCGAGGCATCCGCCAAGGTGGCACCGACGCTCGGCGCCGTCCTCATTCAGATCATGCTGCTGGACGTGGTCTTCTCGCTCGATTCGGTGATCACGGCGGTGGGTATGGTTGATGAGATCGGCGTCATGATCGCCGCCGTGGTGGTGGCGGTGGGCTTCATGTTCATCTTCGCCAAGTCGATCGGCGACTTCGTGGAGCGGCACCCCACGGTGAAGATGCTGGCCCTGAGCTTTCTGCTCATGATCGGGGTCGCGCTGATCGCCGACGGGCTCGACCGGCACATCCCCAAGGGGTACATCTACTTCGCCATGGCGTTCTCGGTCGGAGTGGAGCTGCTGAATCTGCGGGCCAAGCGGGTCCGGGAGGACGCCGTCAGGCTGCGGCAGCCGTACTCGGCGGTGGAAGGGACGTAGGCGGGCAAAATACGAAGGGGCGGGGCGCCGCCGGCAAGATCCCGGAGCGCCCCGCCCCTTCCAGGTGCCTGCTTCAGCGCCCGAAGTTGATCGCTCCGGCCAGCCCGAACGACGTGTTCGAGCCACTCAGCCCGATCGGGAAGCTGAGGCTCGGATTGACGCTGTACCGCGAGTTGAACACGAATCCAGTGCCCAGCGTGAGCAACCCGTAGCTCTCCGAGCCGGCCGCCGAGGTGGTGCCATCATCAACCACCGACCTGGTATTGGCAAACTGGAAGCTGGCATTGGGAAGGATCTGCATCTGCGTGCTGTGCCCGACCAGGCCGCCGATCGCCGCGCCGAAGGCGAAGGTCCGGCTCGACATGTCCAGGCCGGAGTTGAGGACGTTGTTGGGACCCGACCCGATGCTCAGGCTGGCGACCGGGCACACCTGGGCCATCCGGCTCGTGTGGAGCGGGATCTGGTAGCCACCGCCCAAGTTGAGATCGAACGACGACCCGCTCAGGGCATCGTACGAGGTAGCGCCGATGCCGGCCTTCCCGTACAGGGCTTTCGGGGTGCCATATCCGAAGCTGCCGCCGAAGCTGCTGACCCCGTCCGCGAACGAACCGCCGCCCGTCACCTGCATCCGGCCACTGGAGAAGGAGGGCATGCCGACGCAGGCCTGGGCCGCCGCCTTGGTGGTGAGCAGGGTGAGGGGTAGGACCATCGAAAGAAGCAGAATGCGCCGCATTGGTCTGTCTCCAGAGGTGTGGGTAGTCCCGTCCCGCTACCGGACGGTCTCGCAGGAAGCGAGAGTCCGGGCGACAAGAGCAGATGAATCCGAGGTTGGCGGCAGGCTTGCGTGCCGCCGGGGGTCGGATCGGCAACCCTTATGCCACATGGCTTGCCCACCTCGGCCGCGGTGCCAATCTTGAGCGGGTATGGTAGCCCTCGCCGCGGTCGAGATGCTCCTGGTGCTGCAGGCGACCCAGCCGACGGTCGCCGGCACCATCCGGGATGGGGAGAGCGGTGCGCCGATCGCCCGCGCGACGGTCGCGCTCGCCGACCTGGATCGGTCGGTGGTCACCGACAGCGCCGGCCGCTACCGGTTCTCCGCAGTGCCATCGGGACCGCAACACCTCACCGTCAGGCGGATCGGCTACGGGCCTCGAACTCTCGATGCGCTGGTCCCGGGAGAGGGCGAGCTGGAGATCAACGTCGCTCTCCGGCCGGTGCCGATGCAGCTGCCGGCGATCGTGGTGCGTTCCACGATGGAGCTGCGGGGACTGGAAGCGGGCGACAGCACGCCATTTCCCGATCGCGCGGTTTCGATTGCCGCCGCCCGGAATGATCCTCGGCTGGCGGAGCCGGACGGGCTCCTCGCACTGGGTGGCGGCGAGATCGGCGCGAGCCCGGAGTCTCCCAGCGGCCTTCACGTCCGGGGCGCAGCCTCGGACCAGACCGCGTACCTGCTCGACGGGATCCCGGTCTTCAGCCCCTACCATACTGCCGGCACCTTCAGCGCCTGGAACCCCGACGCGCTGGAGCGGCTCCAGCTCTCGTCGGCGTCACCGTCGCCCGCTCTTCCCGACGCGCTCGCCGGAACCGTCGCCGCGGTGACCCGCGCTCCGGGACCGCTGGCCCGGGTACAGGGAGGCGCGAGCACCACGCAGGCGCGGCTGACGGTGGATGGACCCATCGGAACTGCCGGTGCCGGCTACCTGGTCAGCCTCCGCGGCGGCTTCCCCGACATCGCGGCTCCGCACGGAGATCCTTCCTATCTGAGAGGGGCGACGCGGGATCTGCTCGGAACCACGGCAACGCCGCTGCTCAGCGGCCGGCTGCACCTGCTGCTCTACGACAGCGACAACGCAATCGACGCGGCGGCCGCCGCGCCGGACACCGCGACCGCGGTTCCCGCCCGCAACAGCTTTCACTGGCACAGCCGGTCCGCGGGCGTCAATTGGACGGGACACGCCGAGGGAGCGGAGATCCGGCTTCAGGCATGGGGAGCGTGGAGCGATGCGGACGCGACCTGGGCCCTCGACGACTTCACCGCGTCCCGGGTCGCGGGTGAGCGTCGAGACGTGGGCCTCCTCGGGGTCATCGAGCGGCGCGCCGAGGGAGCAACGACAGCCACGGGTCTCCGGATCCAGACCAGCCGGACCGCCTACGGGGTAGCGCCGCCGAGCGATGCGAGCTCGGCCTTCAGGCTGAGCGCCGAGACACCCACCGGTACCATCTTCCTTCGGCACGAGCACCCGATCGGGGAGCGACTCACCGCCGATCTCGCGCTTTCCACCACCGCGGGCGCCGGCGACGTCTATGTGAATCCGCAGACCCAGGTTCGTTGGCGCCTCTCGCCCGTGCTCCTGCTGAGCGCCAGCTATGTTCGTGCCCACCAGTTCTCCCAATCACTGCGCAATCCGGAGTCAGTGGTCGGCAACATCTTCCCGGCCGATCTCTACGTCGGCGCCGGCGCGCCGGGCGTCCCGGTAGCGCGCAGTGATCGTGGCGTGCTTGCCGCCGAGTATCGGCCGCGCTCCGACGTGCGGCTGGGGGCGCAGTTGTATCTGAGCGAGTACACGGGCCTGCTGCTGGTGGCACCGCGGACGGGAGAGCCGTTCGCCACCGCCGGCTTCGCCATCGGCTCCGGCTCGGCGCAGGGGGTTTCGGTCGATGCGGTCCGGACGGGCGCCCGCTACGGGCTGCTGGCGAGCTACGCGTGGCAACGGATTCGCCTGGAGCACGGGGACTCGAGCTACTCGCCGGTCTACGGGACCAGTCATCTCATCGAGCTGGGCGCGATCGTCTTCCCGTCGGCGACCTCGTCCATCCGGCTCGGCGCCACCGGCATCATCGGCCGACCAGCTACGGCAGTGACCGGCGCCTTCGAGTGGGAGGCCTGCAACCTCCTCGACCGGGGGTGTGAGCTCGGCGGCAGTCCCCGCAATGCGGGCGAGCTCGGGCACACGCGGCTGCCCGCCTACATCCGGCTCGACTTGAGTTTCCGCAAGCACTGGCACGTGAACCTCGGGGGCCGGGACGTGATGGTGGCTGTTTTCGGCACCGTCACCAACCTCCTCGGCCGCAACAACGTGCTGGCCGTCGTGACCGATCCGGCGACCGGCCGCAGCACGGCGGTCGAGATGCGGCCGTTCGCGCCGCTCCTCGCCGGGCTCGACTGGCGGTTCTGACCTTCCCGCGTCCGGACTTGTCACAAGCGGAGCCGCTCACCGGCTCCATGCACGGATGACACCGCCCTTTCCGGAGCACTTCGTGGCGTTGTTCGAGGCGGAGTTTCCCCGACTGTTCCGGTACTTGAACCGGTTGTCGGGTGAGCCGGAGCTCGCCGCCGACCTGGCGCAGGAGGCGTTCGTCAGGCTGCACCGCCGCGGGGCGATGCCGGAGCGGCCGGACCTCTGGTTGATCACGGTGGCTCTCAACCTGTTCCGGAATGTCAGATCGACCAGCGCGCGGCGCCGCAGGCTGCTCACGGCGGCGCGCGCCGAATCGGTGCTGGCGGACCCGCCGCCGAGCCCGGTGCAGGCCGCCGATGCCGGAGACTCGAGCGAGCGGGTGCGGATCGCGATCGACCTGCTGCCGGAGCGGGAGCGGCGGATGCTGCTGCTCCACGCCGAGGGGTACAGCTATCGCGACATCGCATCGGCGATGGAGCTGAACGAGTCCAGCATCGGAACGCTGCTCGCCCGGGCGAAGCGAGCGTTCCGCGAGGCGTATGGGAGCGAGTCCGATGCACCTTGACGAGGAACAGGTCCAACGGCTCCTGCACGGGGAGAGCGCGCCACCAGCGGAAATGGCGATGCGTGACCACCTCGCAGACTGCGAGGCGTGCCGGTCCCGGCTGGCCGACGCGGAGCGGGAGGAGCGTTGGGTCCTGGAGCGGCTGAGTCGGGTGGACCGAGCGCCACCGCCGCTGCCGGTCGAGGCGATCATGAGGCGAGGAGGTGGTCGAGCCCGAGGCTGGGGAAGAGTGGCGGCGGGGGTATTCCTGGCCCTCGCGGCGGTGGGGGTCGCGTACGCGGCGCCCGGCTCACCATTCCACGGCGTGCTCCGACGAATCGCCGAGTGGGTCGGGGCCGCCTCCAGGCCGCCGGTGCATCCGGCGTCGCCCACCGCGAGCGGTGGGGGGCAGGCGGGCATCGCCGTCGCGCCGGGGGACCGGCTCGTCATCGAGTTTGGGGCCGAGCAACCCGGGGGGATGGCCACGGTCTCGCTGACCGATGGCGTCGACGTCGTGGTTCGTGCGCTCGGCGGCACGACCACCTTCACCTCGGAGGTGGACCGTCTCTCGATCGAGCACCGAGGTGCTCCCGGCCGCTTCGAGATCCTGATTCCGCGCGGAGCTCGTTCGGTCGAGATCCGGGTTGGCGGACGACGGTCATTCCTCACGGAAGCGTCTGGGGTAAAGACCGAACATCCCAAAGACGCCGAAGGGCGCTATCTCGTTCCGCTTGCCCGGTCGCCGTAGGCCATGCGCTGGCTCGGTCCGCGCTCCTCGATCTGTCACAGGATGGCCACGCGGCGGGTTCCATCAGAGAGACGCCGCCCACGTGAGACTCTGAGATCAAGGAGCGCCGATCATGCCCCGCCACTCAGCTCCGCCCTTCCTGGCCGCCCTGACCGCCGCCCTCGTCCTCGGCTGCGGCCAGAACGAGCCCACCCGGCCGACCGATCTGCCCGCCGATACTCCCGCACCCGACCTCAAGTCGGCTGCAGCGAGCTCGCAGTTCGATCCCGCCGACTTCACGGGGGTGGTCGACAACCGCTATCTGCCGTGGCAGCCGGGCACCCGCTTCGTCTACGTCGGAGAAGAGGACGGCGAGCCCGAGCGCGACATCACCGTCGTCACCCATCAGAAGAAGACCATCCTCGGCGTCGACGTCGTGGTCGTGCTGGACCAGGTCTATCAGAGCGGTTCCCTGACCGAGCAGACCTTCGACTGGTATGCGCAGGACAAGAAGGGGAATGTCTGGTACTTCGGGGAGGACTCGAGGACCATCGAGGACGGCGAGGTCGTCAGCACCGAAGGCTCATGGGAGGCCGGGAAGAACGGCGCGTTACCCGGGATCATCATGCCCGCGCATCCGCACGTCGGCCAGAGCACGCAGCAGGAGTTCGCTCCTGGCATTGCCGAAGACATGGCGCGGGTGCTCCACCTGGGGCGCAAGGTGACCGTCCCGTACGGCTCCTTCAACCACTGCATCGAGACCGAGGAGTTCACTCCGCTGGAGCCTGATGTCAGGGAGGTCAAGCTCTACTGTCCGGGGATTGGGCTGGTCGAGGAGCGGGATGTGCAGGGCGGCAGCGCGCACCTCGCGCTGACACGGATCAGCCGCTGAGCGGGCCTGTCATCCCGAGCGGAGCGAGGGATCTTCTCCGCAGGATCGGAACTCCGCGGCGAGTGTCCGGGAGTCGCGAGCAAGATCCCTCGTCGCTACCGCTCCTCGGGATGACAGTCCCGCTCGTATGACAGTTCCTCTGGCATGACAGTTCCGCTCGCACGACAGTTCCGCTCGCACGACAGTTCCGCTCGATGCAAGCTCCGCGCGTACGCAAGCTCCGCTCGTACGCAAGTTCCACTCGTATGACAGCTCCGCTGGGATGACAGGTCCGCTCACTTGCGGCCGTCATCCGCCCGCGATACTGTGCCGAGGCTCCTCCGGATCACCCCCAATCGGAGACCTCCCATGCTGCGCTCTCTTTCGATCTCACTCGCGGTGGTCGGGCTGACCACCGCCGTCGCCATCGCCTGCTCCGACACCTCTGATCCGTCCTCCGACCCGGCCATCTCCGCCGCCAAGCACGGGGTCGCTCCCACGCTGACTCCCCAGGAAAGCGGCACCTCCAACCAGCTCATCGGGATCAGCGCCGTCAATTCGCGGGTGGCGTGGGCCGCCGGTGCAGGCGGGACGTTCACCGTCACCACCGACGGCGGCAATACCTGGCGGGCCGGGGTGGTGCCGGGGGCGGAGGCGCTCCAGTTCCGGGACGTGGAAGGGGTGAGCGAGCGGGTGGCCTACCTCCTGTCCATCGGGAACGGCCCGGATTCGAGGATCTACAAGACCGATGATGGCGGCGCGAGCTGGACCCTGCAGTTCCAGAATCAGATAGCGCTGGCATTCTACGACTGCTTTGCCTTCTGGACCCCCAAGCGCGCGCTGGCGTTCAGCGACGGAGTCGACGGGCGCTTCCCCGTGCTCCGGACGACCGATGGTACCACCTGGCAGGACATCGGGGACCGGCTGCCGGCGGCGCAGCCTGGCGAGGCCGGGTTCGCGTCCAGCGGGACGTGCGTGGCCGCACAGGGCGGGAAGCGGGCGTGGATCGTGACCGGCGGCACTCCCAGGGCCAGGGTGCTCGCCACGACCGACGGCGGTGACAGCTGGGCCGCGTACGACACTCCGATCGTGCCCCTGGTGCCGGGTAGCGTGGCCTCGGGCGGCTTCAGCATCGCATTCCGCGATCCGTTCCGCGGCATTCTCGCGGGAGGAGATCTGTTCGCGCCCGAGGCGACGTCCGACAACGTGGCCGTCTCGAAGGACGGCGGGAAGACCTGGCAGCTCGCCACCGGGACGCCGTTTCCCGGCGCGGTCTATGGCTTGAGCTACGTGCCTGGCTTCGGTGAGCGGACCGTGGTGGCGACCGGTCCGGCGGGCGCGGCATGGTCACCGGACGAAGGAGGGACGTGGAATACGCTGCCCGGAGCGACCGACTATTGGGCGGTGGCGTTCGCCGGTCACAAGGCAGGATGGCTGGTGGGGACCGAAGGGAGGATTCTTAAGCTCAGCTTCTAGTCTCAGCTCCGAGGATGGAGCGTCTCGCCGGCGTCGAGCATCGCGATGAACTTCGCGAGGCGGCGCTCCCGGGTCTCGGCTTTCCTGGCATCGTGAAGTCGATAAAGAATGGCGTAGCGATTCTGGCTGTCCAGTTGTTCGAAGAAGCGCCGGGCGCGGGGATGGGCATCGAGCCGCGCCCGCAGGTCCTCAGGTACGGTCATGTTCCTGGGAGACGCATAGGCCGCGTCCCAGCGCCCGTCCTGCTTGGCGGCTTCCATCTGGCGGAGACCGGCAGGCGCCAGGCGCCCCTCGGCCTGGAGCCGCTCCACCGCCGCACAGTTGATCTGCGACCACTTGCTCTTCGGCCGCCGCGGGGTGAAGCGCTGCCGGAACCGGGCCGAGTCGACCGGGGCCGCCTGACCGTCGATCCAGCCGTAGCAGAGGGCGACCCCCAAGGCCTCCGCCCGCGAAAGCGACACGACCCCGCCGCCCTTCTTGGCGAACTCGAGCCAGAGTCCGGGCGAGCTCTCATGGTGTTGCTCGAGCCACGTCTCCCAGGCAGCTTTCGTAGCGAAGCGCCGGACGGGCAGCTCCTTCATTGCGAGTCTCGGTCTCCACCTGGAGGATGTTCTCCAGCAGATTCGTCGTAGGGATCCACTCCCGTCCGGGCGGCATGCAGGATCCTCCAGCCCAGGACGAGATTGCCCAGCCCAAGCCACAATCCCGTGTGGAGGCGGCGCGACCAGTCGGGCCATCCATGGGCGTTCACGCCGCGCAGGTCGAGGAGCACCAGGAGCAGCCCCGCGCAAAGAAGGAGCGGGCCAAGCACCAGCGCGAGGACGCGGAACAGGGGGCGCACCGGACCGGATTTGAGCCGTGGATTCACCCGATGAATCTGTGCTCATTGCCCCCGATGCGACAGCCGGTCTTTACCAGGTCTTCGCGGGGCTCCGCGGCTTCAGCTCCCTTCGCGCTCGCCGCACCCTGGTAGACGTCGAGGATGGAGACATTTTCGGGCTGGGGGACCCCGCGATCATGAGGCAATGACATACTCGCTCTGAACCAGGCCGCTGGCGTACTGCCGAGTTCCGACGTGTTTGAGGATGATGTCGTGCGGCACCGGGCCGAAGAGTGGGATCCCGGTACCGAGGAGCACGGGAACCCGCGTGATGATGAGACGCTGGATGAGACCGGCCTGGAGAAACCGCTGAATGGTGATCCCGCCATCCACGTAGACATGCCGGACGCCGCGCGCCTCGAGCTGCGACACGATATCGGCCGGAGGCCCCGACATGGTCTCCACCAGAGCTCCGGGCGGAGCGGGAGCAAGCGTGCGGGTGCTGAGCACGAACACCGGCTTCTGCCCGTAGGGCCATGTGTCGAAGGCCAGGACCGTCTCGAACGTCTTGCGGCCGATGACCAGGGCATCCACACCGGCGATGAACTCATCGTACCCGTGGGGCTCGCCACCACCCACCGGAAGCCAATCGATGTCGCCGTTGGCCCGGGCGATGAACCCGTCGACACTGGTGGCGATGAAGACGGATGCCTTCATGAACCCTCGGCGATGTATCCGGGGTCTCTTCGCAAGGGCTGTGGGCGCGCATACGTGACCGTGCGCCAGAGCCACTCGAGTGGTCCGAAACGGAAACGCGCGAGCCATAGGCCACTCCCCGCCGCCTCGGCGGCGAAGAGCACGACGGCGGCCGCGACGTACGCGTATGGTCGCAGCTTGAGCCCGAACCCGTACGCCGAGGCGAGCACGTCGAGCACGGCCGCCTGTACCATGTAGTTGGTGAGCGCCATGCGTCCGGCCCGGCCGAAGAGCGCCAGCCGCGCCGTCCACAGGGGTCGATACGCCAGCAGCAGCAGGACGGAGCCGATGTAGGTGAAACACAGCCATTGATCCTGGACCAGCCCCAGTCCGTACTCGAGCGGGTCGCGGGCCCCGGGAACGCTCAGCTCCGGCAGCTGGCGGAGGATCAGCCAGGAGGTGGCCCAGGCGAGGACACCGAAGATCATCCACCCGACGATGAGCCGGACGTGGCGCCGGGGCGCGTCCAGGATGCCGTGACGCACCGCCAGAAGGCCGATGACGAAGAGGGCGAGATTCACGTCGGGCAGAAGGTCCCGCCAGGTATGCGGCAGGGTACCCAGGAAGAGCGCCCAGCGTGCCGAGACGAGCGTCGCGTAGCTGCCCTGACGCGCCGCAGCATCCACGGCCTGCCACAGCGCCCTGCCGGCCGCGGGCGTCGGAGTGGCGCCCGCCCACCACGCGTGCCACGCGATCAGCTCGGCGACCAGGGGACGAGCGCAGGCGGAAACCGCGGCTGTGATGAGGAGGGCAGGGGTCGACCACCGTCGGACGACCAGCAGTGCCACACCCCAGCAGGCGTAG
>JBJMOX010000095.1:0-5673 GCA_045803515.1 Gemmatimonadales bacterium
GATCGGAGGCCCCGGTCAAGATCGACGTCCGGGTTATCGCCGCCACCCACCGGGACCTGCCGGAGCTGGTTCGCCAGGGACGCTTCCGCGAGGATCTCTATTACCGGCTGAACGTGGTCACCCTGGTGCTCCCCCCGCTCCGGGAGCGCCGGCAGGACATTCCGCTCCTGCTGGACCATTTCCTTCGCGAGCTGGCGGCGCGCCACGGGCGCGGGCCCGTCGCGGTGGATCCCGAGGCACAGCGCCGCCTGCTGGGCTACGAGTGGCCGGGAAACATCCGGGAGCTGCAGAACGTGCTGGAGCGTGCGATGCTGCTCGCCGAACAGGACGTGATCGGCTACGAGCATCTGCCGTCGGAGGTTCATCCCCACGCCGCGCGACTGACCGCCGAGCCGTCGCCTGCCCCGGCCCCCGACCCGCTGCGTTCGCTGGAATCGGTGGAGCGGGACCATGTGCTGCAGGTACTGGCCGCCTGCGGTGGGAACCGGGAGGAGACGTCCCGGGTGCTGGGGATCTCGCGCCGCACCCTCAGCCGGATGATTCAGCGCTGGAACCTTCCGCGCCGGCTGACCTGACGGTCAGACTGTCCCGGACGGGACAGAATGGCTCGCCCAAGTCGGCGTCCGGCGCGCGGAATCGGGCACTTCTTCCTCGAATACATGGATGTGCGGGTGGCATGTCGATTGCCTTCCTCCGGGCATCACTCGCGGCCATCGCGTCGCGTGTCCGCAGTCACCCCCAAGGAGGAATGTATGATCCGGAAGTTCGCACTGCTCTCCGCCGTCGTCGCAGGCTTCCTCTCGGCCGGAACGCTGGCGGCCCAGACCGCCGCCCCGGCAAAGAAGCCGGCCGCGACATCGACGATGCAACACACGCAGAACCCGCCGGCCGCGGCGCAGGATACCGGCTCCAAGGCGGCCGCCAGCAAGACGACGACTCATCACGCGAAGTGGACCAAGGACCAGGTCAAGGAAGCGCAGGAAGGGCTCATCAAGGCCGGCCTCTACAAGGGCCAGGCGACCGGCGTCTACAACGCGGATACCCGCAAGGCTCTCCGTGAATTCCAGAAGAAGAACAACTTGCCGGCCACCGGTAAGCTGAACGACTCGACCCTCGCGAAGCTCAAGACCGCGTAGGTCGGCCTCGTCGCGCCGTATCACGGCTACTCATCGCGCCCCTTCGCAAGGAGGGGCGTTGTGCTGGAGGTCAGAGCAGCAGGTAGCCGGCGAGTCCCAGCAGCAGCAGAAATCCGCAGACGTCGGTGAACGTAGTCACGAAGATGGAGGATGCGACCGCGGGATCGACCTGGTAGCGCTCCAACACCACCGGAATGAAGGCACCGGCGAAACCTGCCACGAGGAGATTTCCGGTCATCGCGAGGAACACCACCAGGCCGAGCCGGAACCCTTCCCCCAGCAACCCGGCCACTATGCCGACCACGAGCCCGTTCGCCAGCCCGTTAGTGACACCGACCAGCACTTCTTTTCCCACCACCCGCCCGAACCGGTCCCGCGGGATCATTCCGAGCGCGAGCCGGCGGACGGTCACCGCGAGGGCCTGGGTACCGGCATTGCCCCCCATGCCCGCGATGATCGGCATCCACACCGCCAGTGCCACGGTGCGCTGCACCGTGCCCTGGAAGACGTAGACGACGCCGCCTGCGAGAAACGCCGTGAACAGGTTCAGGTAGAGCCATGGGAGACGGCTCCGGACGGCCTCCTTCCAGCCCGCCGCGAGCTCCTCGTCGGCCGAGACGCCGCCGAACCGGAGGAGGTCTTCCGTGGTCTCCGCCTCGACCACGTCGATGACGTCGTCGAAGGTGACGTGACCGAGCAGCCGCCCGGACTGGTCCACGACCGCGACGCTGGGGAGATTGTACCGCGCCATCAGGCGGGCCACTTCCTCCTGGTCCAGGTCGGGCGGAACGGAGATGTCGGCGTCCGCCATGAAGTCGTGGACCCTCCGCTCCGGCCGGCTGATCACCAGGTCCTTGAAGGGCAGGATGCCGACCAGGCGGCGGTCCGCGTCCACCACGAAGACCTGATAGAGATCCTCCACCTCCTCCGCCTGACGCCGGATCTCTTCCAGCGCCTCCGCCACGGTCGCCGTGTCGCGCACGGTGACCGTGTGGAGGGTCATGCGCCCGCCAGCGGTCTCCTCGCCATAGCGGAGCAGCCGGTCGACCTCGGTCCGGTTCTCCACCTCGGAGAGGATGCGCTCCTGCTCCTCGGGCTCGAGCTCCCCGAGGATGTCGGCGGCGTCATCATCCTCGAGCTCCTCGACGATCTCCGCGGCCTGCTCCGGATTCAGCGCGGCGAGGGTATCACCCGCGTGCGCGTCCTCCGGCATTTCGGCGAGGGCCTGGCTGGAGAGCTCGGGCGGGAGAGCCTGCACCACCGCCAGCCGCTCGTGCTCGTCCAGCGAGGCGAGCACGTCGGCCAGGTCGGCGGGCTCGAAGTCGTGGGCCCGGCGGACGAAGGCGGCGATCGCCCCGCTCCGCGCCAGCTCGACCATACGCTCGACGCGGTTCTCCGCAGGGCTCACGACAGGCTCGGCAGCAGGGTCACCGTCGAGGTTCCCCCGGAACGGATCAGCAGGCGCTCGATCCGCGTGGGAGACGCCTCCAGCACGTCGAACTCCAGCCCGCGGATGGCGAAGCGCTCGCCCGCGTTGGGAATCCGGCCCGCCCATTCCACCAGCAGACCGCCCATGGTGGTAGAACGGCCGGTCGGGAGGGAGACCCCAAAGCGTTCCTCGATTGCCTCGGGAGACACGTTGCCGTCGGTTTCGAACAGGGTCGGCCCCCCGGTGGGCGAGGGCCGGACCTCGGCGTCGTGCTCGTCGAAGATCTCGCCCACCAGCTCCTCCAGCAGGTCTTCCAGCGTGGCGATCCCCAGCGTCCCGCCGAACTCGTCCAGCACTACCGCGAGATGGCGCCGCTCCCGCTGCATGTCGAGCAGGAGATCGCCGCAGCTCCGGCTGGCGGGCGTCACCGCCACGGGCCGCACCGGGAGCGGGTCACCCGGCTTGAGCTTGAAGAGATCGAAGGCGTGGAGCATGCCGATGATCTCGTCCAGCGTGCCGCGGAACACCGGGATGCGGCTGTATCCGCTCTGGGCGAACACCAGGCGGATGTCCTCCAGCGCGGCGTGCTCGTCGATCGCCACGATATCGGTGCGGGGCGTCATCACCTCGCGCACCGGGCGCACGCTGAAGGCCATGACACCGCCCACCATCACCAGCTCGTCGTCGGCCCGGAGACCCACGGCGGCGCCTTCCCGCCAGATGCTCCGGAGATCGTTCGGCCGGGTCGCGGTGCGGGCCGGCAGCAGCAGTCCCAGCACCCGGGACCAGGGCCGCAGGATGGGGATCACCCGTTCGGCCACGCCCGCGGCGCGCGGCTGGGTGAGCCATCGGGGAACCAGATAGGCGGTGAGGAGAACGACGGGAACCGCCAGCAGCGCGAGCACGATCGGCGCCCGCGAGCCTGCCGGGCCGGCCAGGAGGCCGGGAATCGCCGCGCCGATCAGGAGGACACCGAGTGAGGTAGTGGCCGAGGCGGCGGTCAGATAGCTGTCCACCTGGGTCAGCCACTCCAGCGAGGGGGCGGCACCGCGAAGCCGCCGGGCGACGGCGCGGGTCAGCTCGGCTCGGCTCACCGAGATGAGCGCCGCGCCCGCGGTCGCGCCGAACGCCGCGACCATGAGTCCGATCGCGACCGCCGCCCAGGTCATGGGCTGGACCGCTCCGAGCCGCCGACCGGCGCCTCCACTCGCGGCCGGTGGACGGCCACCCGCCGCACCCGCCGGCGCACCACCTGCTCGACCACCAGCCGATATCCGTCGAGGTTGATCACTTCACCGGCCCGGGGCACGCGGCCGAATTCTGCCAGCACCAAGCCACCGACCGTGCTCACGTCCTCGCGATCGAAGCTGTGGCCCAGCACCGACTCCAGCTCGGACAACGCGACTCCGCCCTCGACCCGCAACTGGTCCTCGCTCACCACCTGGATGGGAGCGACCTCATCCACGTCGCGCTCGTCCTGGATCTCGCCCACGATCTGCTCCAGGATGTCCTCCAGCGTGACGATGCCGGCCGTGCCCCCGAACTCGTCGACGACAACAGCGAGGTGGCTGGGGCCGCGCTGAAAATCGCGCAGCTGGCGGTCGAGCGTCTTGCCCTCGGGCACGAACGCGGCCGGGCGGACCAGGGCATGCCAGGGAGTCGCGTCGTCCGCGGCGGCCGCGAGAATGTCCTTGGCGTAGATGACCCCGGCGACCGCATCGGGATGGTCGTCGTAGACCAGCAGTCGCGCATGCTCGGAGTTCCTCAGGGTCTCGATCACCTCGTCGCGCGAGGCCGAGGAATCCACGGCGACGATGTCGATGCGCGGCGTCATCACCTCCGCGACCGTGGTGTCCGCCAGCGAGAAGACCCCGAGCAGCATGTCTCGTTCGGCACTGCCGGCCTGGTGGGTGGCGGAGGGCGCCCGGGCCCGGGCTCGCTCGTCGGCCCAGGCCGCCAGCCGGAGCAGCGGGCGGAAGGGTGCGAGCGTGGGGATCGCCGCGCGGCGGGCGGGTCGGGTGAGCTCGGGAGCCACCACGGCGAGCAGGCGCGGCAGCAGGTCGCCCACCACCCAGACCAGGGCAATGGCCAAGACCAGGCGGAGCAGACGCTGCACCGGGGACCACGCCCACCACGCGACCGCGCCGCCCGCCGCGGCCCCGGCCAGCACCAGCAGCGCGAGATGCGCGATGTGCAGCTTGCGCGAGACCGATCCGCCTCCCGCCTCGTTGGAGCGCTCGCCCCCGAGCGCCCGTGGCAGGTCCGCGTCGGATTCGGCCGCCAGCGCGAGCCAGGCCGCCCACAAGGTCAACCCGGCGGCGAGCAGCGGGGCGATGAAGAGCTGCAGCATCGCCATCATGCGAGCGACTCCACGTACCGCTCCTGCCGGCGCCACATGGCCGACCGCGTCCGCCCCGCTCCCTCGGGATGGTCGCGCCCGAGCGCGTGGAGCGTGCCGTGCACCACCAAGCGGATCAGCTCCTCCCGGAGCGGGATGCCGCGGGCGCGCGCCTCGCGCTCCGCCACCGAGCGACAGATGTAGACGTCGCCCGCCGGACCGGCCGGACCGCGGAGCGCGAAGCTGAGCACGTCGGTGGGGCGATCATGCCCCCGGTGGTCGGCGTTGAGCCGGCGCATTGACTCGGGGCCGAGGAAGGTCACCGAGATCGCCGCCCGGCGCCGCTCGCCGGCGAGCACCGCCTCTACCACCCGACGGACCACGCCGGCCGGCAGCGGCAGACGACGGCCGCTCACCGAGACCTCACTGCCGCTCGGCAGTCTGGAGCTCGGGCGTGATCCCGCCGCTGGCACGAGGATACCCGATGCGCTTGTGGTAGGTGCCCGACATCACCCGGGCGAACTCCCGCTTGACCCGGTCCAGGTCCCTGAGGGTGAGCGGCGCGTCGTCGAGCTGGCCCGAGGCGAGCTTCTGCTGCACCAGCTGCTCGTTCGCTTCGCGGACCTTGTCCGGGCTCGGATCATTGAGCACCCGGACCGCCGCCTCGGCAGAATCGGCCAGCATCGCTACGGCGGTCTCCGCGGAACGCGGCCGCGGACCCGGATAACGGTACTCGGCCGGGTCGATGGCTCCGTCCGAGCTGTCCAGCC
>JBJMOX010000096.1:0-18223 GCA_045803515.1 Gemmatimonadales bacterium
GCAGCTCTTCCAGATCCGCGGGGTGGACGTGCTGAGCCAGCCGACCTTCTTCGAGCGGTTGCCGGAGGAGCGCCGGCGGCACCTGAGCGCCGCGGGCGGGTTGCCGCTGGCGCTGCTGGAGGAGGCCCGGTACTCGAGCCGCCGGTTCCGCAAGATCCGCGGGCTGGACGCGCTGCCGGCGGTGGCCCGGGCGGTGGCGGTGGACCGGCTGGACCTGGGCTTCGTGGACATCCTCTCGACCGAGGGGCCGCTGGACCACCCGCTGTCCGGCCCGCGGGAGGAGCTCTGGTGGCGGCGCGAGCTCCTGGCCAGCGTCGAGGCGCCGCGGAGCCGGCAGCCGGTGGTGGACCGCACCGTGGTGGCGAGCGTGGGGGCGGTCTTCGCCTTCAAGCCCCGCCGGGTGGCGCCGGACTCCGATGCGGTGGCCGCGGTGCTGATCCAGATCGGCAGGGGGCCCAACGGCCGGGCCTGGGACTGCGGCGCCTGCGGGTACTCGACCTGCCAGCGGTTCAGCGAGGCGGTGGTGCTGGGGCGGGCGTCGATGCGCCAGTGCATGCCGTTCCAGGAGCGGCGGGCGGACGACGCGCAGCGGGCGGCGGCGGTGGACACCATAACCGGTCTCTCCACCTACCGGGTGCTCCGGGACCGGCTGGCGTTCGAGGTGGAGCGCGGCAAGCGGAGCGCCGAGGGGTTCGCGGTGTTGTTCCTGGATCTGGACCGCTTCAAGGACGTGAACGACCAGTACGGCCACGAGGCGGGCAACGAGATCCTCAAGGCGGTGGCGGGCGAGATCAGGAACGCGGTGCGCGCCTCGGACGTGGCGTCACGCTACGGGGGCGACGAGTTCGTGGTCATCCTGACCCGCACCGACCTGCAGGGCGGGGCGCGGGTGGCGGAGGCCCTGAGGGCCGGTATCGAAGGGGTGGGGCGGCGGCTGGGGTATCCGGCCGGCCTCATCACCGTGAGCATCGGCCTGGCCGAGTTCGACCCGCGGGAGCCGGTGGACGGCGACCTGCTGGTGGCGGCCGACCGGGCGCTCTACCGGGCCAAGGCCGCCGGCAGGAACGCCGTCGCATGAACCCCCGCTCTTCGGAAGGGTACGCACCGTGACCGGATTCAGTCCGCGCCAGCCCAGCACGACGACCGCTCCTCCGGCCGCCGGCCAGACCACTCCACCCGCGCGTCCGGGGCCGGCCGAAGGGGTGCCCGATCCCTGGGGCGTGCGCCGGGCGGAGAACCTGCTCACCAGCCTGGAGGGCATTCTCTCGGCCCGGCTGGTGACGACCCCGCTGGGCGACGTGAGCGAGGTCCACGTGCTGGCGCAGGCGGGGCTCTCGCCCAAGCAGCTGGTGCGGAACATCGAGTCGGCGCTGCTGGCGCAGCTCGGCCTCAAGATCGACCACCGGAAGATCAGCATCGCCCAGACGGCGGACGTGAAGCCGATCGAGGCGCTGGAGCGGGACGCGGTGCGGGACCGGGTGCTGCAGCGGACCCTCCTGTTCGAGAACCTCACGGTGGCGCCCGGGCGGCGGCAGCACCGGATCCTGATCACGGTGACGCTCTCCTACCGGGGCGTCACCGAGACGGCGGAGGAGGAGACCTCGGACACGCCGCGAAGCCGGGTGGAGGGGGCGGCCAAGGCGTCGGTGGGGGTGCTGGACCGGCTGTTGACGGAGTCGTCGATCGCGCTGGAGGGGGCCAAGATCGTGGAGGCGTTCGACCGGCAGTTCGCCTTCGTGGCGGTGCAGGGGCTGGGGGGGCGGGAGACCATCCTGATGACGGGCACGTCGGAGATCAAGGAGAGCGCGGAGCGGGCGGCCGTGTTCGCGGTGCTGGACGCCACCAACCGGTGGACCGAGGCGCGGCGGCCGAACTAACTGGGACTGATGCGGTGTGCGTCCTTCGTGGGGGGTGCATCGCTGCCGATACTAGGAACATCTCGTGGGCGCACCCAGGGTGCGCCCGCTGTTTCAGCAGGAGATGCGACGAGGGTGCGGTAGCGGGCATGCCAACCCACTCACGAAAGGATCCAAGGTAAGGGGACCCCGGTCTTCGTTGTCGGACCAGCGAAGACGAGCGGACAACTGACTGAGCGGAGCGTCTGGTAGGCCATAGCGGGGCTTGCCACTTCCCGAGGTTGTTGTAAACCCGAAGGGAGGTGACGCTCATGTTGAAGATCAGCTGGCTCTCAACGGTAGCCTTCTTCTTTGCCGGCGTTTTTGGCAAGAGCGAAGGACAGACCTGGGGCTAATTAGCCCTGTCTGACTGGGGTTTCCCGTCCTTGATCAACGATATGACGCGCGAGACGCGAACTCATATTTTTGTGGCGGCGGTTACGGCATTGGCTGCCGTGCTTGCTGCGCTCGCGTGGGATTCGGCTCTGGCGTTTCCAGGATGGTGGGCATTCGGTAGTTTTCTTCTCATCGCCTTCCTCTTAGAAACTCTTAATACCCAGCTCCGCGTCGAAGCCAAGGGCTCGACGTCATTCATCATGCACATCGCGGCCGGCCTTCTCTTCGGAGGATTTTGGAGCAGCTTGATCGCCGGTCTATCAACCATGTTGGGAGAGCTTGCACGCGGCAATCAACCAATCAAGATGGTCTTCAATGTGTCGCAAAGGGTTGTAGCAGTAGTTGTCGCGACCCTACTCTATACATCTCTCGGCGGGCATCTCCCACCAATATATCTGTCTCCAGGAGTCACGCTTTCCTCGGACGTGCTCCAACGAGATCTCGGTTTGTTCTTTCTCTTTGCAGCCTGCTACTTCCTTTTGAATTCGGTACTGGTAAGTCTGGTCGTCTCTATTAGTTCCGAAAGATCGTTCCGCGAGGTCTGGAGCTTAAATACTCGTGGCGTGCTTGGCTACGATCTAGGCGCGAGCCTGATCTCTCTTCTCGTCGTCTGGCTCTACACCTTCGTGCAAAGATGGGTTGGTTTTGGCCCCATCGGCCTCATTGGGGTGATCATACCAATCGTCGCCGTTCGCCATGTATACGGGCTTTACCATCAACTACAAGACAGTGGTCAAGAGCTGCTGCAGCTAATGGTGAAGGCGATTGAGGCTCGAGATCCGTACACCTCTGGGCATTCCCTCAGAGTGCGAGCTCTTTCACGAGCAATTGCCGTTGAGCTGGGCCTCTCCGCGAAGGAGATCGAGCAGGTAGAGACGGCGGCCCTGTTACACGACGTTGGGAAAATCCATGAAGAGTTCGCGCCCCTCCTGCGCAAGGAGAGTCGCCTCACCGCAGAGGAAACTGCGTTGATGCAGACTCACTCCATAAAGAGCGCGGAGCTAGTGGGTGTCATTTCAAAGTTTCGTGGCTTTATCGAGGAATGTGTCCGTCACCATCACGAGCGGTGGGATGGACAGGGATATCCCTTTGGTCTCGTCGGTAAGAACATTCCTCTCGGCGCCCGAATCATTTTGATATCCGATACTATCGATGCGATGACCACAGATCGGCCCTACCGCAAGAAACTGGGCTTAGATATCGTCACCGCGGAGCTTCAGAAGTACAGAGGCCAGCAGTTCGATCCTGAAATAGTCGATGTCGCGATCAGCTCGGTTGCAGTACGTCGTCTGATCGTGGGCCCTCAAGCTGGTTCGGATTTGATGGAGCCCTCACCCAATTCAAAGAAGGTCACGTGGCCCCCAGCTGCGCTATGGAAGGTTCGTCGAGCCTAGCCGATTGAGGAGTCGGCAACAGTACAAGTGTGTAGTCACTGTCAGTGGGAAGAACTTTAACGTCAGCAACACCTTCTTAACGTGCTCTTCCGGGAACACGTTCCAACCATCTAATCGAGATGCCCCGCGGCACACACAGATTTGAAGAGATCGCTTGCGTCATACGCCTCGGATTTATCGGCGAGCGCGTGAATGATCCGCCGGCTTGCAATAAGTCATCATCCAGTTCAGTGGACCAAGTATCCAGCGTGCGAATGCGCCTGCAAGGGTGGAGGTTGCAGAGTAAAGGGACCAGTCAGCGCAGATCGAAGCCGCGCTCATGAATTCTAAGGACGAGCTTAGACAAGACCAGGCAACACACCAAGGCAGGCGAGTTGCCTCCTCACAGCCGGGGGAAGTCGATCAAGCTTCGATTCTAGCACTGACAGAGTCGCACCTCCCTGATCAAGAGCCAACCCCAGATAGACACTCGCGCATAGTATTTCTGCTTGATCAAGAGGATCATAGCTCTCCAGATTGCCAAGCAGGTCTGCCACGATGCGCTTCGCCCGTGCGCGGCCATCGCCAACGTGTGACGTCAGCGCCACCCAGCGTGCGAAGACTCCAGCAAATGAGGGCGACTCAAGCCGAAAAGAGTGCTCTTCTAAGCCACCATATGCAATTGATACCGCATCTGCTCGACGGCCGGAGAGGTGAAGCACGTCGGCCTTCCAAAGCGTCCACTGCTGAAGTATCCAAACGGGCAAGCTTCCGAGAAGCTTGCCTTCCAGGTCGATTGTTACTCGTATTGCTTGGTCAGCTCGGCCCGACAGGGCATGCGCCAATGCGGTGAAATACGCCAACTGGATATCACGGTACCCAATGAGTTCTGAGATTGGCGATACCCTCGCCCGGCTTGCCCATTGGGGTTGATCGCCATAGTGTCCCAGACGTACACAGCAGAGCGAGATGTTGGCGGCGATCGAGGTAATCTGGGTGTCGTTGCCTAGGCGCTGCGCCATCCTGAAGGCTCGTTCGAATGCGGCCAGGGCCTCTTCATAATGTCCCTCACGGCCTTGAATCGAGCCAAGGCCATTATGCAGTTGGATCATGATCAAGTTGGCTGCTCCCCCCCTGCCAAGTTCCTCGATCGCAGCTTTGACTTTGTTGAAACTGCCAGCGATGTCGCCACTTTCGTAAAGAAGTATTGCCTTGCCAAGCGCCAATTGACCTGCCGCATCGGGGTCTAACCCGAATTCAGAAATAGCAGCGATACGTTGTAGAACCTCCTCCGCAAGTTTCTTGTCTCTCTTCGCTGCTAGGGCGTACGCGATGGTGCGCACTGCACGGGCCTTCGTGGCCCTGTCAGGAGAATCCCGGATGATTGCTGCGAGGTCAGGGACTCGTTGGACGACCTCTTGCCTCGCCGAAGCACCCAAATTGAGTTTGGCAAGGGCACCGAGCACAAAGGCCTCGCTCTTGATCGCTTCTGCAGTATCGGCATCGACTGCGGCGAGACAGTCTAGAGATTCCATCCACCTTCCTTCTTCTTGGAGCACCTCTACCAATCGCAACGTCGCCTCAGCCCTGGCGCTGCCGATAAGCCGTGGGAGCACACTCGCAAGTGCTCTTTCGGCAATATGCGGAGCACCAATCCGTATGGCGTGGCGCGCACCACGGAGGAGGTGAGGTGTGGATTCCTCCATTCTCCCAGCGCGCATACAGTGCCAGGCGATTTCAAGACCAAAAATCTCATTATCAGGTTGCTCCGCCCGTATGAGGCGATCAGCAATCTTGCCATGTAACAGGTGCCTAAGGGGAGAGGGTACACCGAGGTACGCTGCCGTTCGAACTAGTTCGTTCACGAACTCCATTCCTTGGCCAGCATCTCGAAGCACCCGCCGAGCCGCTAGTTCCGTCATTCCGGTCATCGTTTGTCCGATGCCAAGGTCGGCTATTTCATACATCTTGACGTCATTTAGACGATGACCAAGAATTGCGGCCAGGTTGAGGACGCTTTGTGTCGTGGGACCTATGATCCGACTAATTCTCTCCAGAACCTCACGATACACGCCTGGAGGCGCACCACCCGTGCCTAGCTCAGCTGTCATTGCATCTACGGCGAGAGCGAGTGACTGGTCCCCGTTCGCTTGCCAGTCTTGCACCAAGAGTTCGAGCACCATGGGGAACCCACAAGCGGCGCGAAGCAGGAGGCGGCGTGCTGAGGCATTCGCTGGTATTCCGTCTGAGGGGATCAGCGAGTTCAAGAGGTCCTGGCTGTCCTGATCATTGAGCGGTGCCAAGTCAAGCTCCAGGATTCCAAGGGCACGTCCCGAATCTCGCAATCGGTCCGCCTGGGCGGATTGTGGCAACTCTCCCGGACGAGCAATGAAAATCACCATTACCTGCTGACCGATGGAGCGACGCATGGCGAGGTGCAGCACCGCGAGACTTGCATCATCTGCAAGATGGAAGTCATCGAGGACGAGGACGACAGGATGTTCCTCCGCGATCGCCTGCAGCATCTGCATGAACGACTCTGTTAGGCGGATCCGCGACGTTTCTCCTTGGCTTTCCGCAGCAGCAGGGATGCTAGGAAAGCGCCGCCTGACTTCCTGTACGGTCCGCGCGATCTCTCCAAGCGCCTCGGGTGGTGTTGTTGAGACACCTGGCTTGTCGAGCAGACAATGAATCAGCGTGCCCAGCGCGGCGTACGGAATCTCCCGCTCGAGATCGTAGCACTGAACCCGGCTGATTACCGCTCCCTCCAGGCCTACCGCGGTCGTGAGCCGCTCCACCAACGTTGTCTTGCCGACTCCTGAATCCCCCAGCACTAGGACATGGCCGGGCACTCCCTTCCGCATCGACTCCCAAGCTTCATATAGCACCTGATATTCCTTCGCCCTACCGATGAAGGGTCTACCCCGCCACTGGTCTGTCGGCACCGTCGGGATGTCCGTGCGGGTGGTCCGCTCCCAGCCCCGTCGGCGAAGGCGCACTGCGATCCCTTCGACCAGTTCGGAGGGAACAGCGCCCACATCCTCCGCTAACTTCTGCTTCCACTCCTCGAATATCCGCAGCGCCGTCAGCCGATCCCCCGCAAACGCCCGCGCCTCCATCTTGGCCCGGATCGCCTCCTCACTGAGCTCATCCAGCGCCAACATGCGATCCGCCAACTGCTCGATCTGCCTGGAATCACCGGTCCGCCGACAGCGGTCGATGAGCACCACGAGGGCGTCCTTAATCGCCGGCAGCAGCCGCGCCTGCTGCCGGTCCTTCCACATCGCGAACTCCACCGCATCCGGAATGTCGAACCCGTCCAGAAACGCCGCGACCTCGAGCTTTCCGGTCACCTCCGTCCCCAGGACGTCACCCGCCGCCAAACGATCCAGATCCAGCGTCAGGCGCCCCGGCGCGAGCACGACCTGGTCCCGGGTCGTTTCCAGGATCTCCGTACCAAGCCGCGGTCGGAGGATCGAGAGCGCCGTCGCCAGAGAGTGGCGGGCTTCGGAGATCGAGACCCTCGGCCAGAGGACCTCCGCGAGCCGGTCGCGCCGGTGAGCGTGCCGGGATTCCACGGCGAGATAGACCAGCAGGGCGAGATGCTTCTTGGTCCGGAACCGGATCGGCTCGCCGGCAGCGGAAAAGAGGGCAGGCTGACCCATGCAACGGAGATACCGTCGCGCTTCCATAGGGTCTCTCGGATGGGGACTGTCGTTCTGAGGATAGGCGGTCGTTACAACCAACCATCAACGGCATTCACAAGAGCAGCGACGAGCCGTTGTCAGTTTGTCATGATCCCGTTCCCGGACAGTCAAGTTGCTTTGCCGCAGACGCTTGAACGTATAGCTCGGCCGCCTTTCCCGATAGAAGGAATTCCGGCAGAAATCGGCTCCCGATGCGACCCGAAAGCCCCGAATCGTGTCGCATTCGCGTCTTCATGCCAGGTCCGCCGAGCCCAGCTCGGCGGCATACGCCGCCTCCTCGATCCGCCCGCTGGGGCCACCCGCCGGGCACCCGCCATGACGAGTGAGGAACAGATGAGGAGCTCGTGAGGGACACCTGAGCGGTGCGGAATACGTTGTGACCCACCCTGAGAACACCAGAGCCCCATATGGAAGGCCGTAACATGAACCCCAGTAGATGGACTGCTGAAGGCAGCCGGATCGGTCAGCTGATAGGGCCGAACGAGAAGAGACAGAGTCTCTCCTTGACCTCCACCGCCCTCCGGGCTCTCGCACCGGCGTTGCTGTGCGTGTGCCTTGGCCAACCGGTGCAGGCGCAGGGCTTTCTCAAGAAGATCCAGGAGAAGACGAGGGCGATAGCGGAAACGGTCCAGCAGACCGGCGAGAAGGCCGACAGCGCCCTGAGCAAGGCCGATCAGACCGCAGCCGCGATCAAGTGCCTGGCGAGCGATACCACCTGCGTCGGACAGGCAACCGCTCAGGCGCAGCCGAAGGTCGCGGGGGACTCCAGCAGTGCGCAGCTCCCGAGACCCGCCGGCTCCGACTCGTTGCCTCGGCAGGCGGACGCCGTACTTCCGGCTCGGCCTGACAGCACTGGCTCATAGTGGTGAGTGCCCGAGCTGAGGCCTTTCGTGTCGCGGCTCGGGCTTTGTGAGGACCGCTCGAGGTCCCAAGCGTGTTAAGGATCGTCCACCGGATACCATAAGGTCGAGTCTCATGCCCATACTCGCCATCGTCGTCCTCCTCACCGCCACCTGCGGCATCATCGTGGTGGCGGGCGGGATCTACCTCCTCGCCAAGGGCGCCATCACCCTGGCCGCCACCTCGCCGGCGGACGCGCTCACCATCGAGTGGCAAAAGAAGTTCAGGGTGAACACGCAGGTGCCCGGGATTGCCTTCTTCGTGATCGGGCTCTGCTTCGTGGGTGCCGCACTCTACGCGGCCAGTCCGCCCGAGCTGATCGACCTTCAGGGAGAAGTGCATGGTGTCGATGGCCCGGTGACCGTCATCATCAGATCCGAGCCCTTGCATCCTGCGGTATTCGGTGATGGCGCCATCAGATATCGCTTCTACCCCGACTTCAGCGTTCTGACGTTGGAGGCGTCCGCCCCGGGATATGAGCCGATGCCGGTGCCGGTGGAGCTTTCCCACGGGACCCTGGTCAACGTCGGCACGATCCAGCTGAGGAAAAAGATCCAGGAGATCGCACCAAAGCCGGAGTCGATTCAACCCATCAGTTTCCAGCCCCCATTGGTGACTGATACCACCCGATCGTTCGGAGCACCCCGATGAGAGCCACCTGTGCAGTGATCGCCCTTACGCTCAGCCTTGCCCTGGCCCCTCAGGTCCGCGCCCAGGACCCGGTCGCACCGGTGGCGGGCGTAATTCTGGACAACCATTCGGGAACGGGGGCTCCAGGGCTCACGGCCTACTTGATCCATCCGGTGTTGGGCAGGAGCGCGCCGACGTTGACGGACGCGGATGGGCATTTCGGCTGGTCGGCCATCCCCATGCGGTCCGAGCCCTACTACCTCGAGATCTATTGGGGCACGAAACTGATCTATCGGCAGCAGCTCATGGTCCCGGGGCCGGTCCGGCTGCCGCCACTGCGACTCTGAAGCTCGAGCTCGGCCACTACGCCGCCCGTCAGGTCGCTCGCTCGGGTTCGTGCCCGGTTCTCGCTTGACATTCTCTTGACCCGGTCCCGGTAGCATGGTGCCGCTTCTCGAATCGCTGATCCCGATCCCGCGGGTTCGTCTGATACGAGGTGAGTCCCCATGCGGTCCCCAAACCGGTTTCTCGCCCTGATGATCCTGGCGGTCGCCCTCGGCTGCGGGCAGGACGCCCAGTCACCAACAGTGCCGGAGTCCGGATCGCCGCTCGCGGCCACCGCCGCTGCGGCGCTCTCCTTCCGCCAGGTGAGCGCGGGCGAGCACCACACCTGCGGTGTCACCACCGGCGACCGGGCCTAATGCTGGGGCCGGAACAACTTGGGGGAGCTCGGCGACGGCACGACCACCGGCAGCCTGACACCCGTCCCAGTGGCCGGCGGCCTGCGCTTCCGCCACGTGAGCGCCGGCTCCCACCACACCTGCGGCATCACCACCGACGACCGGGCGTTCTGCTGGGGATGGAACCACTATGCCCAGCTTGGCGATGGCACGACCGCCGATCGCCTGACGCCCGGTGCGGTCGCCGGCGGGCGGCGCTTCCGCCAGGTACGCGCGGGCAACGCCCACACCTGCGCCATCACTCCCACCGACGCGGCATTCTGCTGGGGGTGGAACTATCACGGCCAGCTTGGCGACGGCAGCCACACCGACCGTCTCACCCCCGTGCGGGTGCTCGGCGGGCTCGGCTGGCGCCAGCTCAGCGCGGGCGCCGCCCACACCTGTGGCGTCACGGCCGAGGACCGGGCCTACTGCTGGGGAAACAACGGCAGTGGGGAGCTCGGGGACGGCAGCCAGACCTGGCGTTCGAGGCCCGGCCTGGTCCTGGGCGGGCTCCTCTTCCGGCAAATCGAGGCCGGTGCGGTCAACACCTGCGCCGTGACCACGACGGACCGGGGCTACTGCTGGGGGAACAACCTCTTTGGCCAGTTGGGCGACGGCAGCACCGTCGTGTATCGCACGGTCCCCGGAGCCGTGGCAGGCAATCGCCTGTTCGACCATGTCAATGCGGGCAGCGACTACATCTGCGGCGTGACGCTCGCCGGCCGAGGCTTCTGCTGGGGGCGGAACGACCACGGGCAGCTGGGCGACGGCACCACCACCAACCGCCGGACGCCGGTCCTGGTCGGCAGCGGCCTGGTGTTGGCCCAGGTGAGCGCCGGCCTCAGGCATACCTGTGCCGTCACGTCGGGGGACCGGGCCTACTGCTGGGGATCCAACGAGTGGGGTCAGCTCGGCGACCGCACCACGACCGAACGCCTGTTGCCCGTCGCGGTTGCTGGTCGAATGTGAGCCTCAAGGAACCCGGGGAAGCTCACTGCTGGCCCCGGGAGAGGGGCGGCGCTCCATCGCCTCCCGCACCTTGGCGCACAGGTCGTCACGGGTGTACGGTTTGGCCAGGAAGACGACCCGGAGATCCTGCAGGCCACGCCGGGCCAGCACTTCAGCGGGATGAGCGGACATGAACAGGATGCGCTGCTCCGGCCACTCGGCCAGAATCTGCTCGGCCAGCTCGACGCCATCCGTTCCGGGCATGACGACGTCGAGCAGCACCAGGTCGAGGGGTCGGGTCATCATCCGCATGGCATCGAGGGTCTCCGCGGCGCTTCCGGCCTCGAAGACACGGCACCCTTCCTGGCTCAGCGTGCGATACGCCACTCGGCGGCAGATCGGTTCATCGTCAACGACGAGAACAGTCGGAATAGCCAACGGAAATCGGGTGTAGAAGAAAGTCAGTGTGAAAGCCCAGTATGAAGGAGTAAAGGGCAACGTAAGTCGGATACCGTCCCACGAGGTGTGAGATAGATCACCAGCCCCTCTCGGGGCCAACTGCAGGAGATCCCGCATGTCCCGCCGTCACACGTGTGCGACTACCTCGCTGCTCTCAGCCCTGGCGCTGCTGGCCGGCTGCGGCGACGACGCCAGCACGCCGGTCGAGTCCGCCGTGCCCGACCTGGCGGTCCAGGCCGCCGCCCTGGCCACCAACAGCTGGACCCACTTCGCCGACCTCCCGAGCGAGCGACGCAACGTCATTCTCGCCGCGGTCCCGAAGGCGAACGGCAACACCCGGCTCTTCGCCATCGGCGGCGACGCCGTTGCCCACTCCGCCAAGGGGACCACCTTCGCCCCGGTCACCACCGCCTACGAGTGGCTGCCGGGCCTCAACAAGTGGGCTCGGCGGGCCGACGCCCCTTATCTCTGGCAGTATCCCGTGCCCCCCGCAGCGGTCATCGGCTCCAAGGTCTACATCCCGGCGGGCTTTTTCAAATGCAGCAACTGCCAGGTGCCCCGCGACACCATGGCCGTCTACGACGCCTCTACCGACACCTGGGCCAGGTCGGTCCTTCCCCAGTATGCCACCGGAGGCGTGGTCTGGAGCTTCGACGACAGGCTGTACTGGGCCGGTCTCTGCAACGACGCCGTCACCGGCGACGGCGACATGGACTTCACCTACTGCCGCGACACCGGCGCCCGCACCCGCTTCCTGCTGCGATACAATCCCAGTACCAATGTCTGGAGGTATCTGACGCCGCCACCGCGGGACCATGCGGACGGCGTGACCGGCACCATCGGCGGCAAGCTCTACGTCGCGGGCACCGGCGGGCAGACCGACGTTGACATCTACGACCCGGCCACCGACACGTGGACCAGCGGCACCCCCCTCGGCCGGCCCCGCACGTTCGTGGGGGGCGGTGCCGTCAAGGCAAAGCTCTACCTGGTGGGCGGCCTGACCGTGGACCTCTCGCCGTCGCGCGCCACCAACCAGTACGACCCCCTGTCCAACAGCTGGACAGCGCGCGCGCAGGTGCCGGAGGCGTTCGCCTACGACCTCGGCTTTGCCGTCCGCGGCAACCAGGGTGACCACGTGCGCGGCACCCGGATCGTGGTCGGCGGCCAGCCGAGGCTCGCCATCCTGGGGGGCTATGGGCGCCACTGGCAGTACGTGCCCTGAGCCGGGTGACTACGGGCGTGGCCGTCGTTGGAACAGCTCCCAGCGTCCCTCTGTCTGGGTGTAGGCTGGATTCCGGATCTTGTACCAGACCGTCTCCGGGGCGTATGGCTCGGCCTTGCGCTTGGCCACGATCCCTTCGAGGTCGAGCCGTTCCGCCGCGGCCAGCAGCTCCCGCCCGCGCTCCTCGATCGAGAACACTTGCGAGAGCACCGTGCTGGTCGCCCAGATGACGCGGCCGAGGGCGCGCTTGCGACGGATGAGCGGCAGCCCTCGGAGATCCTTCCCCTTGATCCAGAGCGCGTCGAACGCCGCGTAGTGGAGGTTGCCCTGGCCGGCGAGGAGCGCCCGGAAATCCTGCCGCCCCTGCGGATCGAGCGCCACCACCTCCCCGTCCAGAATGACTTCCCTGACCGACAGCTCCTCCCGCACCCAGTAGCACAATTCCTGGAACTGCGTCAGGACGTTGCCCTGCTTCGACCGGAAGCGGCAGTCCTGCCGGGTGACGTAGAGCAGCCCCCGGATCCCGTCGTACTTCGGTTCGAAAAGGTAGGCGGGATCATCGAAAGCTCCCGACCGAGCCACCGGAACGATCGGCTCCACCAGGGGCAGCGTCCTCGGCGCTCGGCGCGGGAGCCTCATTGGTGAGGGCCCTGGTGCCGGCGATGGCGCGGGGTGACTCGGAACTCCTCTGGGGCAGGCATAGGCCCTCGGCCGCTGGAACAGTGGCGTTGGGCCCTCCCCACGAGGAGGGCGCTGGCGGGGCGATCAGCCCCGAGCCTCAGCCTAGTGCAGGCTCAGGTGCTTCTCTGTGAGCAGGATAACAGGAGTCCCGCGGGCTCGGCTCGCCGGTAGCGCGCGTGAGATCGGTCACCGCGCGCCGGCCACCCACGCAAACGCGCCCCCGATCCAGGCGAGGATGGCGCCCGCTCCTGCAAGGACAACCGGGAGCGCCAGCGGGAGGATGCAGCACACGATCGAGGCCACAACTCCGGTCGCGGCGACGGCGCGGGCCGCTTTCACTGTCACTTGAACCTGCTGGCCCAGCCGAGGAACTGCCCGAAGAGCATCAAGATCGCTCCGCCTGCATTTTCAGGCGCGCGAATGGTGAGCCGGATCTCCCGGGGAGTCTCTTCCAGGTGGAAGGTGAGGAACGCGCAGCACGCTTGCTCTTTCCTGACCATCTCGCGCACTCGGTCCGCGGCTTCGAGCGCGTACCGAAGCTCGAGCACAGAGCCATGCCGCTCGGAGCCCAGCAGCGCATCCCGCGCCAGTTCAGCAATCCAGGCCAGGCGCGCGTAGTAGTCGCCTGGTGCCAGCGTACAGGCGATCGGCGGGGTCTCTGGACTCGTCATATCGCGAATATTACTCCCTCAAGTAACTTGAGGTGCAAGGGCTTCAAGGAGAGGAGAGCACCCATGGATCCGATGAGGATTGGCGCCTTGGCGGAGCGCACGGGCACGAATGCCCCGACGATACGGTATTACGAGGAGATCGGACTCTTGCGACGGCCTGACCGCCAGCCGGGAGGGCAGCGAATCTATGGCGAGGAGGATGCGAAACGGCTCACCTTCATTCGCCGTTGTCGCGATTTCGGTTTTCCCATCGAGCAGGTGCGATCGCTGGTGGCACTCCTGGACGACCGAACGCGGTCCTGCATGGAGGCGCGCGATCTTGCCGGCGAGCATCTCGGTGCTGTGCAGGCGAAGATACAGGATCTCAGGGCATTGGAGCGCAGCCTTGCCAGTTTCCTCGCGAGCTGCGACACGTCATGCGCCGGAGGCCCGGCCCCGGATTGTGTCGTCCTGGCGGATCTTTGCGGTCAATCAGCTTTGGGCTCCCGCTCTCCGTAGATTGCCAGCCAAACGGTATGATCCCAGCACTCCGGATCGTTGGGGACGTATCTCTCCACCGAGAAGCCGTTGGCCGCCAGCAGGTGCTCATACTCCGACGTGTCGAGGCTGCCGTGGTAGAGTGGCTCGCCGCACCAGGAGCCGATGGCTTCGCCTTCGGACGTGCCGCTGGTCATCAGCAGGGGAGCGCCGCGCCGCGCGTGGGATGCGAAGCGCGCGAACATCCCTCGTTGATCGTTGGGACTGAGGTGGAAAAAACTGTCCCACGCCAGGATTCCATCGAAGCGGCGGTCCAGCGCGAGCTCCCGCATATCGGCGACGAGCCATTCGGCATGAGGAAACCGGGTGCGGCACATCTGAATCATCGAAAGGGAGGAGTCGATCCCGACGACCCGAGCGCCTGACTCGAGGCAGTAGCGCGCGATCGGCTCGCCCATCCCGCATCCAATGTCCAGGACCGTCCCGGATGGCGGGACATGACTCAGGAATCGGTCGAGCCACGCCTTCTCCTGCAGCGAACGGTTGCGGTCCCGGTCAAAGCTGCGGGCGTGCCGCTCGTAGAGGTCGACGATGGACGGGTACCTGCTATCCGCGGGGGTTTGTGGCAAGATTCAACAGGAGGATCAGGAGGAATTCGCCGATGACGGTGGCCCAGAGCAAGGCGCGCTGTCGGTTGATGCGGATGAGGCTCGCCTGACACAATGGGCAGGTGGATGCGGAGTACGTAATGGCGAGCCCACAGTCTGGGCATTGAGTGGAGGACATCGGGTGAATCCCTGCATCTCAAGGAAGCCAGGGCGTCCTTCACCCGGGGACGAGCCGGGGTACTGGGGTGAACCTGGGAGGAAGCGCTTCGGTCTGGGACCTAAGCTAGTGAAGACGTGCTTGACGCGCGAGGCCGGGCACCTGCGAGGATTTCACTTACCGCCAACCAGATACCCCAGCGTGTGCCCCCAGCCAGGTCAGCGCGGATTCTGCCTGCTTATCCTTGCGAGGAACTGCCCGAAGATCATCGCGATCGCTCCCCGCGCGCCTGCCGGTGCGCGAATGGTGAGACGGATCTCTCGGGGGGTCTCTTCGAGCTCAAAGTTAAGGAACGCGCAGCACGCTTGCTCCTTCCGGACCATCTCGCGGACCCGGTCCGCGGCTTCGGGCGCGTACCGAAGCTCGAGCACCGAGCCGCGCCGCCGGGACCCCAGCAGCGCGTCCCGCGCCAGCTCGGCGATCCAGGCCAGGCGGTCGCGATAGTCGCCCGGTGCCAGCGTACAGGCGATCGGTGGGGTGTCTGGACTCGTCATAATGAAAGGATAGGCCCGGCGCCCGGCCCCGGCCAGGCAAATGGCGCTCTTGACTTCGGCTTGACCCCGGTCCAATAGCCTGATGGTGAGACGTCTGGCACTCTTCGACGGGGGGTCTATGGTCCGACTACGGTCGTTCGCGTGGCTCACACTCGCCACACTCCTGCTGGCTTCCTGCGGTGAGGACATCACCCCTACCCAGCCCGAGAGCGGCGGCGACGGGCAAGCCTCAGCTGCGGCACTCGCCGTCGCCTCCAATACCTGGACCGCGCGGGCCCCCATGCCCTTGCCCCACTCGAACTTTGCCCTGGGCGCCGCCCCCAACGCCGCCGGACAGTGGGTGGCCTACACCTTCGGGGGCTCGGATCCGGCGGATGACGAGACCGGCTTTTACACCGATACCTACAACGTGGCGACGGATACCTGGGGCTCTGGTGGGGGCTTCAGCCTCATCGACGCCGCCTATCTGAACGGCGTCGGCAAGATCGGCAACCGGTTCTACTTCACGGGCGGCGAGAGCTGCTGCGATGAGGATTTCAAGTTCTTCAACGACACCTGGGCGTACCAGCCGGGCACCCAGCAGCTCTTCCACCGGGCCGCCCTGCCGAAGGCCAGCAGAGACGGCGTCACCGGCGTGATCGCCGGCAAGCTGTATGTCCTGCCCGGCTACTGCTCGGGGGAGGCGGTCGACCCGGGACACTGCGACGTGGGCGGCCCCATCCGCCAGCTCTACCGCTACGATCCCTCCGCCAACACCTGGACCACCCGCCGGCAGGCGCCCCACTTCCATGCGTCCGGCGCGGCGGCGGTCATCAACGACAAGTTCTACGTGGTGGGCAACTCGAACCAGGGCCCCGCGCTGGACGTGTACGATCCGGCCACGGACACCTGGCAGACTCGGGCTCCCATTCCCACGCCCGGCTACCGGCTGTTCGGCGCCGCCCTGCAGAGCAAGCTCTTCGTGATCTCGTCGTCGTACCCGAGCGGCCAGCCGGTCACCCTGAAAGCCTCGCTCTACGATCCCGCCACCAATACATGGACCGCCCGGGCGGCCCCTCCACTGGTGGGTCCTATCGTCCGCGTCACCCTGAACGGTCAGCCTCGGCTGTTGCTGGTGGGCCCGGCGGCGACCTACCTGTATACACCCTGAAAGGGGCTGACAGACCAGAGGCCGGCAGGTACGGCTCCCTGGCGACTGTGGCACCGAGTACCGGGTGGGCATGATCTCAGGGTGTGGGGGCGGTTGATCTCAGACTGATCTCATACGAGGTGGCAATAATCTCAGGACGAGCGGAGTAATTTCCGGGCAAAACAGAGCGATCAGAGCAACCGAGGGACGCCGAAGACTTGGCGCGGGACTCGACATGCGAAGAGGCGCCCGCCGAAGCGGACGGCCTCTTTGCTCAGCAAGTCAAGTAGCGACCACGGGAGGACGACGATCGCTACTCTGCCCAGTCTTCACGCATAGCGAATGACGATCTGGCCACTCGTCAGGGTCTCGAAGCAGACGGTGAACCAGCCCCCCGCACCATCAGGAATGGCCAGTGTCCAGTGACCCGCCCCTGCGCCGCCGAAGCTCTGAATCGTCACCTTAAAGGGAAATAGGTTCGAAGGATGGCCGCCTGGGATGGGGACGAATTTACTGTTGGGTACGTGTAGGGTGATCAGACCGTCGGCGTCTATGGACCAACTGGTAACCTTTCCCCATACGTTGCCCGGATAGCCCGGCATGGAGCCGTGGTCGTCGACGCAGTCGAATTGCCCTGTGGCCGAGCCATCGGAAAACAGTTTGACTCCTGTCCCCCAGTGAGTGGTTCCCGCGCCGTCATCCATGTTGGCCGTCCCGCCCCCGTTGATTGAGGCCACCAGGATGGCAGGGCCGGCGTGCGGCGACAGTAGCTCGGCCGCCGGCGCGTCAGCCGTTACGACTCTCTTGGGAGCCTACATTTCGGAGCAGGCGAGGATGATGGCAGACGCTGTAATGGCTGAAGCGAGGAGAAGTGTGTGGCGGATCATGGGAAACTCTCCTGGTCGATGGAGCAAACGATCGGGGTCATGGTGTCGGCTGCGATGTTGCGCTGACGCTCGGATCTAGCCAGTTCGCGTAGCTGCCTCACTCCGCCAAGGCTTCAGCGCAGCGGATGACGATCTTCCCGCGGGTCGGGGTGTCGAAGCAGACGGTCAACAGCCTGACTCGGCCACCGCGCGGGACATACCAGCGTTTCCCTGTTCCGCGTCGCGGGCCATCGGGATGGTGAACATTGTGGCGTCATGCACCATGTTGAGAGCTCCCGGCAACCCGGTGCCTGGGGCTACGCACGGTCTCGACCCCTCCGCGAACGAGGGTCTCCCCGCGAGCCCGGGGGCTTGCATCTCGGCCGGAGCCGTCATGTCCGAGCAACCGGTGAGGACGACGGAGGCGGTGATGGCGGTGGCGATGAGAAGTTTGCGGCGGATCATGGGATTATCTCCTGACTTGAGGGAAGTGGGCCCCTCGGTGTACCCGGCTGGATTCGCTACATCACAGAACGGGCACTAAGTTAGAGACACCTGCTCAGAAGCCACTCAAAGGCCGATCAAACGGAGCAACATGCTCCACCTCAAGACCTTCGGCGGACTCTCGGTCGACAGCGAGGGCATCCCGGGGACCGGCGCAGCCCGGCAACGAAAGACGCTGGGGCTGCTCGCCCTCCTTGCCGCCGCGGGGCGCGGCGGCCTCAGCCGCGACAAGCTCATCGCCTCCCTGTGGCCCGAAACCGACGCCGAGCATGGCCGCGCACTCCTCAACCAGGCCTGTTACGCACTGCGGCGTGACCTCCAGGC
>JBJMOX010000097.1:0-6562 GCA_045803515.1 Gemmatimonadales bacterium
GTGGGGGAGATCCGGGACGCGGAGACGGCCAACATCGCGATCAAGGCAAGCATGACGGGACACGTCGTGCTGTCGACCCTGCACACCAACGATGCGCCCTCCACCCTCGCCCGATTGCTGGACATCGGCGTCGAGCCCAGCGCCATCGCCGGCGCCCTCAAAGGCATCGTCGCCCAGCGACTGGTGCGGAAGCTCTGTGCGGCGTGCAGCCAGCCCGACACGATCGACGATCTGGAGCCCGAGTTCCAGTACCTCCTGGCCGAGCACGACTGCACTCATCTGCGCCGAGCCGTGGGGTGCCTCGAGTGCCGCCACACCGGTTATCGCGGGCGCACGATCGTGGCCGAGGTGCTGGTCGCGACGCCGGACGTGCAGCGGGCGATCGCGCGTGGGGTGGATGCTTCAGAGCTGACCTCGCTGGTGAAGCGAGGCGGGATGCGGACGCTGTGGGAGGCTGGGCTCGAGCGGGTAGTGACCGGCTTGACATCCTTGCACGAGCTGCTCGACAACATCGCCGCGCCGCTGGTCGAGCACAACACCGCGCAGGCGGAGGTCGACGCCCTGGTCGGCGGCCTGCTCAGCACCTCGAGCGCTCCGCCGGTCATCCGGCCAGCCTCTCCGCCGCCGCTTGCAGGCCCGACGTCAGGAAGGCTCACGCTTGCCGGTCGATCGGGACCGGGGACGGCAAAGCGGGTGCTGATCGTCGATGAGGTCCGCGCCAGTCGTCGCACGCTGCGCGACCAGCTCGAGGCGGCCGGGTTCCGGGTCCTCGAGGCCGCAGATGGCGAGGCCGGGTTGGCCTACGCGCGCCGGCTCCGGCCCGACTACATCGTCAGCGATATCGCCGTCCCGCGGCTCGATGCCATCGGCCTGCTTCAGGCCCTGAGCCAGGAGCCGGACCCGCCGTCCATGGTCGTCAGCACCGACCAGACCGACCCTGAGCTCCTCGCCTGGATACGCGAGCTCGGAGCGCATGAGGTCACCAGCAAACCGCTGGATGTGAACCTGCTGGCCGGGCCGCTCGCCCGGCGCACCGCGGGCGCGGCCTGATCCAAGAGGACGGGCGGCGCTCAGCGGGCGCGCTCAGCGCCAGCGGAAGAGCCGCACCGCCAGCGCGAAACCCACCACAAGCCACACTCCGATGACCAGCAGCTCGGGGAGCACCTGCGCCACGCCCGCCCCGCGCAACATGGTGGCCCGGAGCGCGTCGATGACCGCGGTCAGCGGCAGCGCTCGCACAAACGGCTGAGCCGCGTCGGGAAATCGCGACGAGGAGAAGAAGACCCCCGAGAAGATCCACATCGGCAGCATGAACAGGTTCATCAGCCCCGACACGCCCTCCACCGTGCGAGGACGGGCCGCGATCAGGAGCCCGAGCGAGGCGAACGCCAGCGCCGAGACGAAACAGACGAACGCGAGGAGCCCCAGCGAGCCGCGGATCGGCACCCCGAACACCGCCACGGCGAATCCCAGGAGCAGGGCCACCTCGAGGCAGAGAAAAGTCAGCCGGGAGAGCAGGAAGGAGGCGAGGTACTGACTGCGCCGCATCGGCGTCGCGATGAGCCGCTTGAGCAGGTTCTTCCGCCGGGCATCGACGATGGCGAAGCCGATTCCCCAGATGCCGCTGCCCATCAGGTTCATTCCCAACAGTCCAGGCACCACGAAATCGACGTAGCGCGCCCCCGCCTCGCGCACCCGCCGCTCGGTGACCGGCACCGGGTCGGGCCGACCCGCCCCCCGCTGCACGGCGGCGTCCACCAGCAGGTGCGCCAGCCGGGACTCGGGCCGCTCGGGGTCGAAGCGGTACTCGAGGCCACCATCGGCGCGGGGCACCACCAGGAGCGCGACCTGGCCGCTCCGGAGCGAGTCTTCCGCGGCGGACTCGGCCAGCACCTGCACGGTCAAGGACGAATCCCGCGTCAGCGCCTCGACCAGCCGGCCCTGCTGGTCGGCGCGCCCGGCAACCGCTACCCGCGTGCGCTCCGGCCCCCGGCTCCGGAAGGCGATACCGAGGCCGGCCGTGAGCAGGATCGGGAAGATGAACACCCAGAAGATCGCCTCCGGCTCCCGATAGAACTCGCGATAGCGCACCAGGGTGAGCTGCACCAGCGGGTGATCCCGCAAACGCCGGCGCTCATTCATCGCGGAGCTGCCTTCCCGTGAGCGCGACGAAGACGTCCTCCAGTGTGGCCGAGTGGGTGCGGAGCTCGGTGAGCTGCACGCCCTGGCGGCGGAGCTCACCGAGCAGGGCGGGCATCGTCCGGTGCAGCTCGGCCACCTGGAGCCGATAGGTGCCGTCTCGCCGGCCCGCCGACCCGACGCCGTCGAGCGCGGTGAGGGCGCCTTCGTCCAGTGCTCCCGGTCCCGCCACGGCAAACTCGAGCACGTGCTCCGCTCCCAGCGACTCGATCAGCTCCCGGGGAGCTCCCAGCGCGATTACCCGCCCGTGGTCCACGATCGCCACCCGCTCGCACAGCCGCTCGGCCTCTTCCATATAGTGGGTGGTGAGCAGGATCGCGCGGCCGCTCGCCTTGAACCCCTCGATCACCTCCCAGAGCTGGCGGCGCGACTGAGGGTCGAGCCCGGTGGTGGGCTCGTCCAGGAAGAGGAGCTGCGGGTTTCCCACCAGCGCGCAGGCGAGGGCCAGGCGCTGGCGCTGGCCGCCGGAGAGCTGGCCGACCCGCGCACCGGCCTTCTCTCCCAGCTGCACCGTCTCGATCACCTGATCGGGCGTCGGCCCCTGCAGATAGAAGCTGCGAAAGAGGCGAACCGTCTCCGCCACCGTGAGCTTCTCGGAGAACTGGGTCTCCTGGAGCGAAATGCCGAGCAGCTCCCGGAGCTGCCGGTCGTCTCTCCCCCAGCGCCGGCCGAGAATGACGACCTCGCCGCTGTCCGCGGGGGTGAGCCCCTCACAGATCTCGATCGTGGTGGTCTTGCCGGCGCCATTGGGCCCGAGCAGCCCGAAGCACTCGCCGGCCCGCACCTCGAGATCGAGGCCGTCGACCGCGACGACCTCGCCGTAGCTCTTCCGAAGCTGGTGAACGCTGAGTGGGGTGCTGCCGGATTCGCCCGCCATGGAGGAATGATAGCGGCGGGAGGATGGGCCCCGCGCTGCGGCTTAGTCCCGGCGGTTACGGAACCACACTGCCCGCACCGCCTCTCGCACCCGGGTCCACTCCTCGGGGCGGGTGAGCAGGAGGTAGCCGCCCAGCATCCCGGCCATGTAGACAGCGGTCTGCGCGATCGGGGACGGCTCGGCGGAGGCGATGGAGAGCATGGTCCTGCTACCTCGCGAAGGTGGTGGTCTGAATCATTCCTGCGTTGAGTGCCTGGGTGATGCGTTCGCGCGAATCGATCAGATGGGCGCGGGTGTACGAATCGAGCTCGATCTTGGGACTGGACAGGACGCGACTCAGCTCGCCTCCCAGCTCGGTCAGCGCGACCCGCGCCAGGGCTCGGGCATCTTCCGGCGTCCCCGGCGCGGGGCTCACCGCCATCCGTACCAGCCCGTTGAGATACAGCCGCTGGAGATCGCGGCGCACCGATGTGATGTTCCGCGCCGCCGGCTTGCCTCGCGTGCCCGCGCCAACCTCTGCCCAGATCGTTCCGCTGAGCGTGGTGAAGAGCTCAGGCAACCCCACCGTCGAATCCGACACCGTGGCACGGAGCTCCGCGTCGCGGATCCGGGAGAGCACCGCGGGCTCCAACAACTGACCGAGCAGGGACCCCTGCTGAGTCGTGGCCCAATCGTGTAGGGGGAAGTCGATGCGTCCGTCGCTCGCCGGCGATGCGTCCCAGTGCGACCAGCGATCCGGACCCAGTAGCTTGAGCAATTCAGGCCGAAAATGATAGGCCCCCTCGCCAAACGCTGCCGAGGCAAGGAACCCGAGCGCGGCACGCTGCTGCTCCGCGGGAATGGTCGCGACGGGATCGCGGGCTCCCGGATCCCCACGGTGGTCCCGGCTGGTGGTCGCCCCACCCAGGTACTTGGTGGTGACCAGCAGGGCGTACCAGCGGTCGTTCAGCAGGCCCACGAAGGCCGACCGGAGCCGGGTGTAGCTCTCGCCCGGTGCGACTGCCCGGGTCTCCAGGGAGTCGAACATCCCGTCGATCAAGGCGACTCGGTCGCGAGCCCAGCCGAGCGGATCGTTGGTCATGTCGTAGCGGGAGACGGTGGGATCGAGGCCCAGCCCGCCGAACCCCGCGTCCTCATCGGAGGCGTAAAGGTGTTCCGGTTCCGCGGCCTGCGACGCGATCGCGTGCAGCCCGTTGAGCTCGACTTCCGGCTTCCAGCTTTCGCTGGTCTCACCGCCCGACCCCTTGGCCAAGGGGGTGGACGCGATCCGGCTGCCCACGTCCGCATAGCCGTAGGTGATCGCCCAGCGGTCGTAGCTGCCGATGGTCGGCGCGTAGTAGTCGCCCTGGCGGCTGGGATCCAGCGCGAGGGCCGGCGGGAGGTAGTCCATGACCGAAACGCCGAACCCATGCGTCGCGGTCCAGGCCCGGTTGGCCAGCTGCGCGGCGGTTGCCCCGGCCGACCCCCGGAAGTTGTGCCGCAAGCCGAGCGTGTGTCCGATCTCGTGCATGACCAGGGCCTTGAGCGCCTGACCGATGTACTCGCGGGAGACCTCACCGCCCGCGGGGATCGCGCCTCGGGCCGCGAGCACCGTGCGAGCCAGCTCTCCATCGCGGCTCAGCCCCTCGCCATAGCGGCAGAGGCGACCTTCCGCTCCCGGCGCGAAGCGCAGGGAGTCTTCCTGAAGGACCGACTCGAGGGAGCCCGCGGTCGCGCCGTACTGGCCGGACTGGCCCCGCCAGCGCTGAATCCAGGCCGCCGACACGAGGACGTCCGCGTTGAGGATCTCGCCGGTGCGCGGGTCCACATTGCTGGGGCCCACGGCGTAGACCGACTGGTTGGTCGCGGTCCACCGCACGGTCGAGTAGCGCGCGTCGGCCGCGCTCCAGGCGCTGTCTTCGGGGGCGTCGAGCACCCGGATGGCATCGCGGAATCCGGCATCCTCGAACGCCCGGTTCCATTCCAGGATCCCGGCGCGGACGTAGGGGCGCCATTCCACCGGCACCGTACGGTCGATGTAGTAGGTGATCGGCTGGACCGGCTCGCTCAGCGCGTCACCCGGAATCTTCTTCTCCAGCCGCCAGCGGTTCACGTAGCGGACAAAGAAGCTCTCGGCGGTGTCGCGGCTGAAGTCCTTGATGGCGGAGACGAAGTAGCCCACCCGGTCGTCGGCGAAACGCGCGCGCATCGGCGTCGCGGGCAGCTCGAGCAGCGAATAGTGGATGCCGATCGGGATCCAGCGGTAGTCGGACACGGTCTCCAGACCGAGATTGCGGGTGCTCTGGAAGGTGAGGCGGACCTCGGCCTCCAGGTTCCCGGGAAAGAGATGCAGCTCCTGCAGGCTGGAGCGCTTGTCGTCCAGCGTGATGGTGGCGCTCACTTTCCGCTGGGCGGCGGCCCCCTGGAAGACACTGCCGACATCGGCCCAGTCGGAGAGCAGGAAGGGCCCGACGTCGATCAGGATCTGGCTGCTGTCGCGGAGGGCCGCGATGGGGAACGATTGGGCCACCGAGTGACCGAACGAGTAGGCGACTGTCCGCGCCATTGGAGTGCCCGGCGCGGCGGCCAGGTGCGGATTCACCACCCAAAGCTCGACCTTGTCCCCCTCGCGGTGAAACCGGACCAGGTCGGAGCGGAGGGACGCGCCGCCATCCAGGCCGAGCTCCCCGATCCCCTGGGAGATCTGGGTGACCAGGAGATAGTCGTGGTCAAGCTGCCGCGGAGTCAGCGCAAGGTAGACGCCTTCATGCTGGTAGTAGATGGTGAAGAGCCCATTCCCGACTTCACTGCCGCGGGTCACCTCGGCGAAGGGCCGCCCCGGTCCATCGGGACGCTGGGCGGCCGCTGGGGCGGAGCCGGACACGACTGCGAGGGCCAGCAGAATCGCTGGGCGGGTGAGGTGCACTAGCCGGGACTCCCGACGAGGGGTTCAGATGGCGGCAGGGGGCATTTGCCGGGTCACGGAGGGGCAAATTGGGGGCCGCCGTTCTCCCCCTCGCATCACTAGGTAGTTGTGGAGCGTCCGTGGTCTCGACCTTTCAAAAGGCCATCGGGCGCGCAAAAAGCGGCATGGCCCGATGCCGCTCGGTGCCGCAGCAGAGGCCATTCGATTTGCCTTGACCCAAGCCCGCTCTACGTATACTTTTGCAGGTCTATCCCCGAAAACGGGGAAACCACGGTACTCCAGCTCCAGGGTTATGCCGACCATCAATCAGCTCATCCGGCGCGGCCGGAAAGACGTCGTGGCCAAGGACAAGGCGCCGGCGCTCAAGATGAACCCGCAGAAGCGCGGCGTCTGCACCCGCGTCTACACCACCACCCCGAAGAAGCCAAACTCGGCCCTTCGCAAGGTGGCCCGCGTGCGCCTCACCAACGGGTTCGAGGTCACGGCCTACATCCCGGGAGAAGGGCACAACCTGCAGGAGCACTCGATCGTGCTGATCCGCGGCGGCCGGGTGAAGGACCTGCCGGGCGTGCGCTACCACA
>JBJMOX010000098.1:0-4720 GCA_045803515.1 Gemmatimonadales bacterium
AGGAGCTCGATGCGCTCAATCAGGAGCTGCTGGCCCGGATCAACGCTGCCCGGACGGTTCATCTGACCCATACGCGGCTGGGCGGGCAGTACGTGATCCGGCTGGTCGTGGGGCAGCGGGAAACTACAGTGGAGCACGTGAGGGCCGCGTGGGAGCTCATTCGGGCCTGCGCGACAAAGCGCTGAAGGAGCTATCGGTGAGCGAGCGGAGGAACGCGCGGTGGGAGTTTCGAATCAGCCGACCAGGGCGGCAGCCTGGGATGGTGCCAGGAGCGGTCTGAGGTAGCTCCCGGTGTGCGAGCCCTCGACTGCCGCCACCTCTTCCGGCGTGCCCTGGGCCACCACCCAGCCGCCGGCGTCCCCCGCCTCCGGACCCAGGTCGATCACCCAGTCCGCACGCTTGATCACGTCCAGATGGTGCTCGATCACGATCACGGTATGGCCCGCGTCCACCAGCCGGTCGAGCACCTGCATCAGGACCCGGACGTCGTCGAGATGGAGACCCGTGGTGGGCTCGTCCAGGATGTAGAGCTTTCTCCCTTCCCGCTTGCCGGCCTGCGCCAGCTCCCGCGCGATCTTGAGACGCTGCGCTTCGCCGCCGGAGAGCGTGGTGGCCGGCTGGCCCAGGCGCAGGTATCCCAGTCCCACCTGCTGAAGGTGCCACAGTGCCGCCCCCAGCCTGGTCTGATGGCGGAAGCGGGCGATCGCCTCCTCCACCGTCCACTGCAGCACATCGTGAATCGAGTTCCCCTGGATCCGCACGTCGAGCACGTCCCGCCGGTACCGGGTGCCGCCGCAGACCTCACAGGGGACGAAGACGTCGGCCAGGAAGACCATCTCGACCTGCACGTGTCCCGCCCCCTCGCAGGCATCGCAGCGGCCGCCGGCCAGGTTGAAGGAAAAGGTCGCGTTGGAGTACTTCCGCTGGCGGGCGAGCGGCTGGGCCGCGAACAGCTCGCGGATCTCGTCGAACGCCTTGATGTAGGTGATCGGGTTGGATCTGGGTGAGCGCCCGATGGGGGACTGGTCGATCAGCAGCACGTCCCGGAGCAGCTCCGCTCCGGTCAGCGAGTCGACCTCACCCACCGGCTCGCCCAGGTGGCTCTTGGCGGAGTGTCCGCCACGGAGCCGGCCCTCCAGGTGGCGGTAGATGATGTCGTGGAGCAGGGTGCTCTTTCCGGAGCCGGACACCCCAGTGACCGCGGTGAGCGTGCCCAGCGGAATGTCGACGTCCACGCTCTTGAGATTGTGCAACGTGGCCCCGCGCACCTTGAGCCATTGCGGCCCGGCCGGCCGTCGGAGGCTCGGCACCGCGATCCGCTTCTGTCCGGTGAGGTACTGGCCGGTCAGCGTGTTTCTCGCGTCGGTCACCGGGCCAGCATGCACCACGTGTCCGCCCCGCTCGCCGGCGCCGGGACCCAGCTCGAGCATGAAGTCGGCCTGCCGGATGGCGGCCAGGTCGTGCTCCACTACCAGCACGGTGTTCCCCGCGTCGCGCAGCCGCCGGAGCAGGCCGAGCAGCCGGTCGGTGTCGCGGGGGTGAAGGCCGATGGATGGCTCATCGAGCACGTAGAGCGTGTCCACCAGATGGGATCCGAGCGCGTTGCTGAGCGAGATCCGCTGGGCCTCGCCGCCGGAGAGGGTGCGGGTCTGCCGATCGAGGCTGAGATAGCCGAGCCCCACGTCGCAGAGGAAGCCGAGCCGGGCGGCAAGCTGGTCGAGAATGAGCTGAGCGACGCTCCGCTCGAACGGGGTGAGCACGAGCCCCTCGAGCCAGGCCCGGATACCGTCGATCGAGCGCGCGGCCACGGACGCGATCGTCTCCTCGCCGATCCGGACGGCCAGCGCGTCGGGATTGAGCCGGCTGCCGCCACAGGCGCCGCAGGTCTTGGCGAGCTGATATTGCCGGAGAAACACGCGGATATACTGCTTGTACCGCTTTTCTTCGAGATCCTTGAGGAAGGGAAAGATCCCGACATATCGCCCCTTTCGGCCGTAGAGCAGCTCCCGGCGCTGGGATGCCTTGAGCTTGTGCCAGGGCTTGGCCGGATCGGCGCCCAGGCTTCGGGCGAAATCGAGCAGCATCCGGCGCCGGGTCTCGTACCTGGGTTTGGTCCAGGGGTCGATCGCCCCATCGGCCAGGCTCCTGGCGGGATCCGGGACGATCAGGGATTCGTCATACTCCAGGACCGCCCCGAAGCCATTGCAGCAGGAGCAGGCTCCCCGCGGATTGTTGAAGGAGAAGAGCGCCGGCGTGACGGCGGCCGCGGGCGTATCGCAGGCACTGCACGCGGGAAAGCGGGTGAAGCGGAGCCGGCGTCCATCGGCCAGGGCCAGGGCGATGCCGTCGCCCTCCTGGAACGCGGTGCCCACCGCCTCGGAGATTCGGCCTGCCGCGCTCGGTCCGGCGGCCAACCGATCGACCACCACCAGGAGCTCCTGCACCCGGGTGAGGTCGAGCCCGCCCGGCAACTCGTCCAGTCGATACACCCCGGCGTCCGCCAACACTCGTACGAAGCCAAGCGCGCGCAGGTTTTCGACCACCGCTTCATGCGTGAGCCGCGCCACCGGCGGCAGTGGGAAGCAGATCTGCACCGGTCCGCTCACTGCCGCCAGCACGTCATCGGTGGCCGATTGCGGCGTGTCCCGGCGGACCGGGGCCCCGCAGGCCCGGCAGTAGCTGAGGCCGATCCGGGCCCAGAGGAGGCGCAGATAGTCGTAGATCTCGGTGGCGGTCCCCACGGTGGAGCGGCTGGAGACGGTGGGGTTCCGCTGCTCGATGGCCACCGCGGGCGCGAGCCCCTCCAGGTGATCCACCAGCGGCTTCGGCATCCGCTCCAGGAACTGCTTGGCGTAGGTGGAGAGCGATTCGATGTACCGCCGCTGGCCCTCGGCGTAGATGGTGTCGAACGCGAGGGTGCTCTTCCCCGACCCGGAGGGGCCGGTGATGACGGTGAGCGCGCGGTGCGGGAGCTCGGCGCTGATTCCCCGGAGATTGTTCTGCCGGGCGTTGACAATGCGGATCGCGGACTGGGACATCGCAGTCTTAAGGATAGCGGGACCCCGTTGTTCGGGATAGTTTCGGGAGAGCACCCCGCCGGGCGCGACTATCTTTTCCCCTTCATGCCCCGACTGCTGACCCCCAAGTTCCTGCTTCGCGGCTTCGAGTTCTCGGTCCTGGCCTCGTTGGTGGGGTTCGGGATCATCCTGGTCTATGGCAACGATTTTTCCGCGTTCCTGGCCGGGGTGGGCCGGCTGCACTGGATCTGGCTGCTCGCGGGGGTCGGTCTGGCCTCGATGGACTGGATCGGGGGCGGACTTCGGAACTGGGTGGTCGCGCGGCATGTGTACCCGAGCCCGCCGCTCAAGGGGATGATCCTGGCGGGTGGGATGGGGGCCTGGGGGGGATACATCACGCCGCTCAACTCCGGCGCCGGCCCGATGACGATGTACACCATGCGGCGCTACGGGCTGCCACTGCCGGTGGCGGTGACCTCCACCTTCATGAGCTTCGTCGCCACCATCCTCTTCTTCGCCATCGCCGGACCGCTGGCGCTGCTCTTCGGAGCAGGCCAGTCGCTGGGGCAGCGGGGCAACGTGCTGGGACTGTCGCTCTACGATCTCTTCCGGGGCAGCCTGACGATCGTCGGGGCGATCGGCCTCCTGATGGGCGTCGTGATGTTCTTTCCCAAGCTGGTACGGGACCTGATCCACCGGCTGGCCGAGTCGGTCGGGCGACGGAGCGCCAGGTTCGCGAGCCGGCTGGAGCGGCTGCGGGAAGGGATCGACGAGGCGCACCAGAGCGTGGTGGCGTTCAACAGCCCGGCGGGGTTGCTGGCGCTCTTCTGGGCCACGATCCTGAGCGGCCCCTCCCATGCCAACAAGCTGCTGGCCGGGTACGTGGCGCTTCGCGCCCTCGGTCTCCACGCCAACTTCGTCGACATTCTGCTGCTGCAGACCCTGGTCATGTTCCTGCTCTACTTCGCGCCCACGCCAGGCGCCTCCGGCATCGGCGAAGTCCTCTCGGCGGTAGTGATGGCCTCCTACGTGCCTCGGGAGCTGAGGCCGATCTACATCCTGCTCTGGCGGCTCATCCTCACCTACATCACGCTGGGCTTTGGATTCCTCGTCTTCTCCAGCTGGGTGCGCCAGGGGCTCAAGGGAATCGATCGGTCGGCCCTGGCGGAGCCGGTGGGGTAGCGTCATGAGTCAGATGCAGGACGACGAAGAAAGAGCCAAGCCCTACGACGCCGCGCTGCTCCGGCGGCTGCTGCGGTACCTCAGGCCCTACGCTCGGCTCGGCGGCGGGGCGCTGCTGTTGCTGCTGGCCCAGTCCGGCCTGGCGCTGATCGGGCCCCGGCTCACCGAACGGGCGCTGGACGTCGCCATTCCCCGGCGGGATGCCGGGCTCCTGAGTCTGCTGGCGGCGCTCTACCTGGGGACCCTGCTGCTCGAGTTCCTGGTGGAGTACGGCGGCACGTTGCTCACCACGTACGTGGGGCAGCGGGTCATGTACGACCTCCGGATGCAGCTCTTCGGCCACCTTCAGCGTCTCAGCATCACCTACTTCGACCGAAACCCGGTCGGCCGGCTGATGACCCGGGTCACCTCGGACGTGGAGACGCTGAACGAGCTCTTCTCGTCCGGCGTGGTGACGATCTTCGGGGACGTGTTCACGCTGGTCGCGATCATGGGCATGATGCTGGCGATCGACGTCCGGC
>JBJMOX010000099.1:0-17146 GCA_045803515.1 Gemmatimonadales bacterium
CAGCGCCGATCGGCTCGCCAAGGCGCCGCTTCGGTGACTCGAACGTATTTCGGAACGGGGCCATCCGAACCGATGTGGAGACTTCCGCCTTGCCCGGCATTCTGGTCTCGAGTCGTACTATTACGATCTGGCCGGCCGCCGTACCAGCTATCGAGTGGGCACCCCGGGTGATGCCGTCCAAAGTGACAGCGTCGCCTATTCGTACAACGCGACCAGCAGCGGCTCCTGTGCAGCACGCATGGCTCCAATCTCCTCCGCTCCCGCCCATTCCCGGAACTGGGAACGCATTCCCACAGACGCGGGAATAGCAGTCTCCCAGCGGTCGACGTCCGATCACGCATCATCAAGGGCAAACATGGCTTAGGTGTTCGCGGTACCTGGCATACGGTCTGCCTGCGCGGGGGCTATCCCTCATCCGCGAGTTGGCCGTGCCTCACCACCGTTCGAGTGTCTCGCATCCGTCGTTGCGGCTGGCGTCGATCCTCAGTGTGCTCCTGGGTCTCTTCGGCGCCGCGTGGACCCCATCCCCCGTGCAGGCGCAGACCGATTGCGTGAGCGGCTGCGTGGGCGTCAGAGTCACACCCGACGGCGGCACCCTCACCGTCCTCAACAGCAGCTCCGGCAACGTCGCCTCGTTCGAGGCCCAGAACACCGGGCAACTAAGCGCCACCTACACCTTCACCTGCTCCGCGACCGGCAATGCCACCTGCGGCCCCGTGACCCCCGCGAGCGCCACCATCTCCGAAGGCTCCCTTCGGACCGTGAACGTCAGCTACTCGGCTGGTGCACCCGGCTCGGGGCGGATCACCCTGAGCGCTACCGGTGGCGGATCGGACACCGGCTTCTACACGATTGCCATCGTGCAGGCGGGCCCGCCGGTGGTCGCATTCCGGAATCACAATCGGGATAATGTCGACCGCTCGCTATGCCTGACCGCTGGCGCCGGTGAAGCCGCCGCCTGGTCCTGCGGCGACCTCGTGATCACCCATGGCCTTCCCGGGTACGCTACTCTGGGCCGGGAGCGGACGCTGACCTTGATTCATAATTCCGCCACCGCGTATCCCCGGCCACCGGTCGCGGCCAGCGTGACCGTGCCGGCCGGGGTCTACCAGCCCAGCACGGTCTTCGCCGAGCTCAAAGTGGGCGGCACGGTGCGCACCTCTGCCAGCTACGCCGGCTGGCCCAGCGGTAGTTCCGGCACCCGGCAGATCGTGCTCGACTTCAATGGGGCCAGCGACCCGACGGGTGCCTACCCCATCGAGCTCCGCGTCCAGAACCAGTACCCCGGTGCGGTCTACGAGACCGTGATCAAGGATACCTTGCTCATCGTCAACCGGTTCTTTGACGAGTTTGGTGCGGGGTTCAGCCTGGCGGGCCTTGAGCAGCTCTATTTCAACCAACCGGTGGGGACCGGCCTACCGCATCTCCTCTGGGTCGGTGGCGACGGCTCGGCCAAGCTCTACCGGCAACTCACTGCCACCACCTGGGTAGCCCCCCTTGGCGGATTTCGGGATACCATCGCTCTCAGCGGGGGCGTCTACACGCGCACGCTGCGCCACGGCGTGAAGGTCAAGTTCAACAGCGCCGGACGGCACATTTCCACCGTGAACCGGGCGGGGCAGCAGACGACGTTTACCTGGAACGCGGCCGGGGACCGGCTCCTGCGCATCACGGTTCCACCGACTGGGGTGACCGGAAACACCGATACTCTCGCCTGGGACGCCAACAACAACCTCGATTACATCGCGGATCCGACCGGCCGCAAGGTGGACGCGACCTTTGCGGCGAATGACGGTCGGCTGACGATGCTCACCGATCCGGATGGGAACAGCGTCATGCTGGGATGGGACGGCGACCGCCGAATCATCTCCCGCCGGACTCGCCGAGGCTTCACCACCACCTACGAGTACTCGAGCGGGCGCGCCGTGGGAAGCCGGATCAGTAAGGTCACAGTGCCCGTAGGACGGATCACGGGCGACAATACAACCGCCGTCACCACCTTCGATAGTTGGAACGACAAGGGACTCGCGGGTGTCGCCGGCCAAGTAGCGATCGACGTCAACAAGGCGTACACCACGATCTATGGGCCCCGCTATCCAGGTGTTGCCGACACGGCAGCATTCACGGTGGATCGCTGGGGCGCGCCCACCAAGGTGGTCAATGCCCTTGGGGCCACCACAACACTCCTGCGGGGAGACGTGGCGGTGCCGGCCCTGGTGACCAGGGTGACCTCTCCGGACCTCCGGGTCGACAGCATGCTCTACAACGGCAGGGGCAATTTGCTCGAGCTCCATACCATTACCAGCGGGGTGAGCGGATCGACTCCCTTGCCCACCGCGACGACCCGCTGGACCTATAATTCGGCCAACACCAAGGATTCTCCGGACAGCATCATCGACCCCGAGGGCGTGGTCACCCGCTACGCCTACGATACCTTGGGGCTTACCTCCCAGGTGACGGAGTCGAACGGGCACGTCACCCAGTACGTCACGGTGCCGAGCGGCTCGTTCAAGGGTTTGGTGCAGTCGATCAAGGAGCTGTCGGTGCCGTCCTGGGACTCCACCCTCAGGAAAGAGGTGACCGTCGCCACTCTTCGGACCGGGTTCGCCTTCAACACGCTGGGGAACGCGGTGGGTGATACTTCTCCGATGGGGCGCGTCCGGCGCTACCCACGGGATGCCAAGCAGCGGGTCTCCGATCTGTACGATGCTGCGGGGCACCGAACGGAGTTCAAGTACGATTCGCTCAATCGGACAGTACGGACGATTCGGCACGTGGAGCAGGACGGCAATAGCGGGTTTCCCAGAGATCCTGACTTCACGACCGCGCTGGTCGACTCGACGTTCTACAACGTGGATGTCATGGCCCGTGTGGCCGACCCGCGCGGCGTGGTCCGAAGCTACGGCTACGACGCCGCGAACCGACCGATCACGGAGACCGACGACAGCGCGCATGTCACGACCCGCTGGTACAACAAGGGGGGACTGCTCGACTCGGTGTTGTCTCGCGGCAACCTCGTGGTCCGGCATACCTACGATGCGGCCGGCCAGCAGAAGAAGCTCCTCTGGCCCGCGGTCGCGAATGGGACGCAGGGTGACTCCGTGGCGTACACGTATGACATCACGGGGCGGCTCACCCAGGCGCAGATCTCTTGGCCCGGCGCGGCTTCGGTGACGCGGACCTATTATGGAACCGGGGCGGTCCGAACCGACGTGGAGAATTCAGCAAGTCCCACCATTCTCGTGTCACAGGCGTATTACTACGACCGGGCGGGGCGCCGCACCGGGTATCGAGTTGGCACTCCGGGTGATGCGGTACACAGCGACAGCGTGGCCTACACCTACGACGCGACGAGCGGCGAGCTTCGGAAGCTCAAGGTCTGGTGGCGCACGGTACGCTTCGGTGCGATCCCAGCCGACTCGGTCCGGTTCCGTTGGGACGCCCTCGGCCGCCGGGATACCGTCGCCTATTCGAGTGGGGCGGTCTTCGCCTTCGGCTACGAGCAGGATGGCATGCAGCGTCTCCTGTGCAGCACCCACGGGTCGAACACCCCCGCGACCGTCGACATGTTCCAGTCGCGCGTGGTGCACGACTGGGTGGATCAAGATGGCATGATCCGCAAGACGAACGGGATCACCGCCACGCCCACCGGGTGCGGCTCGATCAACCGCCTGTCCAGCCTGAATCCGGGCAACACGTACGACAACCGGCATGAGCTCAAGAGCCAGGCGCAGGGAGCCACCACGGCTACCTACAAATACGATGGCTCGGGCAACACCATCCAGACGACCAAGAATAGCGGGACCCCGGTGACCTACACCGATTCGATGGCGTCGGGGCACAACCAGCTGGTGAAGCGCTCGCAGACGAGCTCGAACACCATCTGGCAGTTCCGCTACGCACCGGACGGCTCCCGGTTCGACGAGAACCCCTGTCAGATTACCTGCACTGGGCCCGAGATCGGCTATCGCCAGTACCTCTATGATGGCCTGGACCGCACCGTCGGGTTCAACCAGTCCAGTTGCGGCGGGGGGTCGTGCCAGATCGTACCCAACAGCAACTGCTACTATGACCCGATGGGGCGCTTCCTCGCGCCCTGCGAGAACGGCGCACCCAATCTCGGCTATGATGGCGAGAACGTGGTCCGGACGGGGTCCGACGGCACGAACGGCTTCGACTGGACCTTCATCCACGGCCCCGGCACGGATAACCCGGTGCTGGGGCATTATCCCGGCACGGTCAACCGGCGGGCCTTCTTCCTCACGGATGGCAACGGCCGCCAGTACGTGGTGGCGGACCAGAACGGGACGGATCTGACCCCGGACCTCGACTATACTCAACGGGGCGGGAAGTACGCCGGGGGCACCCAGAACGCCAGCAGCTTCGGGGCCGACCGGCAGGCGAGCAGCGCCGTGCCGGGCGTGAGCTTCTTCCGGAACCGGGTTTACGATCAGGCGACGGGGCGGTGGACCCAGGAAGACCCCATCGGGCTTGCTGGGGGCCTCAACCTGTATCAGTTCAACCAGAATAACCCCGTGATGTATACGGACCCCTTCGGGCTCCGGACCTGCCCGCCGGACTGCGGAGCCATCCATACGGTGGGCGCTGTTGGTGGGGCGATCATCGGAGGCATCGTAGGTGCGACTGGTGGTGCCGTGGCCGGCACAGCAGTGGCTCCCGTGGCGGGTACTCTTGGAGGCGGCTTGGCGGGCGGCACCGAAGGTGCGGCCCTGGGAGCTGCGGGTGGGCTGGCCGCTGCAAATGTTGCCGAAGCCGTGGTCGACGTCGGCACGCAGGCGATGGGGAAAATTAGCCGCGCCATCGGTCAGATCGGGCTTGTTATCGGTGGGTTGTTGAATCCTGGTGGACAGATTTCGCCAAGCGATCATACCGCTACCGGAGCCGGTGCTCCGGTGACTGAGGCGCCCACGAAAGGGAAGAAGGAAAGGAAGGACGAACAAGAAGGTGGTGGACCGGCGGCAGGAGAATAGGGCGGAGAAGACGGCGAGCTCCATCATTGGTGAGGTCGGAGCCCATCTCGTTAACGTCTTGCGGAGGCTCATCATCGGGGCTTCCGCTAGGCTATTGCCTAGGCGTGTGCAGGACGGGATTGAGATTGTTGTCTTCTCGGGTGATGGAAATTCGGAACAGCACCTCTCACGCCTTGTGGCCGCACTCGAAGTCATACGCACACATTCGCCACGGCGGTACTCGCGTATACGGCGGGACTTGCGACGAATCGCATTGGTGGCCCAAGGGGGCGAGTTGTACGAGCACCCTCTCAAAACGTATACGGTGGACCTTCAGGTGCTGAACCGGAGGTCCACCGAAGAGGTGGCGGTGGCGATTGTGCATGAAGCTACACACGCGCGACTCTGCAATTCAAAGATCAAGACAACGCCGGACAACGAAGCGCGAATCGAGACACTGTGCGTCGCCCAGGAGATTGAGTTCGCATCGCACCTACCGAACGGAACAGCCATCATGGAGCATGCGAGAACTAAGCTCAAGGATCCGTGGTGGGGAGCCGGTGTGCGCGAGCAGCGTCTCGAGGATCAACTGGTCAGCCTGGGTGTTCCGAGGTGGATTCTTAGTCTGCGGCGCTTAGTTCGGAAGCATATCACCAGCAGGAGCGCGTAGGAGGATGCGCAACGAGTCGACCAGGGTCGGCCGGATCAAAGACGCGTACACTCACCAAGCAAGCCGGGGCGAAACTTATGAGCCTCGACCAGCTCATGCATGGGCGCCTGAACGGCTTCACCATCAAGCGGCGATGGCTCCTCTCACCGCGCTCGGCAGCGATCTCGAGATCGTCGTACGCACCTCGCCGGCGCCGGCAGGGCCGGCTGCGTGTCGTGGCTATCTGACCGCATTGGAAACTCGCGTCCGGGCCTCAGAGCCATTTTTACGATCAAGTGAAATCGTAGCCCAGCAGCTAAAGAGAAAAACCGCGCTGGCTTAGCCGCACTAAAAGGAGGACTTGCAGCCGAGGGGGAGCGTCGACCCAGGAAGACCCTATCGGGCTTGCTGGGGGCCTCAACCTGTATCAGTTCAACGGCAACAATCCCGTGCTCTACACGGACCCCTTCGGGCTCCGGACCTGCCCACCGGACTGCGGTGCCATCCATGCTGTGGGTGCGGTGGGAGGAGCAATCATCGGTGGGATTGCCGGTGCTGTTGGTGGTGCTGCAGCTGGCACGGCCGTAGCTCCGGTGGCGGGCACCTTTGGAGGAGGTATGGTCGGGGGCGCCGAAGGTGCGGCCCCTCGGGGCAGCCGGTGGACTGGCCGCTGCAAATGTCGCTGAAGCGGCCGTGTCGGACGGTACCAATGGCTCCGATTGGACCTTCACCCACGGCCCCGGCACGGATGACCCGGTGCTGGGGCATTATCCGGGGACCGTCAATCGGCGGGCGTTCTTCCTCACCGATGGCAACGGCCGCCAGTACGTGGTGGCGGACCAGAACGGGACGGATCTCACCCCGAGCCTCGACTATACTCAGAACGGTGGCAAGTACGCCGGGGGCACCCAGAACGCCAGCAGCTTCGGGGCCGACCGGCAGGCGAGCAGCAGCGTACCGGGCGTGAGCTTCTTCCGGAACCGGATTTACGATCAGGCGACGGGGCGGTGGACCCAGGAAGACCCCATCGGCGTGGCGGGGGGACTGAACCTTTATCAGTTCAACGGCAACAACCCGGTAGCCTACACCGATCCGTTTGGGTTATCCCCGGATAACGACTGCTGTGACGTTGACGAAGCCGTGGCTATCGGCTCAGGGGTTGGCGCCACGGCCGGGGCAGTGGTGGCTCTGGCATGTGCTGGCTCGACGGGGGGCGTGTGCGCGGCCGGTGCACCGGCCATCGTGGGGGTTTTCACTGGAATTGGGGCTTCAGTGGGAGGCCTGGTCGGCTCCGTTTTGCAGGCTGCTGGGAACAGTGGTAAGACAGCCTCGGGGCAGACAGCAGCTGGAAAGGCCACTGACGAGTACGGAAACCCTTTGGGGCCGAGCGGGAAGCCACAGGTGGATAACGTAGACAAGTCAACCCGGAAGCAAGCGAAAGATGCTGCCAGAGATGCGGGGAAGGGACCTCCCATTAATCATCCCTCTCCAGCGCGGGGCAAGCCGCATTATCACCCAACTGATGCCGACGGGAACAAGCTTCCAGGTAGCCCGCATTACACCTATCCGTGATGAGGAACGAATGCCCGCGTCTGAGCTCTGGATTGGTCTTGCCGAAGTCGTTCAGAAGCCCGGCGCGGGTATCCTCATGGATCGCAACGCCGCATTCACAAACGTCATCGCTCTTGCAGCCAGTGCCGCTGAATTTGCCGAGGCGGCGGCCACAGCGGCTTCCGACAAGGGCTTTGTACTAGTCGCCCTTGAGGAAAGCGAACCTTTGGCAGCACGCCTTCTTAAACACACTCTCGATGAGCGATTAGAGGCTCTCGCCCAAGAGGTCAGTTCAACGGGAATCCCAGGTTTCGGCACGCTTTTCACCTGGATCAAGGACGAATGATCGATGACGCCATTCCAGGGTGACAGACCGACTTCGCCTGACGATGACTGGGAGAGGCGCCTCGTTAAGAGCTTCATTCTTCCCTCTCGACAACCCCGCTATCTCAAACTTCTCGCTTCGCCGCGCGGCCGTGCGAAGTTTCTTAAGACTCTGTCCCACTTTAGGGATCTCGATGACAGATTCGTAGTTCAGCTGAGTTCGGTCGGAGCAGCATCCCGAAGCCATCTTTGCGGCCCTAAAGGCACGCGGGGCGCCGGACCGTTGCTACGCGATCTCTCAATCGCCTAGCCTGGATGCAAAGTCTATCGAGCTTTTGGTGGCACTCCGGAGCATTGTAGGCTACGGCACAGCAACATTCTTATTGAGCGTGCCGGGAACGCTCGCCTACTTCGAGGACGAGGAGCCTAACATTAGGTGCATTCTCGAGCGCTAGAACGATGGCGTTAGGGCTCCACAGCATCCCTTGGCGGATTCAAGAACCGCATCCAGGCCTCGGAGCCATACTTACCACCAGTGGACGCAGGAAGATCTGATTGGGGTCGCAGGGGGCTCAATCTTTATCAGTTCAACGGCAACGACCCGGTCGCAAATAGTGATCCTTTCGGGCTCTGTCCCATTGAAAGGACGGCGTGCCCTGCACCCTCACAATGGCCGGCGCCGGCGTCGTTGGCGGATCTGTCTCGGGCGCCCTCATCGGTGGTACCGGGGGCACCTTCGTGGTGCCCGGCGTCGGAACTATTGCTGGTGCTGGTGGCGGAGCAGTAGTCGGAGGGCACTGCGGGACTTGCCGCCGGCGGAATGGTGTCGTGCGTGATGTGATCAGCGTCGGCGTAATGGCGAGAGATCTGAAGAGCAAAGCGAAGGACGCGATAACAGCGGTGCTGATCTGGCTCGGTGCCGCAAGAAGGACATCGAGGTTTCGCCACCTCCTCCGGCCGTCCAGCAGGATAAGCCGAAGAAGTCCAAGAAGCATGACGAGGCTGGTGGCTCTCCAGAAGGTGGATCCTGATGACGGGACCCTCGATCCTCGCTGAAATCTTTGAATGGATCCGCGCACGGGTTCGATGGCTGCTGCTACGGGGATTGCTGATCCTCTCACAGCGGAAGAAGCTGGACGGCATTGAGGTCGTTGACGCCGCTGAGGAGGACGGTGAACGTACACTTGAGCGGCTTCGAGGGGCACTGAACGTAATCGAAAAGGGCGATCCACGACGGTACCAGCGCCTGAAGCGGGATCTGCGACGGATCGTTTTGGTGAGGGCCGGCGACCCCGAATTTGCTTCTGAAATAGGGGCCTGCATTCTCAGGAGTGGCTATGTTCGCGAGAGCGAGCCGGCAGCGCTTGCCTCGACGCTAGTTCATGAGGCGACGCACGCCCGGCTCTGCCGCCTCGGGATTGGCTACGGGCCTGCCCTGCGCGCGCGTGTCGAAGGGATCTGCGTCCGAGAGCAGATCGCCTTCGCCGAGCGAATAGGAAGTGTCGAGATTCTGGACCATTTACGGCAGAAACTAGACCGGCCTTGGTGGACTCGGGCTCAGCTCCAAGAACGCCGGATCGTCGCTTGGAGGAACCTGGGCGTCCCGGAGTGGGCTGTCCGGTGGTACGAGCGGCGCACCCGCGGGGCACCGCGCTGAGGCCCCCGAGCACGTCAAGTGCAACCTGATGCTCTGTACGAGTCTCTTGTTGCTTCTCATGCGCTGGGCCTGGGGGCTGACTCGGCACGGTTCTCGATACCCTATGTGCTCTGGATCCGCCGAGGCTTTGCCCATTTCGACGGTGAACACGAATGATCGTCAGTCGTGCCCGCGCATGAGGCTGCCGGCGATCCTCAACGAGGTCGCCACCCACTTTGGTGTGGACCGAGAGGCGCTGCTCCAGCGGCTCTTTGGCCATGAGTAGACGAGAGGCGGTCACCGCCCCCGAAAACTCGCGTCCGGGCCCTCGAACCATTCTTACGCCTGGCGATCCCGAACTGCGCCAGAGTTACGAGGCGCTTCGAGCTGATCGGGTGACGAGGGATCGCTTCGAGGCGCGTCGTTCCCTGGTCGCCAGCACGCTCTTGCTGGTGCTGGGGTGCGGCTTGTTCGCGGGCCACTGGCGCTGGCTGCGACGCCGAGTCCCGGAGGCATCGGCCGAGGCCGCTGTCTAGGCCGCGTATGACCTGGCGGAAGTACATCGGAGGGATTCTCACAATCTTCGCGGTGAAGTGGCTGATTAGCCACCGCGGCGAGCACTTTGCTGCGTTGGTGGTGGTGGGAGCACTGGCCGCGGTTCTGGTCATTGCATATCTGCGGCATGTGCACCGGCAGCAGACTGATCTCACGGTCTTACAGGCTCACGAATATGAACGTCCAGCGCTGCTGTCTTGTCTCCCGCCTGCGCAAGCCGCCAGCCTTCGTTTTACCTTGCACTCGTTCGAGGACCTCGACCTATCCGCGCCGCCGCCACCAGCTGAGTTCTTCTATCCGGGCACCTCTCGGTCGTTGAGCAACTTTCTGTTCTGGGGAGCAGCCGTAGTCGCTGGCGGTTTCCTTTCGCCGCTCGCTCGCGGAATGGTCTCAGATGCGGGTTCAGCTGTCATGCTGTTGGGACTTGCCCTCTTATTCCTGAGTTCTGCAGCGTACTACCGGCGAACCTATCACTGGATCGAAGCGAAGGTGCGCGTGGACCGGCAAGGCATCACCGAGGTGTTGGCAAGTGGGCAGAAGACCTGTGTTCTGTGGTATGAGGTTGCTCTGGTCCGGCACCGAAGATGGCTCGGTGCGCTGGACTTCGAAGCAACAGACGGACGGCGCATCCGAGTCTGGCTCACTCTCATCGATTTCGCACGCTTCGCCGAACTGGTTGTGATTCAGCGTCACCGGCATAATGCCGGTGCCCTCGGAGCACGCCCTGAAGGCGGATAACGAAACCGCCGCCGGTAGTCGCGACTACCGGCGGCGGTTCATGCGTCTCGTTCGGGGCGATCTGCCCCTGGTCATGCGGCCGGCCTCGCCTCCCCCGCAGGCGGTGTCCCTACAACCGGTGTCGCTGGCGCATCGGTCGCACCGTTCCCCCCTCGCGGCGCCCCTAGCACCGTGCTCGCGCTGATCCACGAGCCCAGGATTTCCCCGTCCTCCTGGAACCGCTGCCGGTTTCGGCCGTCCATCACCCGCACGGTCTGCACGATCTCCGACGCGACTGCCTGCAGCTGACGGGTGGCGCCGACGTGTGCGGCCCGCCCGTTGTCCCCCAGCGCCACGGCCGCATCGAACTGCTCCAGCATCTGCACCAGCTGCTGCAGCACCGACTCCGACAGGCCGTGCCTCACCAATACCTCGCGGTGGGCCTCGGCCTCTGTCGCCATGCTCCGCGCCGCGGTCCCGAACGCCAGGAAGGTCGAGGCGCCCGGCTTGAAACGGAACGTCTTCCCCAGCTCGTGCTCCTCCCGCGCGGCCACCTGGCCCACCTCGGCCAGATGCGCGATCGGCCCCGCCAGCATGGCCCCCCGCAACTCCTCCTTCCGCGCCGAGGCTGCCCGGACGTCGATCAGGCCATTCCGTTGCCCCGTCGCAAGCGCTGCCGCGTGATCCACCAGCTGCTCCAGCTTGCCCGCCGCGGCGATATAGCCCGGGTCGGTGTCCGGACGCGCGCGGGTGAACGCCCGTGCGCGCGTCCCCATCTCGATCTTCCTACGCGATCTCGCATCCATACGGTCCTCCTGCTGCGTCGGCCGGTGGTGACCGGGCATCCGCCGGCACTGGTGACGGTGCTGAGAATGAAGGAGATCAACCGGCGTCCGCTCGGTAGAAACCGGCCGCGCGGAGGGCAACGCATCGAGTGTGCCAGTCGTTGCACGCCGAGAAATCCTGAGTGCACGCTCGGACGAGATCGATCGATCGCGGTGGAGACCGGTGTGTGCCGCCGGCAGGCGATGCCCTCCAGCGGCCAGGCGGTGTCCGTCGAGGTGGAGGTCGTGTCTTCCCGGGCGGAGTCTGTTGCGGACGCACGCGATGTGCTTTCCTCGCAAGCAAGGAGCGTCCCCTCGCGCCACCGGAAGCTTGCTTCCACATGTGAGGTGGTGTCGCCCGCCCGCTGGGGAGTCTCCGCTGGCCTGCGGAAGAGGCTCCCCATCTCCAGGGAAATCCCGGCGCGCCCAGCGGGGCACCTGCAGGTGGCCGGACATCATGCGCCCGCCTTGGACGGCCGCGAACCGACGGAGGGTGCTCGCCACCGAGTCGTGGGGGTCGCGAACAGCCTAAAGGAGGGGCCTGCCGGTTCGCGGAGTTCGCCGTCCACCGGCCTGGGCACGCCGCCCGCCCCACCGGAGACTCGTGCAGACTACGGGAAGCCCCATACCGAGGTCAGGAGGGAGCATTCGGAATCCCGGATCGCACGGCTCGGACAGGGAAGCTGCCTCGGGAGCGCAGGTGCACGCGAATCGGCTCGTGCACCCGTCCGTCGGAGCGACGGAAGAAGGGAAGTGTCCTCCCCAGGGGACAGCAATTTCTCAAGTTGCTCCACCACGGGGCGGATACCGCGCCGGTGGGAGAATGGGGCGCACACGATCAGCATCCACGCTACCCCAAGGTCACCCTGACATGCGAACACTGATCTATGGCTCTACGCTGTCCACGGTGCTTTCTGGGGCAGCTTTGGTCTGACAAAAGCGCTCGCGCGACGCCCGTCCAGCGCCGCACCCGACGCATACCCGCCCAGGGCGGGGACGCAAGCCACTGCGCCGCATTCCCGCAGCCTGCTCCTCGTCCACATGGTCCCTTTCGGCCTCATGTATTTCGGGGTCGGCAACGCAGTCCTGCCCAACCGTGTCCCCTCATGGTTCCCCGGGCAACGGATGGTCGGTTTCCTGGTGATCATGGTCGGTGCCGTTTTCATGTGTTGGGCCCTGCTCCACTTCCGATCCTGGCGCTTCCGCGCGCAACTGGACGCGGGCCACGAGCTCGCCTCCGCCGGTCCCTTTCGCTACGTTCGCCATCCGATCTACCTTGGCCTCGATCTCCTTGCTCTTGGCACCGCCATCTGGGTGCCCACTGCGCTCACCTGGATCGCAGCCCTGATGATGGTCATCGGCAGCGACCTGCGCGGGCGAGCAGAAGAGGGCCTCCTTCGCCGGGTATTTGGCGACGCCTACGCTGCCTACTGCGCTCGCACGAGCCGCTTTCTTCCGGGTGTCTATTGACGGCCGCCTAACCCGCGCATGCAGCCGACTGAAGTTGCCCCAGGAAAGTGGACAGCGGTAGCTGTTCGTCGAGTGCCGGGCCTCCTCGGGCGCACGGCCACAACCAGTGTAAGCCCAACGGCTTGACTAGTACTTGACCCGGAAGACTACTGTGGTAGACACGGGAGCGGCTCACATCGGGTGCCGCTCCTTGCAAGCTAGGGGGCAACCCCGAGGAGAGGGATCATGACTCCGTATCTCACGCGTCCCACGGGACTCGTACTTACCTTGCTGGTCTTCGCGGCCTGTGACCCTACTCCGACTGAGCCTTCAGCGGCAGCGTCCGCGCTAGCCGAGGCCGAGCTGGCGGTCGGCGTCAACAGCTGGACCTCCCCTGCCCCCATGCCCAGTGATCGGTACTGGCCAGCCGTCGCGGTCGTCCCCAACTCCCAGGGGCAGAGTATTCTCTACGCGATCGGCGGGAGTCGGGACGTCACCAGAGTTCCACTGGGCAACGTGCAGGCCTACAACGCAGCCACCAACCACTGGACGAGTCGAGCCGCCCTGCCCGTGGCGCTCTACAATACCAACGGGGCGGGAGCCATTGACGGCAAAATCTACGTGACCGGCGGCATGGATTACCAGAACCGCATCCAGGCGTCGGTCTATATGTACGATCCAGCCACCAACCAATGGACCCGCAAAAAGGATATGCCGGCTCGGGGCTTCGGCGGGATCACCGGCGTCTACCAGAACAGGCTGTATGTGATGACGAGTTGCGACAACGTCCCCAACTGCGCTACCGAGCGAGGTGGAGTGGGCATCTTTCGGTACAACCCTGCCACCGATAATTGGAGGTTCCTCTCTCCCGCCCACGGCGACCACGTTTTCGGGATGGGTGGATTCCTCGGTGGGAAGTTCTACCTTACCGGTGGCGTCAGTGCCGAACCCCGCGCCTCACTCGACGTGTATGATCCGGCCACCAACAGCTGGCAGACGGGAGCACCCATGCCCGCCGGGCGAACCAGGGCGGCGTATGCTACGATCGAAGGAAAGCTCTACCTCGCGGGAGGTTCGGAAGAAGACCTGACGTCACCCAACCACGATTTTGTTCAATCCAGGTCGGTGATCCGCTACGACCCGGTCGGCAACAAATGGTCGACTCTCGCACCGCTGCCGAAGGCTCAGCAGGGCCTGTCTGGCGGACGCGTCGTGGTGACCAGCACGCTGCGGTTTGAGGTTGTGGGTGGTCCGCGACCGGGCAACAACTTCCAGTACACTCCATAGGTCCCGAGGTTCCGCTCGGCTTGAGAAGGACAAAGTATCGGATGATCTGCCGAATCTGGCATGGCTGGACCACTCCCGCGAACGCCGATGCCTATGAACATCTGCTTCGCTCCGAAATCTTCGAGGGGATTGCGGCGCGCCAGATTCCCGGCTATCAGGGAATCGAGCTGCTCCGTCGAACGGCAGGCGACTCGGTGGAGTTCGTGACAATGATGTGGTTCGATTCGGTCGAGGCGATTCGGGCCTTTGCCGGGGGCGACTACGAGATCGCCGTGGTACCGCCGGCTGCTCGGGCGCTGTTGCAGCATTTCGACCCACGGTCCGCTCATTACGAGGTGCGCAAAGCGCGGGGCGCGACCTAGTGCTTGGACTGCGAGGCAACGAGCTTCCCAAATTCCTCGGCTACTCGCTCCTGGTCATCGGTTTTCCAGCCGTGTTCGCCATCGAGGCTGTGCTCTGATTTGCAGTCCGTTAGGCTTCAACCCTCGCGGAGCGAACATGGATTCTCAACAGCCATCGTCAACTGGCTTTCGCCGCGACTTGGGTCGCCTTTACGGCATGGGGGCAATCCTCTTAGTCACGGTAGTCGGAGGAGGCGCGCTAGCGTTTCTAAACTCGATGGCGAGGAAAGGGCCAGGTGTGTTTCGTAGGCTCACCTTGCCTCATGAGGCCCAGCTCGGGAGCCTGAGAATCGCTGTCGGGCCGAAGTACGTGCTGGAGCGGATGGGTCAGGAAATCCGCGTGCACAGACTGCTGCCAGCATTCACGCCGGAGCAGCTTACCACGGCCTTGAAGTTCCGTATAGGCTCAATGCCGTCGGATTCGTCGAAGTGGGTGCGGCAGGAAGGCGCGTGCATTCCGAGCAAGGCGAACTGTCGAGTGCGCCGGGCCGCCGTTCGTGGCCTCGAGATCCGATGTTACGAAACGGCGGGGAGTGACGAGCTTGAGTCCTCGAGCACACTGGTTGGCGCTTGCCGCATCGTCGGTCTGCCTGCGACGGCAATGTACGCGTGCGCACGTCGAGACTGTGAGGAGCTCCATCGCCTGGCACTCTCAGGACTGAGCAGCTATTTGGCGCCGCTGAAAGGCAGATCATGATGCGCGGCCATTCGCTTCACCGCATGTTCGTCCTGCTGCTCACCCTGGGGACCGCTGGATGTCAGGAGGGCACAGGTCCGAGCACCGCGCCGGTATTGTCAGGGCCTGCGGATCTGACGGCCGTCGTGTTCCAGTCCACGCACGAGAGCGGACCTACGCCCGGCGGGTATGTGTCACAATATGCCATCTGGATCGGGAGTTCCGGCGCACGGAGCGCCGATGCCGGGCTGGTTGTTGGGGCCGCAACACCGGCCTTCGTAAGCTCAAACGGGAAACTGACGCGGGCCAGCGCGGCAGCCATCGTGGTTGGCGACGTCATCCAAGTGTGGCGGGATGCAGCGGTCGTGTACGGCGCTGTGGAGACCCCACCCGGGAAGCCATGCTACACCGGTACCCAGGTCGTCATCCTGCGATAGACCGGAACGCCGCCTGACCCGCGCATGCAGCCGACAAGCCGGACGGGCGCGGCAGACGCCACCAGGCGACCGGCGTACATTGAGCGGATGGTACCGCGCCTCTGGACGGTGGGCCACTCCACCCAGTCGTTGGATCAGTTTCTAGGATTACTGGCAGCTCACGACATCGAGGTGGTCGCCGATGTGCGCCGATACCCCGGCAGCCGCCGATGGCCACACTTCGGGCGCGAAGCCCTTGCCGAAGGCCTTGCGGCTCGTGGCCTCGGCTACGAATGGTTTCCGGAACTCGGTGGGCGGCGTCCACCCCGTGCTGACTCGCCCAACACGGCATGGCGCAACGCGGGGTTCCGGGGCTACGCGGATTATATGGCGACCGAATCCTTTGCTGAGGGCTTGGCGCGACTCGCAGACTTGGGCTGTGGCCTCCGGACCGCCATCCTGTGCGCGGAGGCTGTCTGGTGGCGGTGTCACCGTGCCCTCATCGCGGACGCGCTACGTTGGGCGGGCTTTGAGGTCTACCACATCCTGGGGCTCCACTCCTCCGTCCTTCATCCTTACACGTCGGCGGCGCGGATCACGGAAGGCCTGCTCAGTTACGCCTCCCGGGACGGCACAACCATCGACCCAACCTGGGGCTTGTCCGGTGCTCTTTGAGGCAGTGGCTACCCTCTGTGCAGGCCTCTTCGCCGGGGCCGCCATCTACATCACCTTCGTCGAGCATCCGGCGCGTCTCGAGTGCGGGACCGAGTTGGCGGCGACGGAGTTCGGTCCGAGTTACCGCCGGGCCGCGCTCATGCAAGCCTCGCTCGCGGTCATCGGCCTTGCGACGGCGCTGGTGGCCTGGGGGCAGGGACGGGGTGGGCTGGTCCTCCTCGGGGGTTTATTCCTGGGCGGCGTCGTCCCGTTCACCCTGTTGGTCATTCTGCCGACGAACAAGCGCCTCCTCGATCCTGGCCTTGACCGGGGCTCAGCCGAAGCCGCGGCGCTCCTGGCTCGGTGGGGCCAGTTGCATGCGGTGCGCAGCGCGCTCGGTGCACTTGCCTTTGGCATGCTGGTCTGGGATCTCGTTGGGCAGAGCTGAACACTCGGAGGACCGAGACGGGAGGCCACCTAACCCGCTATGCAGCCGTCCGAGCCTGCAGCCGACGGGCCGGTCGTTAGGCGGCTGACACGATCACACAAGACGTTACAAGGTGACGAAACTCGTGGTCGCGTGTCTCATGTGCCTCGCCGCGATTACGGCCGTCGTTTTTGCTCCTCCAACATCCTCACGGTTCTCAAGGCCCTGGCGCTGTCTTCAACCGGAGTGAATCGATGACGAAGAACATGGGTACCGCCGACCGCGTGACTCGCACTCTCCTCGCGCTTGCCGTCGCCGTGCTCTACTTCACCGGCAAGATCAGCGGCACGCTCGCTATCGTGCTCGGGGTCTTTGCCATTGGATTCGTTCTCTCGAGCCTCGTGGAATGGTGTCCAAGCTACCTTCTCTTCGGGTTCTCAACTCGCAAGCCGCCGACCGGCCCCTCGTGAGCCGCCTAACTCGCTACCCCTTCGTGAGGCCGCACGCACCAGCCTCGCCGAGCCTTGGGCTCAGGTGCACCTTGTTCGGCGGAGAGAGGAGGTCTGGCCTCACACGTGACGCCGATGATTCACGTGCCCTATGTTCGTGC
>JBJMOX010000100.1:0-7213 GCA_045803515.1 Gemmatimonadales bacterium
CAGGCCGACGTTGTTGGCCATGGGCGAGAGATAGTCGGTGCGGTCGGTGAGGGGGATGATCTGATTGTAGTGCCGGTACTCGCCCAGCTTCTCGAAGCCGGAATGGAGATACCCGAGGTGGGGGATGCAGCGCTTGACCAGCTCCCCTTCCAGCTCGATCACCAGCCGGAGCACGCCGTGGGTGGCCGGATGCTGGGGGCCGATGTTGACCAGCATGTGCTCGGCGCCGAAGTCCTCGTCGTAGTGTCCAGGGCCTTTGGCGGCGCCCAGCGGCACCCGCATCGGACGGCCCCCCTGGTCCAGGCCGGGCGTGGCCAGCGCCATCTCGACCGTACGTACGCTCATTTCAGGAACCCTCGCTCCCCCCGAGCCAACCGCTCCCGCATGTCCGGGGGCAGCTCGTCATAGGCGTCGGCGATCGACAGCTCTTCCAGGGAGTAGTGGGCCTCGGGGTTGGCGGCGAGCGCCTGCCGGGTCTGCTCCGCGCGGCTGAAGTGACCCCGGAGGGGGAAGTCCTTCCGCAGCGGATAGCCCTCGGCGTAGGTCTCCCACATGAGGATCCGGCGCAGGTCGGGGTGGCCGACGAAGGTGACGCCGAACATGTCGTACACTTCGCGCTCCAGCCAGTCGGCGCCGCGCCAGAGATCATAGACCGAGCGGATCTCGAGCGGGGCCCGTTTGTCCAGGGCCGCCTTCACCCGCAGATTGGCGCGACGGGGCAACGAGCGGAGCTGGTAGACCACCTCGAGCGCCCGCTCCGGGTCGCGGTAGTCCACCGCGGTGACATCGGTCAGGTAATTGAAGTTCTGCGCCGGCGTGTCCTTGAGCCAGGCGAGCACGTCATGGGCCCGGTCCGCCGCGACGTAGACCACCGTGTCGCCGCAGGAGACGAGGCTCCGCTCGACGGCACGACCGAACTCGGCGCGGAGCGCGGCGACCGAGGAGGACTCGGTGGTCACAGCTGCCGCCCCGGCCCGGCCCGGGCCGCCACAGTGTCGCCCCGGAAGATCATGCCGAACGCGTCTGCTGCACGGAGTTGCCGAACGGCTCCGAGAGCTCGTCCACCCGCTCCGCCGGCAGGAACAGGCCCGACGGCCCCACCACCTGTTCCTCCCGCAGCATGTCGTCGTCGATGGTCTCTCCCCTGATCTTCTTCTGCAGGAGCAGGATGCCGTACAGCAACCCTTCCGGGCGGGGCGGACAGCCAGGCACGTAGACGTCCACCGGGATGATGGTGTCGATGCCCTGCACCATCGAGTAGTTGTCGAAGATGCCGCCGCTCGAGGCGCAGGCGCCCATCGAGATCGACCACTTGGGCTGGGGCATCTGGTCCCAGATGCGGCGAATGACCGGCGCCAACTTGAAGGGCAGCCGGCCGGCGCAGATGAGCACGTCCGCCTGGCGGGGGGAGAAGCTCTGGCGCTCCATGCCGAAGCGCGCCAGGTCGAACCGGCTGGCGGCGGTGGCCATGTACTCGATGGCGCAGCAGGCGGTGCCGAACGGCATGGGCCAGAGCGAGTTGGACCGGGCCCAGTTGGTCAGGAAATCCAGCCGCGTGGTGACCCAGTTGGGGGAGATCGACGACACGGTCGTGGCGTCGGCATCCCGATATTCGGTGGCGGGATTGGTCAATCCCATTGCAGTGCTCCACGCTTCCATATGTAGACGTACCCCACCGCCAGAATGACGATGAAGACGAGCATTTCGAGGATGAGCAGGCCGGCGATCTCGGACATCTGGCGGAACGCGACCGCCCACGGAATCATGAACACGGTCTCGATGTCGAAGATGATGAAGAGCATCGCGACCAGGTAGAATTTGACCGAAAACCGCTCCCGCGCATTGCCCAGGACCGGCATCCCCGACTCGTACGGCGCGATCTTGGTGGGGGTGCGGCGGTAGGTGGACAAGACGTGGGAGACACCCAGCATCAGGATCGCGTTGAGGATGACGAACGCGATCAGAATCAGGATGGGGATGTACGGCTGAAGCATGGCGCTCCGGCTTTCGTGAATTTTTTCACTTATCCGCCGCAAGGTAACCGACTTAGAAAGTCAATTCAACCCGCGCTCGGACCCCGCTATATTCCTCGCCGTTCCCTCGCTCGCGAGGCCATTTTCCCTCGGTCGCGACCCTGTTTTCCGCCCGTTCGAGGCCCGATGTCCATCAAGTCAGATCGCTGGATCCGTCGCATGGCGCGGGAACGCGGCATGATCGACCCGTTCGTGGACAACAAGATCCAGCAGGTCGACGCCCACGGGCGGCGGGTCATCTCCTACGGGGTGTCCAGCTACGGGTACGACATGCGGGTGGCGCCCGAATTCAAGATCTTCACCAACGTCCTCAGCGCCATCGTCGATCCCAAGGACTTCGACTCCAAGAGCTTCGTCGAATTCGAAGGGGAGATCTGCATCGTCCCGCCGAACAGCTTCGCGCTGGCGCGCTCGGTGGAGTACTTCCGCATCCCCCGGGAGGTGCTCACCATCTGCGTGGGCAAGAGCACCTACGCGCGCTGCGGGATCATCACCAACGTGACCCCCTTCGAGCCTGAGTGGGAGGGGCACGTGACCCTGGAGATCTCGAACACGACTCCCCTTCCCGCCCGGATTTACGCCAACGAGGGAATCTGCCAGGTGCTCTTCTTCGAGGCGGATGTCGATGACATCTGCGAGACGAGCTACGCCGACAAGGCCGGCAAGTATCAGCGCCAGGTCGGCGTGACCCTGCCCAAGCTCTAATCCTTTCTTCCCAGGACCAGTATGCGAACCCCCGTCTTGGCGGTCCTGCTCCTCGCAGCTCCGCTTGCGGCCCAGCAACCCGGCAACCCGGGCCCGGCCCCGACCCAGCCCTCGCGGCCGGTCACCCTGGCCCCGGCGCTCAAGCCCCCGGTGGCGGACACCGGGATCTTCAGCCCGCTTCCCCTCCCGGAGCCGACCGAGACCCGCAACCCGGACGGTTCTCCCGGTCCCCGCTACTGGCAGCAGACGGTCGATTACACCTTGAGGGCGACGCTCGACACGGCCGCCAAGCGACTCTCCGGCACCGAGCAGGTGCGCTACACCAACAACTCGCCGGATACGCTGAGGTTCGTCTGGATGCAGGTGGACCAGAACCTGTTTCGGCCGGGCAGCGTCGGTTCCCTCTTGTTCGCGCAGGAAAGCAGATTCGGGGGCGCGGGATTCCCGGGGGGGTTCGAGATCGAGAGTATCACCCAGAGCCCGGCCACGGCCAAGCCGACGACGGCGGCGGCGCGGCGGCGCGGGGCGGCAGCCTCGCAGGCAACCGCGCGAAGCACCCCGCTCAAATGGCGGGTAGACGACACCATGATGTACCTGGATCTGGCGACGCCGCTCGCCCCCGGCGGAAGCACCACCCTGGATCTGGTCTACAGCTTCAACATCCCCGAGCACGGCGCGGACCGGATGGGGCGCGACGGCAGCCTCTACGAGCTCGCGCAGTGGTACCCCCGCATGGCGGTCTATGACGACGTGCACGGCTGGAACACCGACCAATACCTGGGTCAGGGCGAGTTTTATCTGGAGTACGGGAACATCGACTACGAGGTGACCGTGCCTGCGGGCTTCATCGTGGCGGGCAGCGGGGTGCTGCAGAACCCGGCCGACGTGCTGACCGCCGCCGAGCGGGGCCGCCTGGCCGCCGCGGTCAAGTCGGACACCACCATCGCCATCGTGACGCCGGATGAGCTGAGCTCGGGTGCCGCGCGCCCCCGCGCGGAGGGCACGCAGACCTGGCGCTTCCGTGCGGAGCACGTGCGGGACGTCGCGTGGGCGGCCTCGCCGGAGTTCCTCTGGGACGCCTCCGGCTGGGACGGGGTCCTGGCCCAGGCGTACTACCGGCCCTCGGCCACCGACACCTGGAAGGAGGCCGCCAAGATGAGCCGGTTTTCCATCCAGGAGTACAGCACCCGCTGGTTCCGGTATGCCTATCCCCAGATCACCGCGGTCGAGGGACCGGTGAGCGGCATGGAGTACCCGATGGTGGCGATGGAGGCGAAGTCGGAGGACGGCCCCGACCTCTACAACGTCATCACCCACGAGATCGGTCACATGTGGTTCCCGATGACGGTGGGCTCGGACGAGCGGCGCTACGCCTGGATGGACGAGGGATTCAACACCTTCATGAACACCTTCTCGGAACAGGACTACTGGAAGCGGGACGACACCGAGATCCGCCGCGGCGAAGCGAGGTTCGTGACCGCACTGGACCAGACGCCGAATGCTCAGCCGATCATGACGCCCGCCAACCGGTACAAGAACGACCAGAACCTCGGCAGCCTGGCATACGTCAAGCCCTCCATCATGCTGCTGGCACTTCGCAACAAGGTGCTCGGACCCGAGGTGTTCGACACCGCGTTCCGGGAGTACACCCGCCGGTGGGCCTTCAAGCATCCGCAGCCGGCGGATTTTTTCCGCACCATCGACCAGGTGTCGGGGCGCGATCTCTCCTGGTTCTGGCGTGGCTTCTTCTTCACCACCGCGGCGTTGGACCAGTCGGTGGAGACCGTCCGGCAGGCACCGGACAGCGGCGCCGAGGTCGTGGTCCGAAGCCTGGGGACAGCGGTCATGCCCGTGGAGCTCCGGGTGGGGTATGCCGACGGCTCGGGTGACCTGATCAAGCTGCCGGTGGAGATCTGGTACGGAGGGAATCGCTATCTGTACAGGTACAATCCCGGGAAGCAGATTGTGAGTGCCCGAGTCAACCCCGATGGCGGCTTCCCGGATGCGGTGCCGGCCAACGACGGCTGGAGCTCGGCGCCCGCCACCTCGACGCCCTGACCTCGCCAGGTCACCCCTGAGGATCGTCGCGTGCCGTTGCCCGACTACCTGCTCGACCTGCCCGCGGAAGAGGCGGCGCGCCTCATCGCGCTCTCCCTGCTCGACCGCTCTGCCGCCGGGGCCGCCCGGATGGCGGACCCCTCGGACCCCCAGGCGCTGCACGACTTCCGGGTGGCGACCCGGCGTCTGGTCGCCTGTCTCGAGGCCTACCGGCCGGAGATCGACGGCAGCGTGTCCGGCCGGATTCGCCGCCGGTTGCGCCGGCTGGCCCGGGTCACCACCCGAAGCCGGGACCTCGAGGTACACCTCACCTGGGACCGGCAGCAGGAAGAGGATCTGACCGCCCGACAGCGTGTCGGACTCCGGTGGCACATCGGGCGGCTCGAGGCGCGGCGCCAGCGGGCGGACCGAGCCGTCATCCGGAACGTCGAGAGCCGCTTCAGGAAGCTGGGGCCGCGCCTGCGCCGGCGCCTCGAGGTGTACCGGGTCCGCATCGAGCACGATCCGGCGCGCCGGCGACATGAGGCCGCGGCCGTGCTGGGCAGCCGGATCCGGAAGTTCGGAGGCGATCTCGAGTGGCGTCTGGCGGAGATCGGCTCGATCCAGCACGAGCGCGAGGCGCACCGCGCCCGCCTGGCGGCCAAGCGCCTGCGCTACCTGCTGGAGCCGATTCGGGGCGAGGCCCAGGGAGTCGAGCCGCTGATCGTCCGCCTCAGGCAACTGCAGGACCACCTCGGCGAGCTGCACGACAGCCAGACCCTCCAGGCCGACCTCACGGCGGCGCTGCTGGACGCGGGGGAGGAGCATACGCGCCGGCTGACGAGGGCGGTACGCACGGCTGCCAAGGGCGACGGCATGGCCGAGGATGCCGGCGAGGATCCGCGTCCCGGCCTGCTCACGCTCGCCCGCCGCCTCAAGGCGAGAGAGGTGCGGGCCTTCAGCCGGCTCCAGGCCGACTGGCTCGAGGGTGCCGGCGAGGAGTTCTTCGAGGCGGTCACCGAGCTGGGCAAGCGGATCGCGCATCGTCCGTCGTGCGTGGCGGAGATCGAGCGGAAGTTCCTGCTGCGCCAGGTGCCCAGCACGGCGCGGCAGATGCCGATGGCCGAGATCGAGCAGGGCTGGCTCCCCGGCACGCGGCTGGTGGAGCGCGTCCGCCGCTGGCGGGAGGACCGGCTGGAGGTGCGCTACCGGACGGTCAAGCCCGGCACCGGCCCCGGCGGTGAAGAGGTGGAAGCAGCCACGGCGCGCGGCCTGTTCGAGGACGTCTGGCCCTTGACCCAGGGCCGGCGGGTGATCAAGCGGCGGCACGAGGTGCCCGATTACGGCCTGACTTGGGGCATCGAGCAGTTCCTCGATCGCGATCTGGTCCTGGCGCAGGTCCAGCTCGAGGGGGAAGAAGCGGCCCTCCCGCTGCCGGAGTGGCTGGAGCCCTACGTGGTGCGTGAGGTGACCGGGGAGCGGGAGTACAGCAACCGCGCGCTGGCCAGATAATCACGTCGACCCGCCCGCAATCACATCCTGCTCACAGGTTTCGCATGCTTCGACGCACGGCTCTGCTCCTGCTCTGCCTTGGCGTGCCGCCGCTCGCGGCGCAACAGTCTCCCTCCCCCACCCGCTCCCCCGAGCCCTCGCCGTTCGAGCCGCTCGACCTCCCCACCCCGACCGCGGTCCGGACCGGCAGCGGCGCCCCCGGCCCGGGTTACTGGCAGCAGCGTGCCGACTACGTGATCAAGGCCAGTCTCGACACTGCCGGCAAATCGGTGAGTGGAGAGGAGCGGATCACTTACAGCAACAATTCCCCCGATACGCTGCGCTACGTCTGGCTCCAGCTGGACCAGAATCTCTTCAACGACCAGAGCCGCGGCTTCTTCGTGTTCGGCCAGGATCCGCGGTTCGGCTCCCACGGCGCCCAGGTCAGCGTCAGCCTCACCAAGGTGGCCGAGCCCGCGTCGCCGCCCGGCAGGGGGAAACCAGCCCGGCCCGCCACCCCGCTCGAGTACACGGTCAACGGAACGATGATGCGCGTCGACCTGGCCCGCCCGCTGCCCCCCAAAGGGAAGCAGGTGCTCGAGCTCGGCTGGTCGTTTCCCTTCGGGCCCAACGGCAACCGGATGGGCATGGAGGAGATCGACGGGAGCACCGTCTACGAAGTGGCGCAATGGTATCCCCGGCTTGCGGTGTACGACGACGTGCGGGGCTGGAACACCGAGCAGTACCTCGGCCAGGGCGAGTTCTACCTGGAGTACGGCAGCTTCGACGTGAGCCTCACGGTACCAGCCGACATGATCGTCGCCGCCACCGGCGTGCTGCAGAATCCGGACGAGGTGCTCACGGCGGCACAGCGCGCCCGCCTGGCGCGCGCGCGGACGGCCAGCGAAACCGTGGTGATTCGCGGCAAGGAGGAGATCGGGGACCCG
>JBJMOX010000101.1:0-38236 GCA_045803515.1 Gemmatimonadales bacterium
CGGAATCTGGTCGTTGCGCCATAGCCACTCGCGCCCGCCGGGCCGGCGCAGGTTGGTCAGCTTCATCCCGATGGCCGGAACCACGATCACCTCGAGCTGGGCCGAGCGCAGGGCGATGGCGGGAAAGCCGGAGACGGTGGTCTGGCGGAAGGGCATTGGCCTGTTCCAGGTTCTTGGCAGTTCAGAGCCCATGACCGCTCGGAACCTCCTCAGAGCGACGCGAACGCCCTCACCGGCCAGCTCCCAAACCCGGACACCTTCGGCGGAACCGCGGTGAAGCGGAATCCGCCGGCGGGCAGCGTCCGAAGGTTGCAGAGATGCTCGACGATGGGGATCTCGGCGCCGAGCAGAGTGGAATGCACCGGGCGGACCAGGTCCCCGATGTCATCGATGTTGAGCGAGTCGATGCCCACCAGCGCCACGCCCTGGCTCACCAGGTACTCCGCGGCCGCTGCGGTGAGGAACGGGTTCTTCGCCAGGTAGGCCGGCGTGCCCCAGTGCGCGTCCCACCCGGTGCGGACCAGCACCGCCTTGCCTCGGAGCTCCTGTCCCTCGAACGCGGTCGAGTCGACCACGCGGGCGCCGTCCGCCGGCCCTTGAATCACCACGGCGTCGAGCCCCGCCAGCGACTCGAGACGCAGACCCGCCATGTCCTTGCCGTGGGCATAGCGATGAAACGGCGCGTCGATGTAGGTACCGGTGTTGGCCACCATCTCGATCTTGCCGATATGGAACTCGACGCCCGGCGCGAAGCGGGCGCGCGAATCTTCCCGGCTGAGATAGTCGCAGATGATCGGCCCGGGGAGACCCGGGTAGGTGACCATGCCGTGCTCGATGGTGTGGCTGAGATCGAGGAAGGACATCGGCGAGACCGTCAGGCCGTGACGGAGCGGAGCTCCTCCGCCATGCCCGCGAGCTGGCACACGCGGGCGATCGTCTCCCCGATCTTGTTGTTGGGTGTCGAGGCGCCGGCGGTCACCCCGATGATCCTCCCCGCGCCAAGCCAGTCCTCCGTCCGTTCTTCGCTCTTGGTGCCGATCGGCTGATGCCGGATGGCGCCGCCGACCGGGTCGACGCACGCCGCATCCTCGATATGGAAGGTGCGCACTCCCTTGGACTGGACCAGCGCCGCCAGATGGCAGGTGTTGCTGGAGTTGTACCCTCCCACCACCAGCATCACGTCGAGCGGCTCCTCCAGCAGGGCCACCACGGCGTCCTGCCGCTCCTGCGTCGCCGAGCAGATGGTGTCGAACGACCGGAAATGCTCGGCCACGGCCGAAGCACCGTAGCGCCGCTCGATGCTGCGGCGGATCTCCTCCGCGATCGCCAGCGACTCCCCCGAGAGCATGGTGGTCTGGTTGGCGACGCCCACCCGAACCAGGTCGCGCTCGAAATCGAATCCGGGCGACACGCTCCGGGCGAAGCGGGCGCCGAGCGCCTGGGAGTCGCCGCCGTGCTCGATGAAGTCGCAGACGATGCGCGCCTCCTCCATGTTGAACACCACCAGGTACCGGCCCCCCGGATGCCGCATTGCCTGGCTGGCCGTGGCCTTGGTCTCCTCGTGGTAATGCTTGCCGTGGATGATGGCCGTGAACCCGTCCCGGGCGTAGCTGTCCACCCGCTTCCAGACGTTCAGCACCGAGCCGCAGGTCGTGTCCACCAGCACGCACCCGATCTGCCGGAGCCGCTCGAAATCACCGATGGTGACGCCGAACGCCGGCAGGATCACGACGTCGTCGGCGCCGATGGAGGAGAAGTCGAACTCGCCGGTGTCGCCCCGCGCCAGGAAATTCACTCCCATGTCCCGCAGCTTCTGGTTGACGTGGGGGTTGTGGATGATCTCGCCGACCAGGGAGAGCCTCCGGTCGGGGAACTTGAGGCGGGTCTCGTAGGCGTAGTCCACTGCCCGGTCCACCCCGTAGCAGAAGCCGAACTCGCGCGCGAGACGGAACGTCAGCGGGCCGACCACCAGGCGGTGCTCGTGCCGGCGCAAGGCTTCCACCACCGTGCTGTGGTAGTCCGCCGTGAGCTGAACCTCGATCTCGGACTTGAGCCCGAAGCCTCGCCGGAAATAGGTGCTCTCCATGGCTCTAATGTATACCTGCCCCGGAGTCCGGGCGCGGCGGCCGCGGGACGCACCCGCTGCGTGCGGGACGCACCGTCAGCTCCTGCAGCGTGCCCCGCACGGTGACGCGGCCGGCGTTGTCGGTCACCGACTTGGTGAAGGCCTCGATCCGGCCGGAGTACTTCCCCGGCGCCGACTGCTCCAGCACCACGGCGCCGCTCTCCGCCTTGAACCCCCGGATCGAGGTCTCGGCGAACCACCGGAGCGCCACGGCCGCTGCGGGCCGGGACGTGTCCGCCGCCTCCGGCCGCACCACACGATACCGCCCCGCCTGAAGCGCGCCCTTGGGGTAGATCGCCACGCCCATCCCGGTGTCTCCCTCGAGCGCCCTGATCTCCAGCAGCCCCAGGGTATCGCACCACTCGGCGCTGGCGGGTGAATCGATCCTGCCCGAGTCCGTGCCGGTCCACCGGGCCACGATTCGGGGCCCTCCCTCCACCGGCTGGCGCCCGCAGAAGAGCAGGACCGTGACGCCCAGAACGCCCGCGCGTGCGCCAAGGCGGATCGGTCTCACCGCGGAGCCTGGACGACGAGATCGAACCGGACCTTCCGGTGCGTGTCGGGTGAGATCGGATGGCTGAGATCGAGGCGAAGCAGTCCATGGAAGATCGAGAGCCCGAGACCGCCGCCGACGAGCGCGCCACTGGAAAAAAGATCGCTCGTGGTCCCCGCCTGACCGGCGTCCAGGAAGGCGACCGGGCGGAACCGGCCTTGAAACGGTGACACGTCCAGCCGCGCCGACCAGAAGGCGGGTCCTCGCCGCTCCCCGTAATCGAACCCTCGGACCGTCGCGAGCCCGCCGAGCCGGAAGAGCGCCTGCGGCATCGTCGGCGTGGTGGCGACCCCGGCCTTGAGCCCGAGCGTCACACCCCGGCGCCCGCCGATGCTGCGGCGCGCCTCGCCATAGAGCCGGCCCGTCGAGCGTCCCTCGCCGCCGATCACGTCCGCGGCGAGGTTCCAGCGGATGGCGCCGCTGCCGACCAGCCGGGCCCACCCACTCCCGAAAGTCCCCTCGTCGATCTCGGGGTTGAGCGGGAAGAGGCCGGACCCACCCAGGAAATCGTTCACCGCGGATTTCGCTGTCCGCCCCACGCTCGTTTCCCGCTCCAGCATCACCCCGAGGTCGAGATCGAGCCCCACGCCGAGCGAAGTCTCGAAGCCGACCGAGCCACCTTCCGCCAGGGAGTAGTCCCCGTTGTCGTGCCCGGCGAACAGCGCGTTGAGTGTGTTGCCCAACCCGTGTCCCTGCGCGAAGGGATCGAGGTCTCCGATCTCGCGGTACCCGCTGATCGCCAGCCGGCCGCCGGGCGCATCGCGCAGCAGAGTGAGCCTGCCGGTCACCCGGTCGTCGCTGAAGCCGTAGCGGACCGTACCATAGAGCCCGGTGAACCGGACGCCCGGCACCCTGACCTGGTACCCGAGGCCGAGCGAGAGGCCCTGTACGCGGTCGTAGCGCATCGCATCGGCCAGTCGCTCGTAGGCGATCCCGTGGCTTCGCTCGCCGGTGAGAGAATCGGGGAGTTCCTGCGCCAGGTCGGCGAGCTGGGTCTCCGCCTCGCGAGCGCGGCGGGCATCGGAGGGATCGGACGCCAGGGAAAGCGAATCGGGCCAGTACGGGTATCGATCGAGCACGGCGTCGGAGGGACGGTGGAGCTCGTAGCGCCCTCCGGGCCAGCGGTCGGCATAGTCCCACGCCCGGAGCGAGTCGCGCCGCATCGCGCGTCGGCCCTCGAACCTCCCGGCATCCGCGGCGGTATCCGGAGGAACGGTGAAGGCGACCGGTCGTCCGGTGTTGATCTCGTAGTCTTCGAATGTCGTGGTCGCCTGAAAGGGAATCACCAGATCGCTCACCAGCGGAATCCTCACCCGCCCGGCGATGACCTGCCGGCGCGGCATCAGGTATTTCCCGTCCTGCAGTCCGTACTCGAGATCCGCGTCGATGCTCACGATGCGGTTGGCCAGCGCGTTGCGCCGCCCGGCAGTGGCGGAATCGGACGCCCGTGGCCCCTCCGGCTTCACCCACAGCGCGGTGCCGACGTACCGGAAGGTGAGCCGGACGACCTGCGCGGTCGCCGAGTCGATCCACATCTGCCCCGCGATCAGGGCGGGACCGGCTCGGCGGGGCTTCACCTCGATCCGCAGCAGGCGAAGCGCGTTGCCGCCGCCCGGGTTGACGGACAAACCGCCGGTGAGCGTGTAGCGATACCATGCCGGCCCGGTCTCGGCGAGCGGGTGCAAGGCGCCGGTGGCGGGGAATTCGTCACTGAAGATTCGGACCGAATCGTTCACCTCGCGCGGGACGAACCAGGGCCGATCCCACACGCTGGAGAGCCGGAAGCCGCTGCCGCGGGAACGGAAGCGCCGCGCGATCAGGTCGACCCTGAGATCGTTCGGCTGCTGCCACTGCACATCGGCCACCTGCTCTTCGACTGCCGCTGCCGGGACCTCCGCCCAGCGACGGCGGCCCAGGCCCACCGTGAGCCGATAGCGCAGCCGTGCCCGATAGTCGGTCACCAGCGAATCTCCCGCCCGGCGACGCGCCATGGCGCGTTCCATCAGTTGCCGGACGGCGGGACTGGAGTAGGGAGAGGTAGTGTCGGGTGGGGGTGGGGACGATTGGAGAACGGCGAGCGACAGACAGCAGCTTACGAGGATTGCGCCCATTTGCTCCGGCCGTCTCGATGGAGCCCGTATGCCTTGAGTCGACGCCAGAGAGTGGTCCGGCTGATGCCCAGGTGCCGGGCCGTCTCGGCGAGCTTCCAGTTGTTCGCGTCCAGCGTCTTGACGATAGCCTCCTTTTCCCGGGCCGCCAACGTGGTGGGTCCCTCGACCCCCGGAATGAACATCGCCTCGCCGAGCTCCAGACCTCCCACACGGAGCGGGCGCAGCCGGCCGCCCAGCGCCGCCAGCCGGGGCTGGAGATCGGGAGCGTTCTCGGCCAGGTCCATTCCCGCGAGCGCTTCGCGCGCGGGCTGGTTGGCATACAGCAGCCGACCTTCCACGTCGAACACGATCACGCCTTCGCTGAACCCGTCCAGCAGAGCTTTGGCGAGCGGAGAGAACACCGATGGCAACGAGTTGAGCGGCAATGTGTCTGGCATAGTCCAAGTACGATCGGATAGAACGACAGGTTTCAGAGATGGACGCGACACGGGCGACCTGTCATTACGTCCCAAGCGACTCTCCTGTCACTACTTGCCTTGAGTTGGCGTGCCGGAACCGAGGCGCTCGGCACGCGCCAGCGATGAGGAACCCTGCTTCCTTCAAGACGCACAGCGGTGGCTGGGGTGCACAGTGGAGCGTGGGCGGGGACGCCGGGAGCGGCTATCGTCGCCGTTTCGGTCCCGGGCGCCGCCGGCGAGAGCCACTGGGGCCCCGGCGCGCGCGCTCGTCCTCACTCCATTCCACCTTGGGCGCACGGCGGAGGAGGGCCTGGAGAGCGGGGAGCGTGTCGGCCAGCAGTGGAGCATGCCGGCCGCGTTGTACCGCGAACCGGAGCGGCCGGTCCAGGGGCGGGAGCTCGTCCGGGCGGAGCCGCTTGGCCTGGCCCTCACGCAGGCGAACCCGCGCGATCCCCTCACCGTCGACGACCTCGTAGTCCAGCGGCACCGCATCCCCTCGAAGCCGGAGACTGGAAGGCAGCGCCGCCAGATGCTCGCGGATTTCGGCCTGGACCAGCTCGGCCGGATCGAGGGTGATGCGAGTGCGCAGGAACTGCTCCCAGCCGTCCACCGCCTCGAGCTGCGCCCGGATCCGCTGGCGAAGAGCGCTGGGCGCGACCGCCGGGAGCGTGCCGCCGGAGCGCCGCCAGAGCTCGTCCAGGTCCTGGAGCACGCGGCGGAGTCGCTGCTGGTCGGGATGAGTCGTCTCGCCCGTCAGGAGCGCTTCCGTGAGCACGTCCATGGCCGCGGGGCGAAGCGGCTCGGGAATGGCGCCGATGATCGGCTCTACTTCGGTGTCCAGATGAAAGCCGAAGTACGTCCGCCGCCGCTCCAACGAGAGCCCCAAGTGCTTGCGCGGACCGCTCAGAATCACTTTCGGTGGTCCCGGCGCGGCGTACTGGCGGACCAGATCGTAGGAGAGGGTGGTGCCCTCGATTCCCGCGCGCGGGACACCGAATCGATCCGCGAAGAAGCGTAGATTGCCGGCGACGGCCCCCCAGCTGCCAGCCACCGACGTCTTGGACACCCGCGCCTCCTGGCCCTCCGCGGTGTGCTCGTCGATCACCAGGTCGAACGGCATGATGCGGGCAAGGAGATCGGCCCAGAGACTCCGCAGCTCCTTAGAGGCATAGGGCAACTGCTTCGGCAGAGGCAGCTCCAGCGACCGGTAGACCGAAGCGACGCCGAGCGCAGTGTCCTCGATGGCCTTCACTAGCACCCCGCGACGCTCGGCCCACTCGACCAGTCCATCCTCGAAGAGATGCCGGGGCAGGCCGTACACCAGGCCGACGTAGCCGTGCTGGTTGACGGCTTCCGCGTAGAGGTTGTAGGCTGTGAGGTGGTCGCTGCCGTTGGCGATCACGCCGTGCAGGTCGCGCTCTTCGCGGGTCATCCGGTGCAGGGAGTCGATGTTGGAGCAGACCGCGACGATCGGCACGAGCGCTTCGCCGGCGTGCACCAGCAGCTCGCCCCAGGCGCGCTCCACCGGCAACGCCTCCACTTCACGTCCATACGGGGTGAGCCGGCCTTCCTCCACCAGCCCTCGGCTGGTGAGCAGCCAGAGAGCACGGCGGTAGCTCGTGCGGTCCAGCGGCACCGGCAGCTCGAGGTCCGCGGCATCCACGCCCAGCGCCGCGCAAGTGATCGCGACCCGCTCGGCGTCTCCCGCCAGCTGGAATTCGGGCGGGGTCGGCCTGAGCTGCTCGAAGATGAGCTCCCGGTCGCTCAGGATGACGACTTCACCGTTGGGGACCCGGCCGTGCACCCGGCCCGCCATCTGGAGGATCTCGTTCGCGCCCAGGTAGAGCCGGTGCAGCACATTGCGACCGCGCTCCACCACGTTGCCGTAGCGCGCGTCGTAGATCACCACCGTGTCCAGCCCGCGGACGTTGAGCGCCGACTGGCCGGCCGCGGTCATCGCGAGCAGGAACGGCCGCTCCACTTCTCCCTCGAGGAACGGGCGGATCACCCGGATCGGCTCGCCGCCGTGATAGAACGCCGTGGTGAGACGCTTCCACTGTTCACCGAGCTCCTGGGCCAGCCGCTCCACTTCGGCGCGGGTCGGCACGAACACGGCCACGCCCCGCCGCTCCTTGATCAGGTGGCGGATGTAGCGCTCGTTGAGGAACTCGTCCGGGGTCTGCGGAAGGATCTGCACCTTGGCGCGGAGCGCTGGGTCGAAGGCCTGAGTGACCAGCACCTCGGCGCTCTCGAGGTAGCGGGCGTAAAACGCGGGATCGACCGTGGCGCTGAGCCAGATGAACCGGCAGCCGGCGCGCTTGCCCAGGGCCAGGCACAGCTCCAGCTCGGCGGAGGTCTGGTGAATCTCGTCGACGATGACGGTATCCCGCCCGGTGATGAGATCGTCCTGAAACCACCGGCGGGCGATGCCGGTGGTGACGATGACGACGTTCCAGCTGGGCGTCTCCGGCGTGGCCTCGCGTTCCCGGTTGACCACGCCGACCTTGAGCGGCTCGCCCAGGATGGACTCGGCGATGGGCCGGATGCCCAGCGTCTTGCCGGTGCCCGTCCCGGCGACGATCCCGAAGCCCTTCCCCGAGCCGGCCAGATCGCGCATCTCCTGGCCGTGCTCCCGCTCCATGAGCGTCTCGAGGTGCAGACCGAGGGCCAGCTCGATGGTTTCGCAGGCGGCGCGGGTCGGGGCGATGACGATGACCCGCCCGGTCGGATGAGGGGCGTGTCGGTAGGCGTCGGGATCAGGCGGAAGGTGATGGTCGCGGGCCGGATGCATGGGGGAAGATAGCTACCCCCGCGACTCAGAATCCCGGCTGGAAGTTGAGCTCCCAGACCCAATTCTTGTCCGGCCGCTGGAACGGGTGCACCAGATCGGCCTCCAGCACGGCGAAGCCGAACAGGTTGAACCGAAGCCCCGCGCCAGCGCTGAACACCGCTTTTCTGTCTCCCCCGGTGAGACTCGGCTCGTTGGAGGTGTCCCAGGCCAGGCCGCCGTCACCGAAGACGGTGAAATCGAGCGGGAGCGCGCCATAGTAGCCGGAGCCGAGACCCAGGACACCCAGGAGCGGGAAGCGGAGCTCGAGATTGCCCACGGCCATCCTGCTGCCGAGCAGCTGGTCGAACACGGGACACGCGTTCGGCTGGTCCGCCGGCGGATGACATTCGGATCCGTCGAACGACCCGAAGTGATAGCCCCGGACCAGACCGGAGTACCCGAGGAAGAGCGGCTGCAGCCGCGGGTCCTCCCCGCCCGAGCCGTAGCGCCCGTAGTGCATGATCCGGGCGGCAATGGTAAATGGCCGCGCCGGCATGAAGTAGCGCCGGTAATCCGCCAGCACGCCGACGTAGTCGATCGAGCCGACCGTCGGGCTGACCTCGAGCCGGTACCGCTGGCCCAGAATCGGGCCGGTCGCGCCGAAGAACGAGTTGTCGTAGACCAGGGCCGCGCTGGCCAGGCCAAGGTTGAGCGCGTCGCCGGCCGGCAGGTCCTCCTTCTGATCCAGGACCTTGTCTCCGGTGATGTTAGAGAACGCGATGGTGCGGAGCTCCTGGTCGAACGAGATGTTGCTGAACCCGGCGGAGAAATCCAGCCGCTGCACCTCGTTGAACGGGTAGGACACGAGCCCCTGGATATCGCGGTTGGTCTGGCGGAGGCGGAGCTCCTGTTGCACGAAGACCGGCTCTCCATCGAGCGTGGTGGTTCCGGCGGCGAAGGCTCCGGTGGTATAGGGGACCTGGTCTACCACCGCGGCCCAGTTGAGCCGGTGGCTCATGTTCTGGTACGCGACCAGGGCCGTGACATCCTTGATGCCGCCGTTCACCTGCAGTGCGGTGGCGAGATTGCGATTGCCCAGCACGTCGCTGAAGTACAGCGCCGCTCCGCCCCCGACGTAGGTGCCGAAGTCGCTCGTCCCCACGCCCAGACTCGGCTGCCCGATGTAGGTGAGCGACAGTCTCGGGTGGTACGGCCGAGTCGCGAACTCGGCGCTGTCCGGCAGCCCTCCGACCGGATCGTGAAGGAGGCGCAGCACCAGAGACTTGGAGCGATCCTGGGGCGGAAGAACCTGGGCATTCCGTTGCGGCGGCGGCGTGAGCGCGGCGCCCGCGAGAGTGGTGGCGCTGTCGATCGCGTACACCTCGTATCCGTTGGTCCGGAACACGCTGTACACCAGGCGGCCGGTCCGCTGGGCCACCGATATCGCGGGGCTCGTCTCGGTGATCCCGCTTGCCCCGGTGAACAGGTTGGTGACCCGGCGCAGCTCGCCGTCCGCCAGCCGCACGCGGTAGATGTTGCTGATCCCGTCGGGATCGGCCATGAAATAGAGGCTGGCCCCGTCGGGCGACCACTGCGGATTGAGGTGCCTTGCACCCTGGAAGCCGGGCACGCGGCTGATGTGTCGCGTCGCGGGATCGATCAAGGCGAGACCGTAGGGCCCGATGGCCAGGTCGTCGAGCTTGGTGGTGAACCGGTCGGTGGCGAATGCGATCGTCTTTCCGTCCGGTGACCAGGCCGGCTGCAGCTCCGCGAAGTGGTCCGCGGTGAGACGAATCAGCTTATTGGCCGCGAGATCATAGATGAATAGGTCGGTCAGGCCGCCCGAGAGCGCCGAAAAGACCACCGCGCGGCCATCGGGAGACAGGCTGGGGTTGAGGATGTCGCCCAGCTTGGGCAGCCGCACCTCCCGCTCGATCCTGGCCCGCTCGACGTCGTACAGGTCCAGCTGCGGCTGTCCATGGGAGACCGCCGCGAATACAAAATGACGTCCATCCGCGGACCAGCTTCCTGCCGACTGGATGAACTGGATGCTCTGAAGGTGCGGGTCGAGCGCCGTGCGGGTGATCTGCCGCTCCACCTTGCCGGTGTGCGCGTCGGCCAGGTAGAGGTCGATCGAGAAAAGGCCGCGATCGGAGAAGAACATCACCCGCTTGCCGTCCGGGCTCACCGAGGGCGACACGTTGTACTGCCCGGCCTCGTCGCGCACGCCGATCAGTCGCGGACCGTACGCCGCCGGCGCGTCGGTGCTGGCCTGCAACCCGTCGTACGCCGCGTGGGTGGCCGCGTGCCACCGCGCGACGAGCTGGTCGGGGGTGAGATTCAGGACGCCCCGGATTGCCTGATCGATGCTGCGCATGCGGCCCGCCTGGCGCAGCAGATCGCCGATCCGCTCGTCCCCCCACTCCCCGCCGACATAGGCCAGCAGCGCCTGTCCGTAGCGGTAGGGGAAGTAGCGCGGATCATCGAGCTGCCGGTAGGACGGCAGGCTGTCCTTCACGCTGTCCTGGACCCCGCCACGCATCCACATCGCCGTCAGCGGCGCGGTCGGGCCGAGCGACAAATACTCCGCCATGCCTTCGATGAACCAGAGCGGGAGATCGGTGGCCGCGGGGAGCCTTCCGCGGTTGTTGGGATTGCCCGATCCGGTGATGTCGTACTGGAAGGCGTGGGTCAGCTCGTGTCCGATCACGTGGTTGAGATCATCGAGCGTGCCGCCGGTCGGAAGCACGATCCTCCGGCGGAGTCCCTCGGTGACACCGCCGGTGCCCTCGCCCACTCCCTCCACTACGTTGGTCTGCTGGAACTCCGACATGGAGGCGTAGAGAATCAGCGGCTGGCGTCCCGACAGGGGGTGATGAAACACCGTGCTCAAGCGCGTGTACCAGCGCTCGGCCATACGTCCCGCAACCGAGGCGGCGTCGCGCTCGGAGGAGTAGTAATAGAGGTCGAAATGGGCGGTCCGCAGGACGTGAAAGTCGAAGCTCTCGTACTGGACCTTGTTGCGGCCGAAGTACTGGGCCTGCGCATCGCGGACGGCCACCAACGGAAGAACGCCGGCGAGAAGGCAGATCAAAGCCCTGGCGCCGGCGCGAGAGAGAGTCATAAGTCCCGCAGATCCATGGATTCCTGGAAGCAGCCCGCTACCGCTGTAGGATCTACCCCGGTGACGGCGCGCCGCTGTGACGCGGCACACAGGGTTACAACAAATATCCCCGCGGGGTGCGGGGATATCTGCTCTGGAACGGGCCTGGATCTGGGAGATCAGGCGCCGGATGGGCGCATGGACAGGTCAGTCGTCCCAGTTGTAACGATCGTGGCCGTGGCGATCGCCGTCGTGGCGGTCGCGCTCGTGGCGGTCCCGGTCGTAGCTGTAGGGGTCGTAGCGGTCATGCCGGTCGCACTCGCGGAAGTAGCGGCCGCCACGCTCATAGACCACCACCTGTCTCAGTCCGGCACGATTGAACCAGCGATCGAAGTACCGGCCATCGACATAGTAGAGGGTCACCGGACGGTAGCCGAAGCGCCGCCACTCGGCTTGGCCGCGGGTGCGGGCGCGCTCCACGACGAGGACTCGCGGCGCCCGCTCGACCACGACCATGCGACGGACGGGTGGGCGCCGGTAGATGACCCGCTGCCGATCGTAGGTCGAGTACCCGTCCCCGATGACCACGTGACCCGCGATAGGACCGCTTTGGAGAACGACGTCTGCCAGAATCTGCTGGGCTTGGGCCGGCTGGCCGAGAAGGAGCGCGGTGAGCAGCGAGCCGGTGGCGATGCTGGTTCTCATGGTGGCCTCAGTTGGGAGCGGGATGCCTGCGGCACTCCCAAGTGCGAGCCCTGTGCCACCACGTAAGTCATTGAGGGACTTACTTTGCCGCCACGCCTCGGGAGCGAGGGCGTCCCTCGCCCGGGTCGGACCGCTCCGCTGCCTGGACATCCTCCCACTCGCAGACGACTCGAAACGCGGTGTCCCGGTCGAGGCCAAAGGTGCGCATGAGATAAGGAATGGCGCCGTACATGTTGCTGCGTCCGGCGGCCCTGAGACGCCTGAGGAAAGGAAAGAAGCGTCCACCCGGGCTCTGCCTCTCCCGGCGAGTCTGCCGGGCCGAGGCCGCCTTACGTTGAGCTAACTGCCTGTTCATAGTGACTTTAGATCTCGGCTGAGCACGCCCGAATATAACCCGAATCGAGATACACGGCAACCCGTTTCGCTCCGCGCAGAGGAGGTAACCTCCTCCTTGACACCGATATCGGTGGGGTCCATACTAGTGGCCTCTACGCAGGACCTGCGTTGCCCAGAAGAGCTACCCGCGTACGCTGCGGGACCGCGTGGCTTCGCTCTTTCCCACGTCGCTCCGGTGCCGGCTCACTCTTCGCCTCGTCGAGCAGCGTATGCTTCGCCAAATCCTCTCGTTCCTCACCAAATCGCACATGGAGGCAGGTATGGCCGCGGACTTCTTCATCGGTGAATCGCTCGTTGGTGACGGCAACGAGATCGCCCACATCGATCTGATCATCGGATCGAAGGCCGGGCCGGCGGGCGCCGCCTTCGTCAACGCGCTCTCCACCAACACGGACGGGTTCAACCATCTGCTGGCCGTCGTGACCCCGAATCTTCCCGCCAAGCCCGACACGCTGCTCTTCAACAAGGTCACCATCAAGGGCGCCAAGCAGGCGGTGCAGATGTTCGGGCCGGCGCAGGCAGCCGTCGCGCGGGCGGTGATGGATTCGGTGAACGAGGGCGTGATCTCCAAGCAGCAGGCCAGTGATTACTGCGTCCTGGTGGGCGTGTTCATCCACTGGCAGGCCGAAGACGACAAGAAGATCTACTCTTTCAACTACACGGCCACCAAGGAGTCGATCGCCCGGGCGCTGCAGAACAAGCCGTCGGTGGACGAGGTGCTGCAGAAGTACAAGGCCGCGCGGCATCCGTTCGCCAGCGGCGCTGAGGGCTGATCGTACAGTCCCGCGGCATCGTGTTTCAGCGAGGGGCGGCCCGCGTCGGGGGCGCCCCTCGTCTTTTCCTGGACTCTTGACGCCCTCGAGGGAGAACCTACGGCCGATGCGCAAGCTCCTGCTCCAGCTCGACAGCTCCCGTTTGCCGAGCGTGTTCGACCAGGTCGTGGCCTACGACGCGGGCGCCGACGTCATCATGAGCTACGGCGGCGTCACCGAGGGCGACGTTCGCGATCTCATCCACGGCTGCATCTTCACTCGTGGGCCCAAGGACCTGCACAACACGGCCGTCTGGATCGGCGGCAGCAACATGTCCGCCGGCGAGCAGCTGCTGGCGATTGCCCAGGACTCGCTGTTCGGCGACTTCAAGGTGTCCATCATGCTCGACTCGAACGGCTCCAACACCACGGCGGTGGCCGCGGTCGTGAAGATCGAGGAGACGGTGGGCGACGTGCGCGGGAAGCGGGTGCTCATCGTCGCGGGCACCGGTCCGGTGGGACAGCGCGCGGCCGGACTTCTCGCCAAGGGGGGCGCGGAGGTCGTCATCACCTCGCGCAAGCCGGAACAAGGGGACCGGGCCCGCCGCTCGATCGGGGAGCGCTTCGAGGTGGCGGTCGAAGCAAAGACCATGGGCGACGCTTCGCAGGCCGCCGGCGTGCTCGACGGCGTGCAGATCCTGCTCAACTCGGGGCCGGCAGGCGTCATGATGATCCCCAAGTCCGCCTGGGCTCGACGTCCGGGTCTCGAGGTAGCAGTCGACCTCAACGCGGTACCGCCTCTCGGGGTCGAAGGGGTCGAGGTGGCCGATGAGGGGGTGAAGCGCGAGGGCGTCACCGTGTTCGGCGCCTTCGGGATCGGCAACTTCAAGACCAAGCTGCACAAGGCCTGTGTGGCCCGGCTGTTCGAGCGCAACGATCTGGTGCTGGACGCGGAAGCGATCGCCGAGGTCGCCCGGGGGCTGAGTACGCAGAAGCGCTGACGATGCCCCGTGTGGTCGGGATCGATCCGGGAACGGTGAGTCTCGATCTCTGCGGCCTCGAGGACGGTCGCCTGATTCTGGACGCGACCTGGCCAACCGCCGAAGCGCTGGCCGAGCCTCGGCAGCTGGTCGAACGGCTGCTGGCGATGGGGCCGCTGGATCTCATCGTGGGACCGTCGGGCTACGGACTTCCGCTTCGGCGGGCGTCCGAAGCAACCGAGGAGGAGCTGCGGCTCGCCTTCCTCGCCGCCCCCGACGACCCCGGCGGAATAGGCGGATTGCGCAGTCTGGCGCGCATGCTGGGCGCGACCGAGCTTCCGGTCGTCTTCGTGCCGGGGGTCATCCATCTCGACAGCGTCCCCTCGCACCGCAAGCTCAACCGGGTAGACCTGGGGACGGCCGACAAGCTATGCGCCGCGGCACTCGCCATTCAGGATCAGGCGAACCGTCGCGGGGGGGCCATCGACGAGGTCTCCCTGATTCTGCTGGAGCTGGGAGGCGCGTTCACGGCTGGAGTGGCGGTGCGGGCAGGCCGGATCGTCGACGGATTTGGCGGTACCTCGGGGCCGATGGGCTGGCAGGCGGGGGGTGCGCTGGATGGCGAGGTGGCGTTTCTCGCTGGGGAGATCAGCAAGGCGGTGCTCTTCCGTGGCGGCGTAACCACGGTGCTGGAGCGCGCCGCCGCGGACCCCGGCCTCGGCCTCGAAGCCTACGTGGAAGGCGCCATCAAGGCAGTGCACCAGCTCCGGGTCTCGAGCCCGGAGGCCGATGAGGTCCTGCTCTCGGGACGAATGGCCCAAGACCCCGCGGTCCGCTCCCGGCTCGAACGGGGACTCGCGGCGGTTGGGCCAGTCCGAATGCTGGAGGGGTTCGCCCGGGTGGCGAAGCAGGGCGCGCAGGGCGCGGCGCTGCTCGCCGACGGCCTGGCCGGCGGAGCGCATCGGGCGCTGGTCGACCGAATGAGGATTCGAGAGGCAACGGGAAGCGTGCTGGATCATCTCTACGTCATCACTCCGGACGACGCGCGCCGTCGCCTCGGCCTGGTCTAGGATGCCGGAGCGGCGGGAGCATCTCCTGGTCGCCGGGGTGTCGACCCGCGCCTTGGCCACCTCCGCCGCGCGGGCCGGCCACCTGGTGACCGCGGTCGACGCCTTCGGCGACATCGACCTGCGCGCGGTTGCCGAGGTACTCCCCTCAGGCATCGGGCCCGGGCGATTCAGTCCTGCCGCGGCAGCCGAGAGTACGGGGACAGTGCAGGCCAGCCTGGTCGCGTACACCGCCAACTTCGAGAACTATCCCGACGCGGTCGCGGCGCTGGCCGGGGGCCGGCGGCTGTTGGGAAACCCGCCAGCCGTGCTCCGACGAGTCCGCAATCCGATCGTCCTGATGCGGGCCTTGCGAGGGCGGGGCTTCGCCATCCCCGAAACGCGGGCCAGCCCGCCGATTGCCGGACCTCCCGGCCGCCGGTGGTTGATGAAGCCGCGGCGGTCAGGCGGAGGACATGGGACGAGCCTCTGGCGGCCCGGAGCTCTCGTGCCGAGAGAATCGTATCTCCAGGAGCGGATTCCTGGGCCTGCCGGCTCCATCGTATTTCTGGCCGACGGCCGTCGTGCCGTGCTACTCGGGCTCTCGCGGCAGCTCGTCGGCGACCCGGCATTCGGTGCGCACGGCTTCCGCTACTGCGGCAGCCTCCTCGGGACTGCCGAGCGGCCGGTGTTCGAGCGGCAGGATCAGCTGCTGCCCGCGGCATGGGTCCTGGCGGCGGCGGTCACCGAGGAGTTCGGACTGGTTGGTCTCAACGGCATCGACTTTATCGCCAGGGGCGGAATGCCCTATCCGATCGAGGTGAATCCCCGCTACTCCGCGTCGATGGAGCTGGTCGAGCGCGCCACCGGGCGCTCGCTCTTCGAGCTGCACAGGGCCGCCTGCGGAGGCTTGCTGCCCGCACATGAGGTCGTGGCGGGGCTGGTGACAGGCAAGGCGATCGTCTTCGCGCAACGCGAGGTCACGGTCGGCGAAGGCCTGCGATGGACGGCCGGCGGCGACCTGGCCGACGTCCCCCACCCAGGCGAGCGTATCCATAGGGGTCACCCGATCTGCACCGTGTTCGCCACCGGCACCGACGCGAGGACCTGTATCGAGCGCTTGAGGCTCCGAGCCGCCCGTATTTACCGACTGGTCGAGACTCGCGCTCGAGGCGCAGCATGACGGCTCCCCGAAACGTCCCGGAGCCGGTGACCTGCCTGGGCTGCGGCTGCGTCTGCGACGACGTCGGCATCCACGTCAGCCAGGGGCGTATCGTGGGTGTGACGCCAGACTGCCCGGTGGCACGAGCCTGGTTCGGCGACGGCGCCGTGCCGGAGAAGGCGCTGCGCGGCGGGACCGCAGTCGGGCTGGAAGAGGCGGTGGCGGAAGCGGCGAGCCTGCTCGCCGGGTCGGCCGGACGCGTCCTGGTCCATCTGGCTCCGGACCTGAGCACCCAGGCGCAGCGCACGGCCGTGGCACTCGCCGACCTGCTCCGAGCCCGAGTGGACAGCGCCACATCAGAGCCGGCCGCGGCCGGGCTGCTGTCGGCCCAGCGCCGGGGCCGCGCCACCGCTACCCTGGGCGAGATCCGCAACCGCGCCGACGTGGTGCTCTTCTGGGGTGTGGACCCGACCGCTCGTTATCCCCGCTATCTCTCGCGATACGCGCTGGAGCCCGAGGGAACTCATGTGACCGGCGGGCGGCGCGGACGCAAGGTGATCTCGGTCCACATCGGGAGCTCCCGCAGCCCCGCAGGGGCGGAGATGGAAGTCGCGCTCGAGCCGGCGGACGAGATCCCCGCGCTCTCGGTCATGCGCGCCACCGTGCTGGGCAACCGGCCGGGCGGCCTGTCTCCCGCCCTGGAGAGCACCGCCCGGGCGGCCGAGGAGATGCTCCGGGCGCGCTACGCGGTGCTGGTGCATGAGGCGGAGCCGGGCGGGTTGGCGCGAGACGCCTACCGGGCAGAGGGGCTGATCGCGTTGGTTCAGGCGCTCAACGGACCTACCCGCGCGGCGCTCAGCAGCCTCCGCGCCGGAGGCAACCGCTCCGGCGCGGAATCGGTGCTGACCTGGCAAACAGGATTTCCGCTCGCGGTCGACTTCTCCAGCGGTTTCCCCAGGTACGCACCAGCCGAGCGAGGGCTGGCGAGCATCGGCAACGGCGCAGCGGCCGCGGTGCTCATCGCCGGCAGCGCCGGAGGGCTGGAGGCGGAGACATCGGCGGCACTGGGGCGCCTGACCACCGTGGTGATCGGTCCGCGCGCCAGCGAGGCGCCGTTCGACACTCGCGTGGCGATCGATACCGGAGTAGCGGGGATTCACGAGGGAGGAACGGCGTACCGCATGGACGAGGTGCCGCTCCCGCTGCGTCCGCCACTGGGCGGGCGCCGGTCGGCCGCCGAAACGCTCGGCGCGCTGCTCATGGCCGTGCAGGCTCGTCTGCGGGAGAAGCCGGCATGAGCGGCCGGGACTCACTTCGCATCGTCGGCGGGGCGGTGCATGATCCCGCCAATGGGGTCGATGGCCAGTTGCGGGATGTCTGCATCGAGGGCGGACGCATCGTGGAGCAGCTCCCGCCGGGCGTGCCGACGCTCGACGCGCGAGGCATGGTGGTGATGCCGGGCGGGGTGGACATCCACTCCCATTTCGCCAGCTCCAGCTGCAATCACGCGCGGCGGCTGATTCCAGATGAACACGCCTCGGATCCGATGCCCGCGCCCGGCCTCGTCGAAGACGACATCTCTGCCCGTTCCGGAACCGGCGGCACGGTGCCGAGCACGTTCACGACGGGCTACCGCTACGCCGGCCTGGGCTACACGACCGCCTTCGACGCGGCGGTTGCTCCGATTACGGCACGCCACAGTCACGCGGAGCTGGACGACACGCCCTGCCTCGACGGCGGCATCTTCGTCCTGATGGGCAACGACGAGTATCTGCTGCGTCAGATCGAGGCCGGGGAAGCCGACCGCGCGCGGGACTACGCGGCCTGGCTGCTGCAATCCACTGGCGGCTACGCGGTGAAGATCGTGAACCCGGGCGGCATCGAGGCCTGGAAGACTGGCCAGCGCAATGTCACCGGGCTGGACGAAGCGATCGGCGGACGCAAGGTGACGCCGCGCGCGATCCTCGAGACGCTCGCGGACACAGCCAACACGCTCCGGCTGCCCCACCCGGTGCACATCCACGCGAACAATCTGGGCATCGCAGGAAACGCCGCCACCACGCTCGCGAGCATGGAGACGCTCGCAGGCCGCCGGGCGCACTTCACCCACCTCCAGTTCCACTGCTACGGCGGGGGCCAGGGCAAACCCTGGAGCTCGGCCGCGTCTCAGGTCATCGGCTACGTCAACGCGCACCCGGAGCTCAGTACCGACGTCGGGCAGGTGATGTTCGGGCCGGCCATGACGATCACGGCGGACGCCCCGGTGGAGTATCTGCTCCACAAGAGCAGTGGACGGCGGTGGACCAACATCGACATCGAGCTGGAGACCGGCTGCGGCATCGTGCCGCTGGCCTACAAGGAGAAGGCGGCGGTCTCGGCGCTTCAGTGGGCGATCGGGCTCGAGCTCTTCCTGCTCAGCGAAGACCCCTGGCGGGTGGTGCTGTCCACCGACCATCCGAACGGCGGCTCGTTCCTGTCCTATCCCGCCCTCATTCAGCTTCTGATGGACCGCGCGGTGCGCGACGAGCGGCTCAAACTGGTGAATCCCAAGCTGCTCGCGGGAAGCGCGCTGGCCGACGGGCTGGCGCGGGAGTACAGCCTGAACGAGATCGCCATCGTGACCAGGGCGGGCCCGGCGCGGCTGCTGGGCCTCACCGGAAAGGGGCATCTCGGACCCGGCGCGGACGCCGACGTGACCATCTACAGCCGCGATGCCGACCTGGCGAAGATGTTCGCCACGCCGCGATACGTGCTCAAGCAGGGCCTGCTGATCGTGGAGGAGGGACAGCTCCGCCGGGCCCCGCACGGCCGCCGCCTGAGGGTGGCGCCGGGCTACGATCCGGCCGTCCTGCCCCACGTGCGGCGGCACTTCGAGGCGTTCTCCTCGGTCTCGTTCGCCAACTACCCGGTGCAGGACCTGCCCGGCGAGCCGCTGGCGATCGGATGAGGACGGCGCCATGAACATCCGCGGGGTCTTCATCGAGGACACCTTCGCCGAAGCGTTCACCATGCGGGTGGCGCGGATCATCATCACCGCCCGGAGCGAGCGCTGGGCCCGCGCGGCGGCGCTCAAGCTCACCGGGTTCGCCACCTCGGTCATCGGCTGCAAGTGCGAGGCGGGCGTCGAGCGCGAGCTCGGCACCGGCGACACCCCGGACGGGCGGCCCGGCGTGAGCATCCTGTTCATGACCATGGGCAAGGACGACATGGGCAAGCGCCTGATCGAGCGGATCGGGCAGACCGTGCTCACCTGTCCGACCACCGCCTGCTACGACGGACTTCCCGGTGTGCCCGACCGGGTCGGCGTCGGGTCGGCGCTCAAGTTCTTCGGGGACGGGTTCCAGGCGAGCAAGATGATCGCCGGGGAGCGCTTCTGGCGGATCCCGGTGATGGAGGGGGAGTTCCTGGTGCAGGAGAAGTTCGGGATGCTGAAGGGGGTGGGAGGCGGAAACTTCCTGATCCTGGCCCGGAGCGCCGACGCGGCGCTGGCGGCAGCCGAGGCGGCGGCCGACGTGATGGCCTCACGCGCCGGAGTGATCCTGCCCTTCCCCGGCGGTGTCGTCCGCAGCGGAAGCAAGGTGGGCTCGCGGCGGATCAAGAGCATGATCGCCTCCACCAACGATGCTTTCTGCCCTACGCTCCGTGCGGTGACCACGTCGGCGCTGCCCGAGGGCGTCAACTCGGTGCTCGAGATCGTCATCAACGGCACCGACGCGGAGGCCATCGCGGGCGCGATGCGGGACGGGATCGAGGCCGCCTGCCGGGAGGGCGTCGTCTCGATCACGGCCGGAAACTACGGCGGGAAGCTGGGGCCGCATCACTTCCACCTGCGGAAGATCATGAGTCCCGAGGCTCCGGCGTGAGTGACGGATTGATCGCCAGGCTTCGCGCTCCCCTGCGGGGCCGTGCCGACCTGGGTGAAGTCCTGTCGCCGGGATGGACCGGCCTCCAGGGCGCCGAGCTGGCCCGGCGCCCGGTTCGTATCGACGGTCAGGGGCCGCTCACCTTGGGAGATCTCTTCGACCTGAGCGGCGAGCCCGGCGGCCGCATCCGGTTCGAGGGAGACCTGGCCCTGGCCGACCGGGTCGGCGCGGGGCTTTCAGAGGGCGAGGTGGTCGTCGACGGAAACGTCGGCGCCCAAGCCGGCGTGGGGATGAGCGGTGGGTCGCTGGAGATTCGGGGAGACGCCGGCCCCCGCGCCGGCGCCGCGGCGCCCGAGGCCCGGCGCGGGATGGTCGGTGGCGAGCTCATCGTGCGCGGCACCGCCGGAGCCGAGGCCGGAGCCCTGATGCGTCGGGGCCTGGTTGCGATCGCGGGCAGCGCGGGAAGTCACGCGGGCGCGGGAATGATCGCGGGCACGGTGCTGGTCTTCGGCACGATCGGGGCCGCGGCGGGCCTCTGGTCCAAGCGGGGGTCCATCGTGGCGCTCGGTGGAGTCACCGTGCCCCCGACATACCGATACGCCTGCACCTATCAGCCGGTGCACCTCCGCGTGACCCTCAGACGGCTCCGCGCCGGATATGCGCTTCCCGTGCAGGAGCGACACCTCACGGGCTTCTACCGCCGCTACAGTGGCGATCTGGCCGACCTGGGCAAGGGAGAGATCCTGGCATGGACAGCGGAATGAACCCGGTACGGATGAACGAGCTGGCCTCCGAGATCGCCGACGGAATGGAGGAGCACGCGGCGCTCCTGCGGGTGAAATCGATCACTCTCCCTGGCGGAGCCAAGGTGATCGACGCAGGCGTGGAGACCGAGGGCGGCTACGACGCCGGGCTGGCGCTGTCCGAGATCTGCATGGGGGGACTGGGAAATGTGGCGTACACGCCGGTGCAGATCGAGGGCCAGGCCTGGCCGGGGGTCACCGTCTGGACCGACCATCCGGCCGTCTCCTGCATGGCCTCGCAGTATGCCGGCTGGGCCATCTCGGTCGAGAAGTTCTTCGCCATGGGCTCAGGGCCGCTCCGGGCCCATGCCCGGGTCGAGCGCGAGCTGTTCGAAAAGCTGGGCTACGCCGAGGAGGCCACGCGCGGCGTGCTGGTGCTGGAGGGGCGCGTGCTCCCCGATGACGCGGTGGCCGCCTGGGTGGCGCAGAAGGCGCGGCTTCAGCCATCCCAGATCACCTTCGTCGTGGCACCCACGGCGAGTCTCGCGGGTGGGGTTCAGATCTCGGCCCGAATCCTGGAGACCGGTCTGCACAAGATCGAGACCCTCGGCTTCGACGTGCGGCGGGTAGTGAGCGCCACGGGCACCGCGCCGATTCCGCCGGTGGCCAAGAACGACCTCCGCGCCATCGGGCGCACCAACGACTGCATCCTCTACGGCGGCCAGGCGCGCTATACCATCCGCGCCGACGACGATGAGCTGGCCGAGCTGGCGCCCAAGGTGCCGGCGTCGGCGTCGCACGACTACGGTACGGCGTTCTACGACATCTTCCAGCGGTACCAGGGGGATTTCTACAAGATCGACCCCTTGCTGTTCAGCCCGGGCGAGGTCTGGCTCACCAGCGCCGAGACCGGGCGGACATTCCACGCCGGACATCTCAACGGCGAGGTGCTTACCGCCTCGTGCTATCCCAGATGATCCGGATAATCCCCTTCGACCAGGAGCTTCAGATGCGACGGTTCCCGAGCTGGTACCTGCTTCCCGCGATGGCCTTCGCGACGGCGTGCGGCAAGCCCGCCGACAAGGCGGCCGAGGCCCCGGCGGCCGACACCACCGCCGCAGCCGCCCCCGCGCCGAGCGGCCCCCAGGCCATCGTGACGGTGCTGTACCAGACGCCCAAGGACACCGCCGCCTTCGAGAAGTACTACCGCGAGACCCATCTCCCCCTGGTGAGCGCAGGGCAACAGGAGATCGGCTTCACCAAGGCCGAGCTGACCCGATTCAAGAGTGCGCTGGACGGGAAGAAGCCGGCGTTCTACCGGCAGGCCGAGCTCTACTTCAATTCGCTCGACGACGCGAAGAAGGGCATGGCCACCCCGGCGTTCAAGAAGGTGGGGGACGACTTCAAGAACTTCGACACCCACGGGCTGACCGGCATGCTCGCGGTCGAGACAGGGGACAAGGGCACGGCGGGCTGCCCCGCCCTGGTCACGGTCATCTACAACACGCCCAAGGACACGGCGGCATTCGAGAAATACTACTCGGCCACCCACCTGCCCCTGGTCAGCGCCGGACAGCAGGAGATCGGCTTCGTGCGCGCCGATCTCACCAAGTTCGTATCCAATCTCGACGGGTCCGCGCCGGCCAAGTACCGGCAGGCGGAGCTCTGCTTCAACTCGATGGACGAGCTCAAGAAGGGCACCGCCACTCCGGCCTTCAAGAAGGTGGGCGATGACTTCAAGAACTTCGTGACCAACGGCCTGACCGGCCTCATCGGCGAGCAACAGTAGCCTGCATCTCGTCATCCTCGCCGCCCGCGAAGGGTGGCATACCAGGGAACTGACCCGCGCGCTCGAAGCGCGCGGGCACACCGGGGCCGTGGTACCCTACGAGGGCCTGGTCGCCACCGTCGGAAGCCGGGCGGGCCTCAGGAGCGGTAGCGTCGAGCTCGACCGGGCGGACGCCGTGCTGGCCCGCATCATTCCCTCCGGATCCCTGGAGCAGATCATCTACCGGGTGGACGCCCTGCACCGACTGGAGGAGCGCGGGGTGCGGGTCATGAACTCCCCTCGGGCGATCGAGCGCACGGTGGACAAGTTCTGGACCTCCGCCCTGCTCGAGCAGTGTGGTCTCCCGACGCCGGAGACCGTGGTGTGCGACAGCGTCGAGGAAGCATTCGTGGCCCTCCGCGCGCTCGGCGACGTCATCGTGAAGCCGCTCTTCGGCTCCATGGGGCTCGGCATGGTGCGGGTGAGCGACGAAGAGATGGGGTATAGGGTGTTCCGGACCATCGAGCAGATCCGGGGCGTGTTCTACCTGCAGCGAACCATCGACCACGAGGGCCGCGACATCCGGGCCTTCGTGCTCGGAGGTCGGGTGCTCGGGGCGATCGAGCGGCGGTCGGAGGGATGGCGCACCAACCTCGCCCGCGGCGGCACCGCCCGTGCCATCGAGCTCCCCCGTGAATGGGCCAGCCTCGCGGTCCGGGCCGCGGCCGCGGTGGGTGCGGAGTACGCCGGCGTGGATCTCCTCCCGGCGCGCGACGGCACGGTGTACGTGCTCGAGGTCAATGGCATTCCGGGCTGGCAAGGCCTTCAGGAAGCGACGGGCCTAGACGTCGCCGGCGCGATCATAGAGCAGCTGACCGGATGCTGAGCGGCCCGGAGGACGTGGTGGCCGCGGCTCAGCTCGCGTGCCTGCTGGAGGCGAGTGCCCCGAAGCCGGGAAACGTCGCGCCGGAGCGGCATTTCCATGACACCCGGTACGAGGATTTTCTGGCCAGCGCCGTCGCCATCGGGCCCGCCTTGGGCGCGGCCGGCCAGCGGCCGCTTGGCCGCACCATCCGGGCGGCAGTCGAGGCGACTGCCCGGTGGGCACGGGCGAACACCAACCTTGGCATCATCCTGCTGCTGGCTCCGCTGGCCCGGGCGGCGGTCCGCGCGGGGGGCACGCTCCGCGAGCGCGTGAGCCGGGTGCTGGCAGAGACCACGGTGGACGATGCCACCGAGGTATACGCCGCCATCAGGCTGGCGCGCCCGGGCGGTCTGGGCCGGGCCGCGGTGGAGGACGTCGCCGCGCCTCCGACCGTGACCCTGCGCGAGGCAATGGCCCTGGCCGCCGAACGGGACGCGGTGGCCCGGGAGTACGTCAGCGACTTCGCCACTACGTTCGAGCTGGGAGCCCCGGCGCTCCGGGCGGCGCGAGCGGCGGGATTGACCTGGGGGGACGCCACAGTCGAGGCCTTCCTGGTCCTGCTCGGCGCCGGCGGGGACACCCACATCGCGCGGAAGCTCGGACCCGAGGCCGCCGAGGCAGTCTCCCGGCAGGCCCGCGAGGTCACGGCGGCGGGCGGAGTGAGGCATCCCGCCGGCCGGGCGGCGCTGGCCCGACTGGATGCCGACCTGCGGGATCCGACCAACAGCCGGAACCCCGGCACCACGGCCGACCTCACCTGCGCCGCGCTGTTCGTTGTTATACTTGAAGGCGGGTGGGACCGCTGAGGAGATCGTCGTGCAGAGCACTTTTCGCGTGCAGGTCAGCAAGGATTACCTGGTCTTCGCCTCGGCGCATTTCATCACTTTCCGGGGTCACCAGTGCGAGGCGCTGCACGGTCACAACTATCGGGTGGGCGTGGCGGTCGAGGGCACCGTCGACGCCGAATGCAACCTGGTCCTGGACTTCAGCGTCCTCAAGCAGATCACCCGGCGCCTGGTGGACGAGATCGACCACAAGGTGCTGCTGCCGACCGAGAATCCCAAGCTGGCCTTCCGGGAGGAAGGCACTCGCCTGGCGGTGGACTACTTCGGCGAGCCCACCTACGTCTTCCCCAAGCGCGACTGTGCCCTGCTCCCGATCAAGAACAGCACGGCGGAAATGCTGGCGCAGTATCTCGGCTCGCGGGTACGTGAGGAGCTGGGGCAGAGCGGATACCGTCACCTGACGCTGCTGGAGTTCGAGGTGGAGGAGAATTACGGCCAGTCGGCGACCTATCGCGCGGCCCTCGCAGCGGACTAGGTCCGCTCGATCAATCCGGACACATCCGCCGCCGTGATGCTCCCGTCATGGAGCGCGCTGGCCACCAGTGCTCCGTCACAGCCCGTATCCCGCATCCGATCGAGGTCCCGGCGGCTCCGCACGCCGCCGCCGGCGAGCAGCCGCACGCCGGGGAAGAGCCGCCGCAGCTCCGCGATCAGGCCGAGATCCACTCCCTGTCCCGTTCCCACTCGCGCGAGGTCCAGCACCAGGAGACATGTCGCCCCGGTCTCCACAGCTTGGGTGGCGAGGCTCAGAGCGTCGGGCGCGAAGCCATCGACCCCGGCATCGGGGTGAACGATCGGCTGGCCCATCCGGAGGTCCAGACTGAAGATGACGCGATGGGGGCCGACCGCCGCGATGACCGAGGCCAGGTCGGCAAAGGCGCGGAGCGTCTCGAGCCCCACGACAATCTCGCTCGCGCCCAGGGACAGGAGCTCCAGGGCGCCATCCGGGGAGCGGGTTCCGGCGTCGATCAACAGCGGGCCGTTCAGGGGGCCCTCCAGCTGCGCAAGCCGGCGGAGAATGCTGCCCTGGACGGCGCGGCCCCCGATGGCGTCGAGGTCGGCCAGGTAGCACCGCTCCGCGCGGAGGCGTTCGCGGAAGGCGCGGATCAAGGCGAGCGGATCTCCGACACAGTCCGGGGAGAGCACGGACCGAACCGGCTGATAGCGCACACGCTCACCGGCACGGGCGTGGACGGCGACGCCCTGGGCCAGATCCAGCACCGGAATGATCTCCATTCAGCATACTACCCGCGCCGGGAGTCGGATGACCAGACGCAATGGAGCGCCGATCATCGGGTGGGACATCGGCGGGGTGAACACCAAGGCTGCACGGTTGGACCCGTGTGCGGGGCAGAGCCCGCGGATCCGGGCGCTCTCCACGCCCTACGAGCTGCGGCGCGATCCCGAGGCCCTGGTGCCCACGCTAGTGCGGCTGGCGCGGGAGCTCGGTTATCGCAGCGGTCACCCACACGCCGTCACCATGACGGCGGAGCTCTCGCAGCTGTTCCGGACCAAGCGGGAAGGCGTAGCCTTCGTCCTGGACGCGTTGGAGACGGCATTCCCCCGGCAGCCGTTCCACGTCTACACAGTGGACGGACGCTTCGTCGCTCCCGCGGAGGCGCGGACCCGACCGCTCGAGGTCGGCGCGTCGAACTGGGCCGCCACGGCAAGACTGGTGGCGCGATTCGTTCCCGATGCCATCCTGGTCGACATCGGCAGCACCTCCACTGACATCGTTCCCATCGTGGCGGGCCGGATCGAGGCGCTGGGACGGACCGATCCGGCGCGGCTCTCCAGCGGCGAGCTGGTCTACACCGGGGCACTCCGCACGCCGACGGAGGCGCTGGCCCGTGAAGTACCGCTCTGGGATGGCCGAGCCGCGGTTTCGGCGGAGGGATTCGCGCTGATCGGCGACGTGCATCTGTGGCTGAGGCGGTTGGCGCCCGCGGACTACAGTGTGGCGACGCCCGATGGCCGCCCGGCCACCCGCGAGTTCGCCGGGGAGCGGCTGGCCCGGGTCGTCTGCGGGGATCGGGAGATGCTGGACGAGGCCGCCGTCGAGCAGATCGCACGCACCCTCGCGGAGGCGCAGGTGGAGCTCGTGGCCGCGGCGCTGGAGCGCGTCCGGCTGCGCTGGCCCATGGTGAGCACCGCGGTCGTGACCGGCCTCGGCGACTTCATCGCGACCGACGCCGCGATCCGGGTGGGCCTCCGGGTCGTGCCGCTGGCCGACCGGCTCGGCGACGGGGCGCGGACCGCGCCTGCCGTGGCGGTAGCGTGGCTCCTGGCGGACGAGCTGGCGGACCTTCCGGCATGACCCGCACCGGCCGGACCGAGGCGCGGCTTATCGTGATCAAAGTCGGAGGCGGGCTCAGCGCGCTTCCCGGGGCGCTCGAGGCAGTGTGCGGCGCCGTGTCCGATCTGGGGCGGGCCCGGCGGGTCGTCGTGGTTCCGGGCGGCGGGCCGTTCGCCGACGCGATTCGCACCTTCGAAGCTGCGCACGGTCTCTCGGCCGATGCCGCGCACTGGATGGCGATTCTGGCCATGGAGCAGTACGCCCATGTCCTGGCCGAGCGGATCGTGGGAGCGAGGATGGTGGAGGAGCCCGGGGCGATCGAGGAGGCCATCGGAACAGCCGGAGTGGCGGTGCTCGCGCCGTCGCGCTGGATGCGCGCCGCGGATGTGTTGCCACACACGTGGGAGGCGACCAGTGACAGCGTGGCGGCATTCGTGGCGGGGGCACTCGATGCCGAGCGATTGATCCTGGTGAAACCCGCGGCGGAGAACGCGACCAGCGTCGATCCGTGCTTCCGATCCGTGCTGCCCGCGGGGCTTCCCTATACCGTGCTGCCCTGGGATCGGGTCGGCGAGCTGGCTCAGCTCCCGGGTGCGGCGTCCTGATCGATCAGCTCGCCTTGGACTCGGACGCGCGGACGCGCCGGGCGATGGTGCGGGTCGTCGGGCGGCTGCCGGCGAGGAACTGGGCCAGACGATCGGCCGGCACCGGCCGCCCGAAGAGATATCCCTGCATTTCGTCACAGCCCTGCCGCCTGAGCAGCAGGCTCTGGGCATCGGTCTCCACCCCCTCCGCCACCACCCGGAGACCGAGCGCGTGTCCCATCGCGATCATCGCCGTGGTAATGGCCGCATCGTCCGGGTGGCTGGCGATCTCGCGCACGAAGCAGCGATCGATCTTGAGGGTATCGAGCGGGAACCGCTTGAGGTAGCTGAAGGACGAGTATCCCGTCCCGAAGTCGTCCACCGACAGGTGCAGTCCCATCGCCCGCAGGGCATGCAGCGTGTCGGTCCCTTCCTTCTGGTGGTTCACCAGGACGCTCTCGGTCAGCTCCAGCCCGAGATATCGCGCGTCCAGGGAAGATGCCTGGAGGACGCGTCCGACCGCCGCGGTGAGACTCCGCTTGATCTGGCGGCTCGAGAGATTCACGTTCACCCGGATGGCCGGCAGCCCCATGGATTGCCACGAACGGTTGTCGGTGCAGGCCCGGTTCAGCACCCATTCGCCCAGGGGCACGATCATGCCGTTCTCCTCGGCGAGGGAGATGAACTCCGAGGGAAGCAGGAGCCCGAGCTCCGGATGGCGCCAGCGCACCAGGGCTTCGGCACCAACGGTGGCACCGGTCCGGGCGTCGACGATCGGCTGATAATGGAGCTCGAACTCCTCCCGTTCGATGGCGCGCCGGAGCGAATTCTCCAGCGTCAGCCGCTGCAGTGCCGTGGCGTTCATCGCCCGGGCATACGACTGATAGCTGCCGCCGCCCTGCTCCTTGGCCTGGTACATGGCGGTGTCGGCGTGCATGAGCAGCGTCTCGAGGTCCTCGCCATCCTGGGGATAGATGGCGATGCCGATGCTTGCGTTGACGAAGATGTCCCGGTCCGCCAGCCGGATCGGATGAGCCAGGCTGGACAGGATCCGCCGGGCGAGCTTGGCGGCGTCCTGCGGGTCGCTCAAGCCCGGCATGATTACGGTGAACTCGTCGCCGCCCAGCCGGGCGACGTCCGGCGCGAGCGCGTCGGCGGCGGAGCCCACCTCGTCCTCCCGCTCGCGACATGAGGCCCGAAGCCGGATCGCGACCTGCTGAAGGAGCTGGTCCCCCGCCTCGTGGCCCAGGCTGTCGTTGATCCGGCTGAAGTGATCCAGATCGATGAAGAAGGCGGCCACCAGGCGACCATGCCGGTGCGCGTCCTCCAGGGCCCGGCCCAGACGCTCCTTATAGGAAAGACGGTTGGGGAGGCCGGTCAAACTGTCGAAGTACGCGAGCGAGCGCACCTGCTCCAGCATCTGGGCGTTGACCAGGGCGACCGCGACCTGGTCGGCCAGCCGCCGCACCTGTACCCCATCCTCGGCCTGTCCGCTGGAGACCGACTGCCCGAGCGCGATGATCCCCACCAGCTGACGCTGAAACCGCAGGGGCAGCACGACCACGCTGCTTGGCTGCAGCCGGAGGAGCGGCTCGAGGTAGGATGGCGAGCGGCCAAGCGGAAGATCCAGCAGACGCACCTCGGGACCGTCGAGCAGGTCCTGTACGTCAGTGGAGCGAAGATCCACCCGGGCCTGATGGCGGGTGCCGTCGCGGTAGTCGTGCACGACGCTGGTGAGAGATTTGGACCCGTCGGGCTCGATGAGGGTGACACTGGCGAGCTCGCAGGGAAAGACGTCGCGCACCCTGGCGAGCAGGGTCTCCACGATCTCGACCGCGTTGGTGGCCGAGAGCACCGCGCGGTCGATGTCCGCGGCCGTCGAGAGCGCCTGAAACTGCCGCCCCAACTGGGTCGCCATGGCGTTGAACGAGCTGGCGAGCTCCTCGAACTCGTCCCCGCTGGACACGGTGACCCGGCCAGCGAAGTCCCGCTGGGCGATGCGCCGGGTACCCTGCTGCAGCTCGGCGAGCGGCACCAGGCTCCGCCGGATCTGAGTGATGCTGAGCAGCAGCACCGCCAGGCTCGAGACCAGCACGACGGCAAGAAAGGTTTTGGTGAATTCCACCATCGGCCCCAGCACCTCGTCCCGTGTCTGGCTGAGCACCAGGGTCCAGACCGGGGCGGCAAACGCTTCATCGAGCATGATCGGCCAGGACGAAGTCACAAATGGTGGCTGATCGGACCTGGTCCCGAGCGTCTCGGCCGTCTGGGGCTCGACCTGGGACATGAGCTCGTCGCGGGAGGCCTGGGAGGCGGTAGACGAGGTAAAGAGCACGCGGCCGGAATCGTCCGTCACGGAGATCCGGGTCGCTGGCGAGGGCATGCTCTGGTCCAGGGTACCCCAGAGGAACTCGGGACTGATCTCCCCCACCAGCAGTCCGCGAACGTTGCCCGCGCGATGCACCCGGCGGACGAGATAGATCCGGGTCGGTGCACCGTCGTGGTGCTCGCCCAGAATGAGCGGAAGACCGAGCGCCAGATCGCTCTGGTTACCCGGAGTGAGCGTCGGCAGGCGCTCCAACTGTCCGAAGACCGGCACCCGTCCCCCGCCCTCCTCCACCACGAACTCCAGGGCGACGAAGCGGCGCCGGGCCAGCAGATCCACGCCGGCGCTGAGCGTCCGGCTGGCCTCGCGGTCCCAGTGATCCAGCGCTGGATGCCTGGGAGCTCCACCGCGGTCGATCACCACGCCGCCCAGACTGAGCTTCCCATCCACTGCGAGTCCCTGTGGGCGGTTGCCACGGGTCATTCGCTGCGGCGGTAGGCCGGTGGCCGGCCGCTCGGCGTGCCGCGTGGTCCCGAGCGGCAGGAGGGCGCGCGGCGGGATGCTCTTCAGGGTGGCATCGAGCAACAGCAGCCGCTCGAAAATCGCCAGGCCGAGGGCCCTGTTGCTCTGGCGCAGGCGGTTTTCGCTCTGGGTCCGGAGCTGCTGGGTGACGTGACGGTAGGCGACTCCGGCAACCACCGCGATCGGTACCACCGCGCACCCGACAAAGAGCAGGAGCAGTCGGCGGCCGAACCTGCTCTGCAGCGGCCTCGGTCGGAGCGTCACACGGATGTCCGTGGCGATAGGAAATGGGCAGGACGGCCAACTCAGGAGTGCGCAACGGGATGCGCCGTTTCCGAGCACCGTTTGCAGCGAGCAATACTCATGCCCTCTGAGGTCGGCTGTGAAGCGCTTGTTCGGTGAGGAGTTGCACCCGTCCGGTGGTCCGGTACCAGGGCTCCGGTCTGGCGTTTCGCCCGCGACGACCTCAGGGCACGGCCTCCACTGGGGAGGGACCACGGAGGCACGGAGCTCAGGGAGGTCGCATGGACTGCGGGAGTGGATGGGCGCTCTTCAAAATCTCGCCACCCCACGACACTCGCCGAACCCGATCCGCGCCAGGGTGAGACGGAGCGCCCGTACCTTCTCGACATCGATACTGCCGCCGCGACCCCCGGCGCAGGCGGCGCCACGGACCCCGAGGATGTCGGGGCCGATCTCGCGAACCGACTCGAGATTCTCCGGCCGGAGCGACCCGGCGATCCCCACGATCAGCCCGGCGGCTCGCGCTGATTCAACCCAGAACTTCACGTCTCGTGGCGACATGAAGGCGAAGAGGTCCCTCCCATCCTTGGCCAGGGTGTCGAGCAGCACGCCTTCGGCTCCGGCCTGGGCGGCCGATCGTGCGATCTCTCCGGGCCCGAGCCCGGCTCTCCGATCCGCGTAGGCGACCGCCACTACGCTCGGATGGCACGCGGCGGCTCCCGCCGCCTCCACTGCGGAGCGGAACAGAGTCGCGGCCCCCCCGCTCGTGACCACGCCAGCCAGCCCAAGCTTGACGAAGACTCCGCCCGGCCTGGCGATCAGCTCCAGGGCAGAGATGGCATCGGCGGCCGCCCCCCCGTCCTGGAAATCACCGAGTGCAACGCTGAGCGGCACGCTGGGCGGCACCCTGGCGCTGATCTCCCCCAGGACCGATGGGTCCACCGGACCGAGCGAGCCTCGCAACGGCTCTTTGGCGTCGATGATGTCCGCCCCGCCCGCGAGGGCCGGGGTGACTTCCCCCGCTGATCGCACGCTCACCAGCAGCTGCATCCGGGCTCCCTTGTGAGATGCTAAGGCTCTGATATGTTAGGATTTAAGAAGTTACTGCGGGCCCATCTCCCAGGGGAGGCGTGGCGATGCTGGACCGGAAAATCGTGCTCGTGACCGGCGCGTCGAGCGGCATCGGCCGAGCCATCGCCCTGGGATGCGCGCGAGCCGGTGCCGACGTGGCCCTCACCTACCGGGAGAACCAGGCAGGCGCGGAGGAAACAGCGGCGACCATCCGCCAGCTCGGCCGCCGGGCCGAGGTCCTCCGGACCGACATCAGCCTCGAGGCGGAGGTGGCCGCGCTTGCGGCCGAGCTGCGCCGCCGGCTTCCCCGGGTGGACGCATGGATCAACAACGCCGGGGCCGACATCCTCACCGGTCGCGGCGGCCGGCTCTCCCGACTCGAGAAGCTGGACCTGCTGCTCGCCGTGGACCTGCGGGGAACGGTGCTCGCCTCCTGGGCCGCGGTCGACCTGATGCGGGCCCAGGGCGGCGGGACGATCATCAACATGTCGTGGGACCACGTCTCCCGCGGCATGGCCGGTGAGAACCCCATCCTCTACTCCGCCGCCAAGGGCGGCATCATGAGCTTCAGCAAGTCGCTCGCCCGCGAGACCGCCCCCGACATCCGGGTGAACATTCTGGCGCCCGGGTTCATCGAAACGGCCTTCGGGCAGGACGCCAACGACCGCTTCCGGGCTGACGTCGTTGCCAAGACCCCGCTGGGCCGCTGGGGAGTTCCCGACGACCTTGCAGGGGCCGCCGTGTTCCTGGCCTCCGATGCGTCCGCATTCATGACGGGGCAGACCATCATGGTGAACGGCGGCGTGGTGATGTAACTACAGACCAAGGAGAACAAGATGCCAGCGACGAAAGAAAAGACCTACAACGATGCCGAAATCTCCGAGCGGCTCAAGGCGCTGTCCGGCTGGTATTACGAGGATGGCTGGATTCGCCGGGTGTACAAGACCGACGGATGGCCCACGACGCTGATGCTGGTCAACACCATCGGGTACCTGGCGGAGGCGGCCTATCATCATCCCGACCTGACGGTGACCTGGGGACGGCTCATCGTGAAGCTTCAGAACCACGCAGCGGGGGGCATCACCGACAAGGATTTCGAGCTCGCCCGGAAGATCGAGGAGCAGGTGCTGTGGCGTCCCCAGGGCGGTGCGCTCGAAGGGACGCCAAACAAATGGGTCCGGCCGGGGGATCCACGGTAAGCCCGGCCAAGGTTCTCTTCGTCACCGGTAAGCTGGCCGAGCCGGCGCTCCGGCGCGTCCTGGAGCAGATGCACCCGCCCTTCGAGGCGGAGGTGGCTGTCCTCAAGATCACGGTCGCCGCATTGATGACCACGCCGTGGATCGCGCGATTCCTGGAGGTGCCGCCGGGGACGGAGCTGGTCCTCATTCCCGGGCTCTGCGAAGGCGAGACGTCGCTCCTGAGCGACCGCTTCGGCGTGAGGGTCGAAAAGGGCCCCAAGGATCTGCGGGAGATCCCGCGGCATTTCGGCCAGGCCGGGGCGGCGCCCGACTACGGGGCGTACACCGTCGAGATCCTGGCCGAGATCAACAACGCGCCTCGGCTTTCCCGCGAGCAGGTCCGCTCGGCCGCCGACTACTTCCACGCCTGCGGCGCCGACGTGATCGACATCGGCTGCACGCCCGGACTGCCGTTTCCCGCGCTTGGAGCGGTGGTGAGCGACCTCCGCGGCGCGGGGATCCGGGTGAGCGTGGACAGCTTCGACCAGGACGAGGTCCGGACCGCGGTGGAGGCCGGGGCGGAGCTGGTGCTCAGCGTGAACGGCTCGAACCTGGATGTCGGGCGCGAGCTGGCTGGGAGCGGGGCGCGGGTGGTCGTCATTCCCGATTCCGGTGAGGGCCTGGAGAGCCTCGACCGCAGCGTCCGGGCGCTGGAGGGCTGGGGGGTGCCCTACCTGATCGATCCCGTCATCGAACCGATCGGGTTCGGATTCATGGCATCGTTGGAGCGCTACGCGGAAGTGCACCGGCGCTATCCGGCGGCGGGACAGATGATGGGGGTGGGCAACATCACCGAGCTCACCAGTGCCGATTCCACCGGTGTGAATGCGCTGCTCCTCGCCATCTGCGAGGAGGTCGGAGTGCAGGCGGTGCTCACCACCGAGGTCATCCCCTGGGCCCGGGGAGCGGTTCGGGAGATCGACGTCGCGCGCCGGCTGATGCACTACGCCGTGCGGCACCGCACCATCCCCAAGGGAGTCGACGACCGGCTGCTCACCGTCAAGGATCCGGTGATCCTGGAATACACCGAGGGCGAGCTCCGCCAGCTGCACGGGGCGGTGAAGGACGCCAACTTCCGGATCTTCGCCGACCGGTCGACCATCACCGTGTTCAACGACCAGATCTTCGTGCGGGGCACCGATATTCAGGAAATCTTCGCCCAGCTCGGCGTGGACGAAGCCACCCACGCCTTCTACCTGGGGCGGGAGCTGATGAAGGCCCGGCTCGCTATCACACTGGGAAAGACCTATCGGCAGGAGGGGGCGCTGGCCTGGGGGTATCTCACGCCGCCGGACGACGTGCGGTCCGAGCACGTGAAGCTCACCCAGCGGCGGCGCCGGGCGGATGGAGCGGCGCCCCGGCACGCCGACGGTTCGTGAGCTTCGCCCCGCTGGTGGAGAACCTTGGCGTCGCGGGCGACCCGGCGGACGTCGCCGCACGATTCCTGGATCTGCCGTATCCCCTCTTCCTCGACAGCGCCACAGCCCATTCCCCCTCGCGGGCCGCCACGGGCGAGACCCATCAGCTCGCCCGCTACTCCTTTTTCACGGCCGACCCTTGGCGTGTGGTCCGGGGAAAAGGAGCGGTCACCTGGTTTGGCGACGCCCGCGGCGACTGGACCAGCTCCCCCGGCGACCCGCTCCTTGCCGTGCAGGAGCTGCTGGCCGCCTTCGCGGCGGAGCCGGTCTCGGGCCTTCCCCCGTTTCAGGGAGGGGCCGCGGGGTACGTCGGTTACGACTACGGGGCGGTGCTCGAGCGCCTTCCGGCCGCCCGCTTCGACGACCTCGCGATTCCGGACGTGATGCTCGGGGTGTACGACTGGATCATCGCCTGGGACCACCGGCTGGAAACGGCATGGGTGATCTCCACCGGAATTCCCGAGACCGGCCCCGGACGCGAGCGGCGGGCGCGCGAGCGGCTGTCGATGGTGCGGGCACGGCTGGCCGGAGCCCGGAAGGCACCCTCGTACTCCCACTCGCGTTCGGGTCCTGCTCCCGGGGGACCGCCGGCCCCGTCGTATCCGGTCTTGGATATCGAGGAGGCCGAGACCGTCGGCCTGCGCTCCACCTTCACGCACCGCGGCTATCTGGACGCCGTCACCCGGGTGCGGGACTACATCGTCGCGGGCGACATCTTCCAGGCCAACCTGTCACAGCGATTCGAGGCGCCGCTGAACGAGCCGCCCTTCGAGCTCTACTGTCGGCTTCGCAAGAGCAATCCAGCCGCGTTCGCGGCCTACCTCGACTTTGCCGATCTCCAGGTCATCAGCGCTTCACCCGAGCGCTTCCTCCGGCTGGACGAGAACCGCCGCCACGTCGAGACCCGGCCAATCAAGGGCACCCGCCCCCGCGGCCTCGGCCCGATGCACGACGCCGCCTTGGGGCGGGCCCTGTCAGAGAGCGACAAGGATCGCGCCGAAAACGTGATGATCGTGGACCTGCTGCGGAACGACCTCTCGCGGGTGTGCCGGCCCGGGACGGTCCGGGTGCCCGAGCTCTTCGCCCTGGAGCATCTCCCGACGGTGCACCACCTGGTCTCCACGGTGGTGGGGGAGCTCGAGCCGGGCACCGGGGCGGTCGACCTCTTGAGGGCCGCCTTCCCGGGGGGATCGATTACCGGCGCACCCAAGGTGCGGGCGATGGAGATCATCGCCGAGCTGGAGCCGACCCGGCGGGGAGTGTACTGCGGGTCGATCGGCTATTTCAGCACCACCGGGGCGATGGACACCAGCATCGTGATCCGAACCTATCTGGCGCTTCGCGGGCGGGTATACTTTCAGGCAGGCGGCGGTATCGTCGCGGACTCCGACCCCGAGCTGGAGTACCGGGAGACGCTGGACAAGGCTCGGGCGCTCATCGGGGCCCTGGCTCAGGGAGTTCGGGCACGATGATCCTGCTGATCGACAACTACGACTCCTTCGTCTACAACCTGGCCCGATACGTCCGGGAGCTGGGCCAGACCCCGCTGGTACGCCGGAACGACGCCATCACGCCAGAGGAGATCCTGGCGCTCGCGCCCTCCCACATCATCATCTCGCCCGGGCCGTGCTCCCCCGGTGAGGCGGGGATCTCGACCGAGCTGGTCCGCCAGGTGGGCCCCGCGATCCCCATCCTCGGCGTGTGCCTGGGTCACCAGTGCATCGGGGCAGCGTACGGCGGGGAAATCGTCCGGGCCGGCCGGCCAATGCATGGCAAGACGTCCCGCATTCTCCACACGGGCACGGGCCTCTTCACCGGGCTGCCCTCTCCCTTCCAGGCCACCCGCTACCATTCACTGGTCATCGCGCCGGCCTCGGTCCCGTCCGAGCTGGCAGTCACCGCCACGTCTGAGGACGGGGAGATCATGGCGGTGCAGCATACCCGATTCCCGGTCGCCGGGCTCCAATTTCACCCCGAGTCGGTGCTGACCGAGCACGGCTACCGTCTGATCGATCACTTCCTCCACGGTGTGCCTGCCACTCCGCGCTCACTGCCCGTGGCCGCCGATGGCGCGCTCGTCCCCAACGATCAGCCGGTGAACACCCTCGCCTCGCATCCGCCACCGGTGGACCTGGTGCGGTGATCATCGAGACCATCGTGACATCGATGGCCCCGGACGGGTCGATCAACTTCGCCCCGATGGGGGTCGAGTGGGGGGAGGAGATCATCATCCTCAAGCCGTTTCTGGAGACCACCACCTTTCGGAACCTCCGTGAGTCGCGGGCGGCGGTCGTCAACCTCACCGATGACGTCATGCTCTTCGCCCAGGGAGCCGTGTCCAGTCCCCAGTTTTCCTGGCGGGCGGCCGGGGTGGTGCGGGGGGCGGTGCTGGAGGCCGCATGCTCCTGGCGCGAGATCGAAATCGCGACCATCGATGACACCCCGCCCCGGTCCCGGATGGAGGGCCGGGTCGTGCATAGGGGCTTCACCCGGGAATTCGTCGGGTTCAACCGCGCCCGCCACGCGGTGCTCGAGGCCGCCATTCTGGCGACCCGGATACACCTCATCCCCGCCGAGCAGATTCGTGAGGAGTACGATCGCCTGCAGGTGGTCGTGGATAAGACCGCCGGCCCCCGCGAGCGCGAGGCGATGGCGTTCCTGACCAATTATGTCCAGTCCCGGTAGCCTCCTGGTGGAGGCGGGCGCGCGACTCCACTTCGGGGTGCTGGACCTCCGCGGCAGTCTGGGCCGCCGGTTCGGCGGGCTCGGGGCGGCGGTGCCGACGCCGTCGGTGCTGCTGGAGGCCGCTCCCGCCTCCGAGCTTCGAGTGGACGGGCCCGACCGGGACCGGGCCGAGGAGTTCGCCCGCCGGTTCCTGGGGCATCATGGGCTGGACATGGGCGTCCGGCTGCTGATTCACCGGAGCATTCCGGCGCACAGCGGGTTGGGCTCCGGTACCCAGCTGGGACTGGCCGTCGCCCGGGCCCTGGCCGAGCTCGCCGGGCTGCCGGTCGGTCCGGTCGGGCTGGCGCGGGCGGTCTCCCGGGGGGGGCGCTCGGCGATCGGCACCTGGACATTCGCCCTGGGCGGCTTCATCGTGGAGGGCGGCCGGCGGGCGGGCTCGAACGAGATCGCGCCGCTGCTCGCCCGGTTCGCGGTTCCGGACCGATGGCGCTGCGTCATCGCGGTTCCCCGGGGGGCGCCGGGGTTGAGCGGCGAGGCCGAAGCCGCGGCGTTCGACCAGCTCCCTCCGCCCCCGGAGAGTCAGGTCGAGCGGGTGGCCCATCTGGTCCTCATGCAGCTCCTCCCCGCCCTGGTCGAGGCCGACCTGCCGAGCTTCGGCTCGGCGCTGACCGAGGTCCAGCGGGTCACGGGTGCGTGGTTCGCCCCGCAGCAGGGCGGCGTCTTCGCGCCGGGGCCGACGGCCGCGCTGGTGGAGCGGATGGCGGAGTGGGGCGCGGCCGGGGTCGGGCAGAGCTCGTGGGGGCCGGCGGCCTACGGCCTGGTGGAGGGTGAGGAGGCGGCGAAATCGCTGGCCCGAAGAGTCCGCGGACTGCTCGGTGCGGCCGGACAGGTTTTCGAGGGGGGATTCGCGGGGGGCGGCGCCCGGGTCTGGCGGACGGCGGCGGCCGGTTTCCCTGATTGACAGTTCATTTTGCACGATGTATAGTTGCCCCTCTAAGCCTCCCGTATTCGGCGACTTGGCCGGTTTCCGAAGGCGACTTTGGCAGCAGGAACCGGAAGATTTTCGGCGGTGACACCGTTCAATGGCCGCCTCCCCAACTGCAGTCCACTTACTGACACACAACGCGGTTCAGCGGCGACGCTGAGGGGTGAGATGGGCTTGTCCCCGTTCGCTTCCACCGTTGGCTCCACTTCGAATCCGGCATCGGACAGCGCGGTCCCGCGCGGTGCCCGCGGCGTATGGCGGCCCGATTCTCCCATGTGCCATCCCGCTTCGCGTCTCCCGCTTTCCGGTTCCACTCACACTCAGACATTGGTCGCGTGCAGCAGCAGGCTCCGGCGCTTCAGCGCGGCCGGAGGCTCCACATCGACCGGCGAGCGTGGACCGCCGGGCGGTGCGCCATTGCTCTCACGTCCGACCCTCGCAGCACGCGGCAACCGAATGCAGTAGAGCAGTAGAACCACCCTTCATCCTGAGGTCAGTTATGAACCGTTTTACGCAGAAGGTGCTGTCCGGCGGGCTGGCGGCAGGGCTGACGGTAGCCGTGGC
>JBJMOX010000102.1:0-10016 GCA_045803515.1 Gemmatimonadales bacterium
AACGCCACGGCCCGCACGGTGCATCTGCCGGGGCCGGTTGCGATCTCGAGGCCGGCATCCACCGGGACCATCCTGGTCGTCTCCGCGGGCACCAGCGACCTGCCGGTCGCGGAGGAGGCGGCAGTGGTCGCCGAAGCCTTCGGCAACCGGGTCGAGCGGCTCATCGATGTCGGGGTCGCCGGGCTGCACCGCCTGTTCGCCGCGGGCGACCAGTTGAAGGAGGCCCGCGTAGTCATCGTGGTTGCCGGGATGGAGGGCGCGCTCCCCAGCGTGGTCGGGGGCCTGGTGGCGGTGCCGGTGATCGCCGTCCCGACCAGCATCGGCTACGGCGCCTCCTTCGGCGGGCTCGCGGCGCTGCTGGGAATGCTCAACTCGTGCGCGGCCGGCGTGACCGTGGTCAACATCGACAACGGCTTCGGCGCCGCGGCGGCCGCCAGCCGGATCTGCCACGGATGACGCTGCGGACAGTGCTGCGGCGGGGCGATCCCACGTTCGTATGGGAGGACGTGGTCGACCCCTCGGAGCATGAGCTGAGCCAGCTGGCCCAGCGGTACGACCTCCAGCCCACCTCGCTGAACGACTGTCTCGATCCCGAGCACCTGCCCAAGTTCGAGCAGTTCGAGCACTACGCGTTCGCCATCATCCGGGTGTTCGACGAGCGCTCCAGCCGGAGCTGCACCACGGTGCAGGAGCTGACCCGGAAGATCGCGATCTTCTATGGCCCGACCTTTCTGCTCACGGTCCACCGGCGGGAGCAGGCATGGCTCACGGCGCTGATGGACAAGGTGGGACACGAGAGCGCGACCCACGTGGCGAAGCAAGGGCGCGACGGACTGCAGGCGTCGCTGCTCACCCAGCTCCTGAACGCCGCATTGGACAGCTATCAGCATCCTCTCGAGCTGGTCGAGGCGCGAGTCGACGCCTTCGAGGAGACGGTGTTTGCCAGCGGCGAGACGGCGCGACCGAGCTTCAGGGGCGATCTCCGCGAGATCCACGTGCTCAAGCGCCAGGTGACCCTGATCAAGCGGCTGCTCTGGCGCACGGTCGACGTGGTGCAGCGGATGACGCCGCTGTCGGGCCAGAGCGTCTCCCTGTTCCGCGACGTGCAGGAAAATCTGGAGAGCTTCCATTTTTACGTCGATGAGATGCTGGACGACGCGAACACCCTGCTCACCATTCAGCTCTCGCTGGCTTCGCATCGCACGGGGGAGGTGATGCGGGTGCTGACCGTCTTCTCGGTCTTCTTCCTGCCGCTCACCTTCATCGTCGGGGTGTACGGCATGAATTTCGTGTTCATGCCGGAGCTGCACACCCGCTGGGGCTACCCCGTCGTGCTGGTCGCGATGGGACTGGTGACCCTCACGATCTATCTCTGGTTCCGCCGCAACGGGTGGCTCCGGGAGTGAGCGCCGTCGCGGTGCTGCTCGCGGTGCTGCTCGCGGCGCTCGCCGGCGCCGGCGCGGGGTGGACGCTCGCGCGACGCCGAGGGGCGCCGCCGCTCGCCGCGGGCGTGGGGCCCCACCTCCTCCCCGATCCGGCACTCGAGTGGCTCCGCCGGTCCTACGGCGCCCTCGGCGTATGGGTAGCCGAGCGGGACCCGCAGGAGGAGGAGCCGCATGCGGAGCGCATCGTGGACCCTGAACGGCTCTCGGTGGCGCAGATCGTGGCCGTGGACCGCCGGCTGGAGCGGGCGCGGGACCAGGAGCAGAGCGGCGCCGAGCGGCTGGACAGTGGGACGCTGGTGTTCCACGGGGCCAGCGGCACCGCCGTGGCGTTGCTGCTCCCCCAGGACTTCGAGCCGCCGCGAATCGAGCTGGTCGAGGCTGATCTGCGGCGCCTGCTCGACGGCACCCGCCGCCGTCCGCAGATGGTGGCCCTGGCCCAGGCGCAGACCCGGCAGGCGTCGCTCGAATCGACCGGAAGCGTGGGCCTCCGGCTGGCCTACCAGCTCGAGCGGGCGCTCGACGCCCAGGTGATCGTGGCCGCCACCGACGCCCTGGGCGAGTCGGCCCCGGAGGGAAGCATTGGCTCCCTCCCGCCGCTCCCGCAGGTGCGGGTCGTGGGCGTTTCCGGCCGGGGCGACCGGCGGCTGCTCGATATGGTGCTGCCGGAGATCTGCGATCTGGCGCGCGTCGCACGGGGCGAAGTCCCTCACCTCACGATGGAGGGCGATCCCCTCGGCGGCGCGGTGGCCGACCGCCGCCAGCGCCAGGGCACTGTCATGCTGTGGCCGATCCTGGTGGGCGACGAGGCGTTCGGCGCCGTGGCCATCTGGCCACCCGGCGGGCGTGAGCCGACCGGCGCGGCTCTCGCTGAGCTGATGGAAGCCCTGATGAATGCAGGTCCCCGCCTGGCACGAGCAGTCGAGGCCGACCAGCGGACCGCGCGTGCGACATCCGACCGGCTCACCGGGCTGGCCAACCGGCGCAAGTTCGACGAGCTGATCGCCCAGGCCGAGCCGCTCGGCTCTCGCGAGGGCGCGCTGGTCTACGCCGACCTGGACCGGTTCAAGCTGCTGAACGACACCCTGGGCCACCCCGCCGGGGACGCCGCGCTGATTCACTTCGCCAGGATCATCCAGGGGCAGATCCGGGCCGGCGACATCCCCGCGCGCATTGGCGGCGAGGAGTTCGCCATCTGGCTCCCGAAGGCCGACCTGGAGACGGGCGCCCGGATCGCCGAGCGGATCCGGATCAAGCTGGGCACCACGCCGTGGGACTGGCAGGGACGTCCCTGGCCGCTCAGCGCGTCCTTCGGGGTGGCGGCTTGCCCGGAGACCGGCCGCAGGGTCGCCGACCTGCCGGCGCAGGCGGACGCGGCGCTTTACGTGGCCAAGAACAGCGGCCGGAACCGGGTTGAGAAGGCCGGGAAATAGCCGCTACCAGGGGTCTCACGGAGCGGCTATATTTGCCTGTACCCGAGGGGGCGACTGGCTTCGACGGGTTTGTTGAAGGAATGGCAGCGTGCCCAGGTCCAGAGTCCTGGTAAAACCGTCTGGAACGTTTCAACTGCCAACACTAACCTGGCACTGGCCGCGTAAGCTGAGCTAACGCTCGCTTGACGCGCCTTCGGCTGGTGGAGCCCGCCCGGAGCGCCGCCTGTCGAATCGCAAACCCGGGCTGGCCGAACGCGTCGCTCCGACGCGGACGGTGAGATCTTTCAGGAGATAGGCCAAGGGGAGGTCGGTTCGGCACCGACCCGCGGCGACGGCAGGAAGCCGAGCCTACGCACGTAGACGCAATTCTGGACGCTTACTCGGACCAGGGTTCGATTCCCTGCGCCTCCACTCTCTCGTTACTCCGACGGGGCCGCCCTACCTGGGCGGTCCCGTCGTCTGTATGATGGGTCCATGATTGCCGGGATCTGGGTGACCGCGCGGTGAATATCTCGACCAGCCCGGATGGCGCGGCCACCGTCGTCACCCTCGCCGGCCGGCTGGACGGGGAGGCCGCGCTCCAGGTGGCCGCCACGCTCGAACGGCTGCTCCGGGACGGACGGCGGTCCGTGGTCCTGGACATGAGCGGGGTGAGCTACCTGAGCTCGCCCGGCACCCAGGCCCTGCAGCAGGCACTCCAGGACTACACCTCGGCACGAGGCGAGCTCCACGTGACCTCGCCCTCACCCGTCGCGGCCGAAGCGCTCGCCGTGGCTGACCTCCTCCCCAAATTGCTGATCCAGCCGGGGGCTCTCGACGGCTCGGCCTCGGTCCAGCTTCTCGATCAGACTCGCGACGACTGGCGCTCACCGACGGCGGCGGCGCCTCGGGGCGTGTTCGAAGTGTCGACGCGCGAGCCCGGCGCGGAGCTCTCCTGCCATGTACATGGGCGTCCCGACGCCGGTGTCCAGGGGTGGATCGACTCGACCGACTACGGCACGTTCGAGTTCCCGGAGGCTTCGTTCGGCCTCGGCATGGGCGCGCTTGGCGAAGGGCGGACAGAGGCGGGCCCACGGCTGGGCGAGATCGTGGCCGCGGGCGGTGCCGTCGCGCACCTGCCCACGCTCGGGGCACAGGTGCCGGACTTCGACGTGGGACTGGGCGGCCACGCGCCCAAGGCGGTGCTGGTGTCCGGCCTGGTCTGCCGCGGCGGCTTCTCGCTGCTCAAGCGGTTCTCCAGCCCCTCGGAGACGGAGCCCGTCCCACTATCGGAGCTCGCGAGCGCGACCCTCGACGGCGCCGGGAGCGAGACCGCGGGCGTCGTGATGGTGGCCGAAGCCTCCGGACTGGTGGGCGCGTGGCTCCGGCGGAGTCCGGGGACGATTCTCTCCCGCATGCAGCTCGATGTTCAGGGGGTGCGCGACTGGCTCGGCACCACGCCGCAGCCGACCCACCAGGGCACGACGGTGCTGGTGGCTGGCGTCGTCTCCCGGCAACCGGACGAGAGATTGGCCCCGCGGCTCCGGCCCGTCGCGGCCGGCAGCGATCTCTTCGGCCACTTCCACGCCGTGGTCTTCACCTACCGGCCGGTGCCGCAGCGGACGGTGGTCCTGCGCGCACTCGTCACCCGGCTCTTCGGCCAGCAGCGGGTGCGCGGCGTGCTCCACCTTCTGGGCGACGACCGCGGCGCGGCCGGCTCGGGCGAGAGCACCTTCCGTCGCGGCCTCTGCTGGGCCGGCCCCATCACTCGGGTGACCACCGCGTGAACCTGCTCATCGGCGCGCTGTCGATGGGCTTCCTTCTCTCGCTCCTCACGCTGGGCGTATTCATCACGTATCGCGTGATGGGACGTCTCGACCTCACCACCGACGGCTCGTTCGGGCTCGGCGGCGCCGTTGCCGCGGCGCTGCTGGCGAGCGGCGTGCACCCGATCCTGGCCACCCTCGCCGCGGCCGCGGCCGGCTGGCTGGCCGGCGCCGCCACCGGGCTGATCTACGTCGTGCTCGGCATCGACACGCTGCTGGGCGGAATCCTGGTGACCACCGCGCTCTATACCATCCAGCTCCGCATCATGGGCGGCGGGGACCGCTCGCTCGGCTCGGCCTACACCCTTCCCGATGTGGCCGAATCGGCGTGGCACGCGCTCCAGCTCCCGGAGACGATGGAGATCGCCGGGACCAGCCTGGGGGCTGGCCTGTTCTCGTCTCTAGGGGTGTTCGTGGTGTTCGTGCTGTTCAGCATCTGGGTGCTCGCGCGGTTCCTCCGCACCGACCTCGGCCTCGCCATGCGGGCCGCCGGCGGCAACGCGCAGGCGTCGCGCGCGCTGGGGATCGACACCGGGATCATGGTGACGCTCGGGCTGGTGCTCGCCAACGGCCTGGTGGCGCTGGCGGGCGCGCTGTTCGCCCAGTACCAGGGCTTCGCCAACATCTCGATGGGCATCGGCATGATCGTGACGGCGCTCGCCTGCCTCGTGCTGGGCGAGGGGCTGCTGGGCCGGCGCAGTCTTCGGCGGCAGATCGCAGGCACGCTCACGGGGACGATCGTCTTCCGGCTGCTGGTGGCGGGCGCGCTGGTGGCAGGCCTCCCGTCCGACACGCTCAAGCTCTCGACCGCGGTGTTCGTGCTCGGCGCGCTGGCCGTGCCGTCCGCCCTTGGCCGGCTGCGCCGCCGGCGAGCAGAGGGGGCAGGGGAGGGCGGATGACCGCGCCTGCCCTGGTCGTGCAGAACCTGCATCACACCTTCTCCCCCGGCACTCCCAACGAGCAGCGGGCGCTCCAGGGCGTGGACCTCACCATGGAGCAGCGGGACTTCGTGGTCGTGATTGGCGGCAACGGCTCGGGCAAATCCACGCTGCTGAATGCCATTGCCGGCACGCTGCCGCTCGATCAGGGGACGGTGCGGCTCGCGGGACGCGATGTGACCCGCTTGCCCGAGTGGCGCCGAGCGGCGCTGGTCGGGCGGGTGTTCCAGAACCCGATGTCGGGCACCATCCCCCATCTCACGGTGGCCGAGAACCTCGCGGTGGCCGGGAAGCGTGGGCGACGGCACGGCGTCTTGCGAGTCGCGCTGAGCCGAGCTCGCCGGCGGAACCTGGCCGAACGGGTGAGCGATCTCGGGCTTGGTCTGGAGGATCGCCTCGACACGCCGGTGGGCGCGCTTTCGGGTGGGCAGCGGCAGGCCCTCACCCTCTTCATGGCGACGCTGGTTCGGCCCGAGATCCTCCTGCTGGACGAGCATACGTCCGCGCTCGATCCCCGCAGCACCGAGCAGGTGGTACAGCTGACGGATCAGATCATCCGGAGGGAAGGGCTCACCACCCTGATGGTGACGCACTCGCTGTCGCAGGCCGTCGCGCTGGGTGATCGCGTGTTGCTCATGCATCAGGGCCGCATCGTGCAGAGCATCGGCGGCGCGCGGAAGCGGCAGCTCCGGGTCGAGGAGCTGCTCGACAGCTTCGAGCGACTTCGGAGCGCCGATCTGGTGGACCAGTCGTCCGCCGACATGCTGCGGCGGCTGTACATCTGATTGGGGGTGAACAGGGATCGATCTTGTTCAATGTTGTGAGTTAAAGCATTGCTGCGCTGGGATATAAACGCTTAGATCTCAGGTAATCTGTAGGGATCGCCCGTACGCCAGGGAGGGGCCATGAACGCCACGAGAACCGCACCTACGATCACGCCCGTCGTCAGCACGGAGACCATCCGGTCGTACTTCCCGGCCCTCGAGCGGCGCCACCAGGGGCACCCGGTGGCGTACTTCGACGGGCCCGGCGGCACCCAGGTGCCGCGCCCCGTAGTGGACGCCATGACGGACTATCTGCTCAACCACAACGCGAACACGCACTGGCACTACCCGACCAGCGAGGAAACCGACGCCATGATCGCCTCGGCCCGCGCGGCCCTGGCCGACCTGCTCGGCGCGAGCCCGGCGGAGGTGGCGTTCGGGGCCAATATGACGACCCTCACCTTTCACCTCGCGCGGGCACTCGGGCGCGACTGGGGACCGACCGACGAGGTCGTCATCACGGAGCTCGACCATCACGCGAACGTGGCTCCCTGGCGAGCGCTCGAGCGGGAGCGCGGGCTGACTGTCCGGAGCGTGCCGATGGTGCCGGGCACCGGCCAGCTCGACTGGACGGCGTTCGAGCGTGCGCTCGGTCCTCGCACCAGGCTGGTGGCGGTCGGAGCCGCCTCGAACGCCCTCGGCACCATCACCGACGTGGCTCGCGCCGCGGAGCTGGCTCGGGCGGCGGGCGCCCTGAGCTTCGTCGATGCCGTGCACTACGCGCCGCACCAGCTGGTGGACGTCAGGGTCCTCCAGTGCGACTTCCTGGCATGCTCGGCCTACAAGTTCTATGGGCCGCACATCGGGATTCTCTATGGACGGAAGGATCGGCTGGAACAGCTGCAGGTGCCCAAGCTCGATCCGGCCCCGGAGACCGTGCCGGAGCGGATGGAGACCGGCACCCAGAATCACGAGGGAATGGCGGGGGCCGCGGCGGCGGTGGAGTTTCTGAGCTCACTCGCCGCGGGCGCGTCCCGCCGGGAGCGGCTGGCACGGAGCTTCGCCGAGCTGCACGCGCGGGGGCAGGCACTGCTGGAACGGCTATGGCGGGGATTGGCCGCGATCCCGGGAGTGACGCTCTATGGGCCGCCGCCGGGTGAGCCGCGCACCCCCACGGTCGCGTTCACCGTCGCGGGGCGGAGCTCGGAAGAAGTCGCGGCCGCATTGACCGAGGAGGGCGTGTTCGTATCGAACGGGGACTTCTATGCGACGACGGTGGTGGCGCGCCTGGGTCTCACCGCGCACGGGCTGGTGCGCGCCGGGTGCGCGTGCTACACCACCGAGGAGGAGGTCGAGCGGCTGGTGGATGGGGTGCGTGAGATGGTCCGCGGCGGTCGAGTTTCGTCGTGATTCACCACGGAAACACGGAATACACGGAGGCAGCACGGAAAGAACAACACATTATTTGTTGTCTTCCGTGGCAGTTTTCGTGCCTTCCGTGTTTCCGTGGTGAATCATGACGCGCCAATTCGAGTCAGGCGGGCGCGATTGGAATCCGGATCCGGGTCTTCTCCCACTCAAGCACCAACTCGACGCGCTTGGCCCCGGCCGGCTCTGAACGGATGGTGAATGTCTCGACCGGCGCGTCCAGCTGCTCACTGCCGACCGTGGCGTGTCCCACCTCCTGCGCCTTCACCTTGTCCGTATAGTTGCTCTCCTCGCCCCACTGCGACGTCGAGCGGTTCACGATCACCTGCCACTGCTTCGGTTCCGGCACGGTGTAGAGCGAGTACTTCCCCGGCGGCACCTTGATGCCGGCGACGATGATCGCCACCGGAGTGAAGAAGATGGTGGGCTCGTTGGCGCCGGTGCGCCAGAGCTTCCCGAAGGGCACGTCTTTGCCGCCGATCATGACCCGCCCCCGTGAGGAAGGCCGGCCATAGCACACCTTCAGGGGATGCTTGGCGAGGCTGAAGGTGAGAGAGTCGAGCGGGCTCTTCCGGCCCTGGACCGGGACGTTGTCAGGACGCAGCACCTGGCAGGCGGTGTCGACCGCCGCTGGTGCGAGTGAGCGATTCGGTATCGGTGACGCGCCGGCCAACGAGGCGAGCGCGAGAGCGGCGATGAGGAACATGGTCATACTCTTGACGTGGCAGGGTCAGGGACGCAGTGCGTCTCGCGCTTCGAGCGCGAGGGACAGGGCACGGTCCGGGTCGGTGGCGAGACAATTCAGGTGGCCCATCTTCCGGCCCGGGCGGGGCTGAGTCTTTCCATACAGATGAAGTCGCACGCCCGGCCGGCCGAGCGCCTCCTGCCATCGCGGGGTGCCCCCGGACCAGAGATCTCCCAGCAAGTTGATCATCGCGACGGGGGTCAGCAGCCGCGGTTGCTCGAGAGGCAGGCCGCACAGGGTGCGGAGCTGGAGCTCGAACTGATCGACGGAGCAGGCGTCGATGGTGTAGTGGCCGCTGTTGTGTGGTCGAGGGGCCATCTCGTTGACCAGGAGCCGCCCGCCGTCGACCACGAACATCTCCACACCCAGCACGCCGGAGTAGTCCATCCGCTCGGCTACGGCGAGGGCGAGGGCCTGCGCCTCGCGTGCGAGCCGGTCGGACACCCGGGCCGGCACCACCGTGGTCTCGAGAATGCCGTCCCGGTGGCGATTCTCTCCCACGGGGAATGCCGCAGTCGCGCCGTCGGGCCCCCGCGCGAGCACCACCGAGAGTTCGCGCTCGAGCGTGACCCGCTCCTCCAGCACGCAGGCGACGCCGCCCAGCTGGGCGAGGGCCCGCGAGGCGTCCTCCGGTGTCTCGACCGGCGCCTGACCCTTGCCGTCGTAGCCCAGCCGGCTGGCTTTGAGCAGGGCCGGCGTTCCCACGATCTCAACCGCCGTGGCGAGCTCCGCCGCGTTCCGCACCGGATGGTATCGGGCCGTTGGGAACCCTTCGCGCTCGAGGAAGCCCTTCTCCTCGATCCGATCCTGCGCGATGGCCACCGTCCGCTCCGATGGCCGCACCACGCAGCTTCGGCCCAGCGTCTCGAGTGTCACCGCCGGCACGTTCTCGAACTCGGTGGTGACGGCGGCGCAGGTCGTGGCCAGCTCGGCGAGCGCGCGCTGATCTGTGTAGTCGGCCTGGATCTGCCGGTCCGCCACCTGTCCGGCCGGACTGTCCGGGTCGGGGTCCAGCACAAACACCCGATACCCCATGGTTCGGGCCTGGAGCACGAACATGCGGCCAAGCTGGCCGCCGCCGACCACACCGACGGTTGCGCCGGGCAGGATCACGAGGGGTCCGGCAGTTTGAGCGCGAGCACCCGGGCCGTCTGCGCTCGACGGAATTCCGCGAGCCGCGCCGCGAGCGGCGGATCCGACAGCGCCAGCACGGCGATGGCGTAGAGCCCTGCGTTGTGCGCGCCCGCCGCCCCGACGGCGAAGGTGGCCACGGGAACCCCCGCCGGCATCTGGACGATGGAGAGCAGCGAGTCGAGACCCTGGAGGTGTCTGGTCGGTACCGGAACGCCGAGCACGGGCAGCGTGGTCTTGGCCGCGAGCATGCCGGGCAGGTGAGCCGAGCCGCCCGCGCCGGCGATGATGCAGCGGAGCCCGCGGCCGGCGGCCTCCTCCGCGTAGCGG
>JBJMOX010000103.1:0-29874 GCA_045803515.1 Gemmatimonadales bacterium
GGGCGGATGGCTGACGCGGTTCCCCCGCTCAGCTCGAAAACCCGTTCCGCCTCCGATCCTGCAGCCGGAGCAGGAGACCCGGGCGCGCCCCCGGATCCACCCGGCGGAGCGCCCGCGTCACCTGGGCCACCGACCAGGAGCGGAGCGGCTCGGGCGGATAGGGGAACGGCTTCCGGCGGACCAGCGCGAGCTCGAGGAGCTCGCTCCTCCGGTCGAGCGCCATGTGGGCCAGGATTCTCCCCGCCAGCCGGGTGGTGCCGAGGCCGTGGCCGGTGTACCCCAGGCCATAGAGGACGCGTCCCTCCAGCGCCCGCCCGAAGAACGGCGTGAGCCGCGTGGTCGAGCAGATCGCTCCGCCCCAGGCATAGGGAAACTCGAGCCCGCCGAGCGCCGGGAAGTGTCGCCGGAAGCTCTGCCGCAGAGCCGCGTAATGTGGTGGGGAATGATCGCAGGAGGGATCGACGCGGTTCCCCGCGTAGTACGTCGCCTCGCTGGTTCCCCAGAGGATGCGGTCGTCCGCCGTGAGCCGGTAATAGTTGAAGAACGCCCGCCCGTCGGTGACACCCTGCCTCCCGCGCCACCCGATCGCTGCCCGCTGGTCCGCCGACAGCGGGTCGCTCACCAGGACATAATCGTAGAGCGGAATGAAGCGACGGGTGATGCCGGGCAACAGATGGTGGGTATAGGCACTGGTGGCGAGAACCACGCGGCGTGCATCGAGGCGCCCAGCTTGGGTCCCGATCCTGACGCCGGCGCCGCGCCGCTCGACCGCGGTTACGCGGCTCCGCTCGTGGACCCGGATCCCCTGGCGCTCGGCCGCCTCGCGCAGGCCGTCCACCAGTTTCACCGGATCGAGGATGCCGCCTCCGGTCACCGCGACACCACCGAGATAGAGCGGCGACGCGAGCTCTGCCCGGACGGCCTGCCGGTCGAGATAGCGGAAGGAGTCGACTCCCAGGCGTTCCGCCAGCTCGACCGTTCGCCGGGCTTCTCCCAATTGCCTTTCGGTGAGCGCCACCATGAGCCGGCCGGTGGGCTCGTAGTCACAGCGGATCTGCCGCTGCTCGAGAAAGGTCACCAGCTCCGCGACGTTGCTCTCGCCCAGCCGAGCGAGCCGGCGGGCCTCCGCCTCCCCGAAATGCTCGATCGCGAGCCCGTGACTGTGGTCCACCGTCTCCGACAGCATGCCGGCGTTCCGCCCGCTCGCGCCGTGCGCCGCGAGCCCCTGCTCCACGACCGTCACCTCGAGTGCGGGAGCGAGCTCCTTGAGAGAGAGGGCGGTCCAGAGCCCGGTGAGACCTGCCCCGATGACCGCGATCTCGGTCTCCCCGGCGGCTTCCAGCGGCCGGGCGTCGCGCGGGGGACGCTGCGCGAGCCAGTAACAGGCCTGCTCGATGGGGAGCACGACGCCTGCCGGAAGCTTCAGCCGAGCGGGAGCGGCGAGCCGGTGGTCTCCCGCACCGTCCGCTGCTGCCAGAGGACCGTGGCACCGAGCGCGAGCAGGCTCACGAACAGAATGGCGGTCGCCAGGACATTGATCTGCGGCGGAAAGGCGGCCCGGCGTGCGCCGTACACGTAGAGCGGGTAGGTGACCCGGCTGCCGGCGTTGAAGAGCGTGATGATGAAGTCGTCCAGGGAGAGCGCGAAGGCCAGCATCGCGGCCGCGGCGATGCCCGGGGCGATGATCGGCAGCGTCACCTTCCAGAAGACCCGGAACGGCGGTGCGCCCAGGTCCATGGCCGCCTCCTCCAGGGTCCAGTCGAATCCGCGGATCCGGGCCCGTACGGTGAGCGCCACGTAGCTGACCGAAAACATGATGTGCGCGATCACGATCGTGGTAAAGCCGGTGGGCACGTTCACGTCGAGAAAGAGCGAGAGCAGGGAGGAGCCGAGCACCACCTCGGGCGTGGTGAGCGGCAGCACCAGCAGCAGACCTACCGCCCCGCTGCCCCGGAACCGGTAGCGGACCAGAGCCAGCGCAATGAGGGTGCCGAACAGCGTGGCCACCGCCGTCGAGAGCGCCGCCACCCGGAGGCTCAGCTTCATGGCCTCGACCAGCGCCTCGTACTGGAACGGGTCGCGCCAGGCGTCGAGCGAGAACGACTTCCACACGAAGTTGAACTTGCCGGCCGGCTTGTTGAAGCTGTACAGGATGATCACGAAGATCGGCAGGAACAGATACAGCAGCACCAAGGCGGCGAACCCGTCGAGCAGCCACCGCGTCAGCCGCCTCACGCCAGCTCCTCGGTCCCGAGCACCCGGGCGTACGCCAGCACTCCGAGGGTGATGATCAGCATGAGCACGAACGAGAGCGCCGCTGCCAGCGGGTAGTCCCGCACGGACAGAAACTGATTCTGGATGATGGTGCCGATCATCTGCTGATTGGGACTGCCGAGCAGTTGCGCGTTGATGAAGTCACCGGCGGCGGGAATAAAGGTGAGCAGGCTGCCCGCGAAGACGCCCGGCAGCGAGAGCGGCAGCACCACCTTCCGGAACGCACCCACGGGTGTGGAGTAGAGATCTTCCGCCGCCTCCACCAGCCGCCGGTCGATCTTCTCGAGACTGACGTAGATCGGCAGGATCATGAAGGGGAGAAAGTTGTAGGTCAGGCCGCCGACCACGGCCAGCGTGGTATCGAGCAGACGGCCGCCCTCCTCCAGCAGATGGAGGTGCCGGAGGACCCACGCCGCGGGACCCTCGTCGTTGAGGATCGTCTTCCAGGCGAAGGTGCGCACCAGGAAGGTGGTGAAGAACGGCAGCACGACCAGTCCCAGCAACAGGTTCTTGAAGCGGCCCGCGCGAAACGCGATCACGTACGCCAGCGGATAGCCGAGGCCGAGCGCCAGCAGCGTTGCCACGAGGGCGTAGCGGAAGGAGCGGAAGAAGTGCTGGCCATAGTTGGTCAGCGCGCGGTGGAAGCCATCCCACCAGGGCGCGTCGGTCACCTGCACCGACGTCTGCGCCAGGGTGATGAGCGGCAGGACGAAGAAGACGACCAGCCAGAGGATGCCTGGCGCGATGAGCAGGTAGGGGGCCAGGCGACTCCGCCTCGACCCCCCCGCCGCGGTGCCTGCCATGGGGTCAGGCTCCGATGGCGTCCTGGAAGATGCGGTTGAAGTCGGTCTCTTCCTTCTCGTCCAGTGCCCGGAAGACGTGGAGCCGGGCGCGAAGAGCATCCGGTGGATTGACCAGCGGGCTCTTGGCCAGGTCGGGGGCGATCTTGGCCAGCGCGTCACCGGTGCCCTTGACGGCGGAGAGGTACGGTGCCGCCGCGACGATCTGCGCCGAATGAACCGGGTCGTAGACGTAATTGATCCAGGCCATCGCCAGATCCTGCCGGTCCGACGTCTTGGGGATCAGCATGTTGTCCGAGTAGAGCATGGCCCCTTCCTTGGGGGCCAGCCACACCAGGTCCGGGTTGTCCGCGTGCAGTCCCTGAATGTCTCCCGACCAGGCGATCGCCACCGCGATGTTGCCCGCCGCCAGGTCCTCGGCGTAGTCGTTGCCGGTGAACTTCCGGATCTGGCCGCTCAGCCGCGCCTTCTTGATCTTGGCGGCGGCGGCCTTGGCGTCGGCCAGGGTCGCCTTGGTCGGGTCGTTTCCCATGCCCAGCATCACCAGGCCGATCGTGTCCCGCATCTCCGTCAGCATGGTGACCTGGCCCTTGAACTTGGGATCGAAGATGTCGTTGATGCTGGTGAGCTCCCGCCCGGTCTTCTTGGGATTGTAGCCCACGCCGGTCATCCCCGAGAGCCAAGGCACGGAGTACTTCCGCCCCTTGTCGAAGCTCACGTCCTTCACGTTGTCGACCAGGTTGGCCTTGTTGGGGAATTTGCTCTCGTCCAGCGGCGCGGCGTAGCCCAGCCGGATCAGCCGGCCCGCCATCCAGTCGGTCAGGACGACGATGTCGCGGTCGACGCTCTGATTGCGTTTGAGCGGCTCGTTGATCTTGGCGAAGAACTCGTCGTTGTCGTTGATGTCCTCGGTGTACTCCACCTTGCTCCCGGTGGCCTTCTCGAATTCCGGGACGGTCTGCTTGTCGATGTAGAGCGGCCAATTTGAGATCCGGAGCGTCCGCCCGCCACCCGTGCCTCTGGCAGCCGCTGCTCCGCCCGCCGCCGGCGCGCCTTCCTTCCCGCCGCCGCAGGAGGCGAGAAGACTCCCTCCCAGCGCCAGTCCGCCGGCGCCGAGCGCCGCGCGCGCCAGGAAGCCCCGCCGGCCGATCGCCTGGCGGAGGAATTCATGGAGTTGGTCGTCCCGCGGATCCGGATCTCGGCGAGTCATGGCTCTGCTCCTAAGCGTGGGGGAGAACGCGGGTGGGCACGGGCACGGCGCGCTCGACGGTGGTTCGCAAATCGGCCTCGCCGGGCGCCGGCGGGCCAGGGGGTGGCAACACCCGGGCGGCGTCCAGGTCCCAGCTCGCCCAGAGGGTCAGACCGGGATCGAGCCCGGGCAGCGACTGCTCGGGACCGACGTGGGCCACGACGTCGGTGCCGTCGGCCGCTCGCAGAGTACAGCGGACCACCGGACCCTGGAAGATGGCGTGCTGCAGGGTGAGCGGCACCGACGCGCAGTCGGCCGGCGCGCCCTCCGAGAGTCGGAGCCGCTCCGGCCGCACCATGACCGTCGCCCGGGAGCCGGGCGAAAGCGTCCAGGCACCCGTCGGTACGGGGAACACCCGGTTGCCCGCCACCGTCACCACGGCTTCGCGGCCGTTGGCCTCGAGCACCGTCGCCGGGAGCAGATTGGCGACCCCGATGAAGTTGGCCACGAACACCGAGGTGGGCGAATGGTAGATCTCTTCCGGTGTGCCGATCTGCTCGACCCGGCCCTCGTTCATCACCGCGATCCGGTCGGACATGGTCAGCGCCTCTTCCTGGTCATGGGTCACGTAGATGAACGTGATCCCCACCTCGCGCTGGATCCGCTTGAGCTCGATCTGCATCGCCTGGCGCAGCTTGAGGTCGAGGGCCCCGAGCGGCTCGTCCAGCAGGAGGGCGCTGGGATAGTTCGCGAGGGCCCGCGCCAGCGCCACCCGCTGCTGCTGGCCACCCGACAACTGGGCCGGCTTCCTGGCCGAGTACTGGGTCAGCCGCACGACCTCGAGCAGCTCCCGCACTCGCCGGCGGATCTCCTCGTCGCTCAGCTTGAGACTGCGGGGGCCGAAGGCCACGTTGTCCGCCACGCTCATGTGCGGAAACAGGGCGTAATGCTGAAACACGGTGTTGACGTTGCGCCGGTAGGGCGGCACCCGGGAGACGTCCCTGCCCTCCAGCAGAATCCGTCCGGCGGTCGGTTGCTCGAAGCCGGCGATCATCCTGAGCGTGGTCGTCTTGCCGCAGCCGGACGGCCCCAGCAGGGAGAAGAATTCCCCCCGTCCGATGGCGAAGTCGGCCTCTTCGACGGCGACATAGCTGCCGAAGCGTTTGACCACGTGCTCCAGGGTGATGACGGGATCCCGGGCGGGGGATGTGCCCGGGTCGCTCCGGAGAGGACGGATGCCGGCGGAGTCGAGTCGCTGTGGTGTGGTCATTCCCTGGTCTTGGAGGATCGAAAGCTCAATCTGCACCGGGCCCGAGGAGTTGACAACCGCCTTTGGCAGGAGCAACCTCCCAGGCGCCACCTCCAGCGCGGGCATCGGTGAGCCCTCCGAGGCGATAGCATTCCGGCTCCACCGGCATACAGGACGTGACCCCATGAGCTCCACCCTCCTCTCCAGCGAGCGGGCGGGACGCGATCGTCTCCTCGGCCGCGCCCAGGAGATCGGCCAGGCGGAAATGGCCAGACTCCTTGCCCGGACCGGCCAGTCCGCCCAGCTCTTCCAGCGGGCCCGCCGGATACTTCCCTATGGCGTGGCCTCGTCCTTCCAGAAGATGCAGCCGTATCCCATCTACGTGACCCGCGGCAAGGGGAGCAGGATCTGGGACCAGGACGGCTCGGAGTATCTCGACTTCCACGGCGGGTTCGGCGCGATGGTGGTGGGCCACGCCCATCCGCGCGTCGTCGAGGCGATTCAGCAGGCGGCCAGCCGCGGCACCCACTTCGCCGTGACGACCGAGGCTGCCGTGGCCTTCGGCGAGGAGATCTGCCGCCGCTTCAAGCTGGAGATGCTGCGGTTCGCCAATTCGGGGACCGAGGCCACCATGGATGCCATCCGGGTGGCCCGGGCCGCCACCGGCCGCGACGTGGTGTGCAAGATCGAGGGGTCCTACCACGGCCACCACGACAGCGTGATGTTCTCGGTCATTCCCAACGCCGACACCATGGGCGGGCGGGAGCGGCCCGCGAGTGCGCCGGTCTCCAAGGGCATGGTGAAGGACGCGTCGAAGTACATCGAGGTGGTCCCCTTCAACGATGCCGACCACCTGGAGCGGGTCTTCGCCGAAAAGGGTGGCGAAATCGCTTGTCTCATCATGGAGCCGGCCATGATGAATCTCGGCATCGTGGTGCCCCAGCCGGGGTACCTCGCGCGGGTGCGCGAGCTCTGCACTCGCTATGGGGTCGTCTTCATCTTCGACGAGATCAAGACCGGGTTCACCATTGCACCGGGCGGCGCGGCGGAACGCTTCGGCGTCCAGCCGGATCTCATCTGCCTGGCCAAGGCCATCGCCGGCGGGCTGCCGGCGGCGGCGTTCGGAGGCCGGGAAGATCTGATGCGGCTGATCGAGCAGGGCGTCTCCCAGCAGGGCACCTATAACGGCAACCCGCTGGTGGCCCAGGTGGGCCTCGTGGTGCTCACCGAGGTGCTCACCGCCGACGCCTACCGCCACTTCGCCCGGCTCGGCACCCGCCTGGCGCAGGGCTGTCAGGCAGCGATCGATCGCTACCACATCCCGGCTCACACCGTCGATCTGGGCGCGAAGGGATGCGTGTCCTACCGGGCCACGCCGATGACCAACTATCGGGATTTTCTGGAGACCACCCCCGAGCTGTTCGCCGCCTCGTACCCCTGGCTGCTCAACCGGGGCATCTTCATGACCCCGGGCGATGAGGAGCAGTGGACGCTCTCGGTCCAGCACACGGAGGCGGACGTGGACCGGTACGTGGAGGTGTTCACCGAGTTCTGCGCGACGCTGGGGGGATAGGGCGGGAAGGACGGGAAGGACGGGAAGGACGGGAAGGACGGGAAGGTGTGCTGTCATCCCGAGGAGCGCCAGCGACGAGGGATCTTGCCCGCGAATCCGGACGCTCGCGGCGGAGTTCCGATCCTGCGGAGAAGATCCCTCGCTCCGCTCGGGTTGACAGTTCCATCCGCGATGACAGCTCCGCGCTGGATGGCCGCCGAGCGAACCTTCCCGTCCTTCCCGTCCTTCCCGTCCTTCCCGCCCGTATATTTCCCCCATGCCCACCCCCCGTTTCGAAGTCGTCGCCCCGTTCGCCGCGGCCGGCGACCAGCCCAAGGCCATCTGCGAGCTCACCGAAGGGCTCCGCCGAGGCGACAAATACCAGACCCTCCTGGGCGTCACCGGGTCGGGCAAGACCATGACCCTGGCGCATACCATCGCCAACCAGGGGAAACCCACCCTGGTCCTGTCGCACAACAAGACCCTCGCCGCCCAGCTCTACGGCGAGCTGCGCCAGTTTCTGCCCAAGAACGCCGTGGAGTACTTCGTCTCCTACTACGATTACTACCAGCCCGAGGCGTACGTCCCGGCCACCGACGTCTACATCGAGAAGGACGCCTCGATCAACCAGGATATCGAGAGCCTCCGGCTCCGGGCCACCTCGAGCCTGATGGAGCGCCAGGACGTGGTCATCGTCGCCACGGTGAGCGCCATCTACGGCCTGGGCGATCCGGTGGAATATCGCAAGCTCATGGTGACGGTCCGTCGGGGCGAGCAGCGGGGCCGCGACGACATCCTGAGCGAGCTGGTGCGGATCCAGTACAGCCGCAATGATGTGAGCTTCGAGCAGGGCACCTTCCGGGTCCGGGGCGACTCCATCGAGATCTTCCCCGCCTACGCCGAGCAGGCCATCCGGATCGAGCTCTGGGGCGACGAGGTCGAGCGGATCAGCAAGATCAATCCGCTGACCGGCGACACCATCGCCCAGTTGGACCAGTGCGCCATCTATCCGGCCAAGCACTTCGTCACCGAGCGATCCAAGATCGAGCGCGCGGTCACGGCCATCCGCGCCGAGCTGGCCGAGCGGCTGACGGAGCTCAAGGCGGCCGGCAAGCTGCTCGAGGCGCAGCGGCTGGAGTCCCGGACCAACTTCGATGTCGAGATGCTGCTCGAGGTCGGGACCTGCGCCGGCATCGAGAATTACTCCCGGCATCTGAGCGGCCGGCGCGCGGGAGAGCGCCCCGCCTGTCTGTTCGACTACTTCCCTCCCGATTTCCTGGTAGTGGTCGACGAGTCGCACGTGAGCTTCCCCCAGATCGGCGGCATGTTCAACGGCGACCGGGCGCGCAAGCTCACCCTGGTCGAGTACGGCTTTCGCCTGCCCTCGGCGCTGGACAATCGCCCCCTCATGTTCGACGAGTTCATGGCGCTGGTGCCGCAGATGATCAGCCTCTCGGCCACTCCGGGCGACTTCGAGCTGCGGCTGTCGCAGGGTGTCGTCGTCGAGCAGATCATCCGGCCCACCCACCTGGTCGATCCCGAGGTGGATGTGCGCCCGGTCCGGGGCCAGGTCGACGATCTGCTGAACGAGATCCGGCTCCGCGAGGCGCGCCACGAACGGGTGCTGGTCACCACCCTGACCAAGCGGATGTCTGAAGACCTCACCGACTATCTGCAGCAGGCCGGCGTGCGGGTGCGGTATCTCCACTCCGACATCGACGCGATCGAGCGGATGGAGATCCTGCGTGGCCTCCGGCTGGGTGATTTCGACGTGCTGGTCGGGATCAACCTGTTGCGCGAGGGGCTCGACCTGCCCGAGGTGTCGCTGGTGGCCATCCTCGATGCCGACCAGGAAGGGTTCCTCCGGTCGGATCGCTCGCTGGTGCAGACCATCGGGCGCGCGGCCCGCAACCTCAACGGCCGGGCGATTCTCTATGCCGACCGGATGACCGGGTCCATGCAGCGTGCGCTGGAGGAGATGGACCGCCGGCGTACCATTCAGCGGCGCTTCAACGAGGAGCACGGTGTCACGCCGCGCTCCATCATCAAGTCGATGGACGAGGTCCGGCTCTCCACCCACGTCGCCGACGCGCGAACCGAGCGGCCGGCGCCCATGCCTTCGCTGCAGGACCGGGTCGACCTGCACGATCCCGCCAAGCGGGCCGCCATGATCCAGGCGCTGGAGCGCCAGATGCGCCAGGCCGCCGCCAACCTGGAGTTCGAGCTCGCCGCCATGCTCCGCGACCAGGTGACCGAGCTCAAGGCACTCGGCGCACCCGATGTGCGCCGGGCCGGAGTTCCCCGCCTCCGCCGACAGGCGTGATCCGCCAGTTGACGCAGGAAGAGCTCGAGTCCGAGGGGGTCGCGCTGGGTCGGTCGCTCCCGCCGGGCACCGTGCTCGCCTTCGAGGGTGAGCTGGGGGCGGGGAAGACCACCTTCATCCAGGCCATCGCGCGCGGCCTCGGCGTGGCATCCGGGGCCACCAGTCCGACCTACGCGCTGGTGCACCGGTACCAGGGGCGGCGCGGCCCGGTCTTTCACCTCGATTGTTACCGCCTGCGCACGCCCGACGAAGCCGCCGATCTGGACTGGGAGGGACTCGCGGCCGAAGGCGATGCGATCCTGGTGGAGTGGCCCCGCCAGGCTGGCGAGTGGCTTCCGCCGCCCACGCGATGGTTCCGGCTGCATCACCTGCCCGATCCGGCGCGCCGCGGCTTGGAGGCGCTCTGATGTGGCTCGCGATCGAGACCGCAAGCGAGCGGGCCTCCGTCGCAGTTGGCCGGTCCGTCGGCGAGGCCGTCGAGGAGAATCTGCTGGGCGCGCGACGCCACGCGGCCGGCCTTCTCCCCATGATCGCCGTCGCGCTCGAGCGGGCCGGGATCACTCTGGACGATCTCACCGGCCTGGCACTCAGCGACGGGCCAGGCAGCTTCACCGGACTCCGGGTCGGAGCCTCGCTCGCGAAGGCGCTGGTGCAGGCCCGCGGGTTGCCGCTCTGGACCGCGCCGTCGCTGATGGTGCGGGCCAGCGGAGTCGCGCGGGAGGGCGAGGCCGTGCTGGCCGTGGCCGACGCGCTCCGGGGCGAGGTCTACGCGGCCGCGTACCGCTTCGAGCCGGAGGAGGTCGTCACCCTGCTGGCTCCGTCCGTATACCGCCCGGAAGCGCTGCTTGCCGCCGTGACCCGTCCGTCCGTCCTGGTGGGTGAGGCGCCGCCCGCGGCGGCGGAGATGCTCGAGGGCTGGGCGGGCCGTCGGCTGATTGGTCCTCCTGAGGGCGCGCCGCGCGCCAGGCAGCTCATCGGTCTCCTGGGGCGTCGCGGCGGCGCGGTGCGGGTGATGGCGGTGGAAGGGTGGGCTCCGGAGTACGGCCGGCCCGCCGAGGCACAGGCACGCTGGGAGGCGGCGCATGGACGGCCCATGCCGGATCCGATCGGCAGTCCCCGCTGACGCCCCGGCGCTCGTGGCGATCGAGCGCCGCGCCTTCAGCGATCCCTGGAGCGAAGCGAGCTTCCGGGAGGCGCTCGCCTCGCCCTGGACCTTCGGGCTGGTGGCGGAGACCGCGCGCGGCGTGGCCGGCTATCTCATCGGTCGCGATGTGGCGGGCTCGGGCGAGGTCCTCAACCTCGCGGTGGGCCCCGAGTATCGGCGGCGGGGCATCGGCAGCGCGCTGCTCCTGGCCGGGATCGGCGCGCTCCGGCGCAGGAAGGTGTACGAGGTGTTCCTCGAAGTGCGCGAGTCCAATCATTCGGCCCAGGCGCTCTACCTGAGTCACGGATTCCGTCCGATCGGACAGCGGGCGGCCTACTACCGGAATCCGCGGGAGGACGCGCTGGTCCTCCGTCTGGAGCTCGAGCAGCCTGCGTGAAAGCGTATGCTCCCGCGGCCCTTTGATTGCCGTGCGGAGTTGCGCGGTCTACATTTTACTGGGGTCCGTACGAGCGGGCCTACCCCGGAACCCTGGAGGTGCTTGTGAGCCGGAGTCTGAACAAAGTCATTCTGATCGGAAACCTGGGGGCGGACCCCGAGGTCCGCAGTACCTCGAATGGGTCCCGCGTGGCAACCCTCTCCGTCGCCACCAGCCGCCAGTGGAAGAATCAGTCCGGTGAGAAGCAGGAAAAGACCGAGTGGCACCGGGTCGTGCTGTGGAACAACAAGGGCTCGACCCTGGCCGATATCGCCGAGAAGTATTGCAAGAAGGGCGATAAGGTGTACGTCGAAGGCAGCATCGAGTACCGCTCCTGGCAGGATCGTGAGGGCCAGACCCGCTACACCACCGAGATCACCGCACGGGAGCTGATCCTCCTCTCCGGCCGGAGTGAAGGCTCCGAATCGTTCACGGCGCCGAGCAAGGTGGCGGCGGCCGCCGCCGGCGCGCCCAAGGGCAAGGACCAGTCGTTCGAGGACTTCCCCGAAGCCCTCGATGCCGAGGACGACGATCTGCCGTTCTGAGCCCCCATGACCGCCGCTGCCCTGGGCCCGGCCGGACCACCCCTGGTCCCGCCGGGCTCTTCCTTCTCCTGACGCTCCGGTTTCTGCACTCGGGAGTGCCGATCGCCAGAGGCTGCCCCCGGGAGCAGCCGGTTTCCAAACACCCAACCGGTTGTCGAATCGCCGCTTAGGGCGCCCCTTGCGAGGGTCCGGATGGTGGCGTTGAACTTGCCTCTTCTGCCCCTGAACCGCGTTCCCCGTTGATGACCCATCTCCATACCCGACAACGACGTCGCTGGGAGATCCCGATGCCGCGCACGTTCCACCGGAAGTGGCTGGGCATGCTCGCCCTGGCCGTAAGCCCGACCCTGTTGCTCGCTCAGGGAGCCGCGCCCCAGTCCCACACAGTACGGCAGGGGGACACGCTCTGGGATCTGGCCAAGCAGTACCGTGGCGACCCGTTTCTCTGGCCCGATATCTATCGGATGAACACCACGGTCGTTGCCGATCCCCATTGGATCTATCCCGGCGAGGTGCTTCGCCTGGCCGGTGCGGATACCGTGCCCTCGGTGCCCACCACGGACACGCCGGCACCCCCGGCGGCGGAGGTGGCGATGGCCGCCGATTCCGCCTCGATGCCAGCCGATTCGATGCCAGCCGCCGACTCCGCGTCGGCGCCGGTCGCCCAGATGGCGGATTCGACCGCACCGGGCCCCGTGGCCGTCACCTACACCGACGGCACCAGCAACCAGCAGACCCTGGCCCAACTCACCTCGGCAACCGGTCCCGATGAGGGGCTTGCTCCGCTGTTCGGTCCGCGCCGGTCCGACATGCTCCAGGAGACGATCAGGAAGTACGTCGAGCAGCCCTACCGGCCGCTGCGCCGGAGCGAGTTCTACTCATCCGGTTTTCTCACCGAGGGGAACAACCTGCCGCTCGGCAAAGTGCTCGGGCCGGTCACGCCGCAGCAGATCCGCTCGGGTGGCGGCAACGCCAGCGCGCTGCCCTACTCCCGGATCGCGGTGGAGGCGCCCCGCGGCGCGACCTACCAGATCGGCGACAGCCTGTTGATCCTCCAGCTCGGCCCCGAGCTGCGGCCCCACGACGAGGTCGTCATGCCGACCGGGCTCGCGCGCATCGTCGACACCGTGTCCGGACGCTACATCGCGAGCGTGGATGCCACCTACGGGCCGATCCGCAACGGCCAGCGGGTGCTGCCGGCGGAGAAATTCACTCCGTCCGGGACCGAGCGCGCCGTGGCGGTGAGCGAGGGCGTCCACGCCCGGCTGCTGGGAGGCCCGGGCCGGCAGGATTTGAAGGCGCCGCAGATGGTGGTCTTCCTCGACAAGGGGCGGGCCGACGGGGTCGCGGCCGGCGACCTGTTCGAAGTCCGCCGCCGGGCGGAGCGCCTGAACGACGGGAGCCAGCGGGTCAACGAGCTGATGGCGACACTGCAGATCGTGCACGTGCGGGAGCATTCCGCCACCGCGCGGATCATCAACGTCGTGTCACCGGACATCCCGCCCGGCACCGACGCCCGGCAGGTGGCCAAGCTGCCGAGCTGATCTCACCAGCAGGCACATGATCCATGCGGCGCCGGGCATGCCCCGGCGCCGCATTGTTTTACCCGGTTCCTTCCTCGCTTCACATATCTATATTCCGGGCGGTACATCCCGGCCGTTCCCCTGCCTCAGCACTGGAGATCCGATGGCGAGACCGAGCGAATGAGCGGGCGCGTGTTGGTGACCGGAGGAGCCGGGTTCATCGGCTCCCACATCGCGGAGGCGTACCTCCGCGGGGGCTGGGAGGTCACGGTGCTCGACGACCTGTCACGCGGTCACGAGAAGAATGTGCCTGCCGGCGCGCGGTTCGTGCGTGGCGATATCCGCTCATCCGAGGCTCGGCAGCTGCTCGCGACCGGTCGCTTCGATGTCCTGAACCACCACGCGGCCCAGATCGACGTGCGCGTCTCGGTCGACGATCCCGCGCTGGACGCCGGGATCAACGTGGTCGGACTGGTCAATCTGCTGGATGGCGCGGGAGCGGGCGGGGTGCGGCGCGTGGTGTTCGCCAGCAGCGGTGGCGTGGTCTACGGCGACCCCGAGGTGATCCCTACGCCGGAAACCGCGGCCAAGCTGCCGATCTCGCCCTACGGCGTGAGCAAGCTCTCCGGTGAGCACTATCTCCGAGCCGTGGGAGCGCTCCGCGGGTTCGAGGGGATCGCCATGCGGTACGCCAACGTCTTCGGCCCCCGGCAGGATCCCAAGTCGGAGGCCGGGGTAGTCTCCATCTTCGTGTCCCGCCTGCTCGGGTCCCGGCCGCTCACGATCTTCGGGGACGGACGGCAGACGCGCGACTACGTCTTCGTGAAGGACGTGGCCCGGGCCAATGTCCTGGCGAGCAGCGCGACCGTGCCTGCCGGCGGCGACCTGGACGCGGCGGCATTCAACATCGCCACCTCCATCCAGCGGAACGTGATCGAGCTGGCGGACGCGGTGGGCGAGGTGATGGGGCAGCCCAAGCCTCACCGGGAGTTCGCCCCTCCGCGCGCGGGCGAGCTGCTGCGGAGCTCGCTCGATATCCGTAAGGCCCGGCAGGTGCTCGGATGGACGCCCGAAGTCAGCTTCGAGAATGGACTCCGTGAGCTGATCGAGTGGTTCCGGAAGGAGGCCAGGTGACGCTGCAGACGGGGGGCGCCGTTCCGGGATCGGCCATCGAGCTGGTTCTCACCGCCAGCACGGAAACCAAGATCGTGCTGGTCATCACCGCGGTGTTCTCGCTGGTCTCGTGGTTCATCATCGTGTTCAAGTGGTGGCAGTTCCGAAAGCTGAACCGGCAGGCCGACCGGTTCTTCGCGGAGATGGAGCGAACCACCCGGCTCCAGGAGGCCTACCACGCGGTGATGAAGCAACCTCCCTCTCCGTACAACCGGCTCTTCCGGGAGGCGATCACGTTCTATTCGGAGCTTCGTCCCGGCGCTCTCAGGGAAGAGCGTGGTGCGGATCGGAGCACCCTCACGCCGACCCAGCTGGAGGCGTTGAAGATGGTGCTGGGCAAAGAAGTGGCCGCCGAGCGGGACCTGCTGGGGCACTACATCCCCTGGCTCGCCACCATCGGCTCGGTGAGCCCGCTCCTGGGCCTGCTCGGTACCACGCTCGGCATCATCGCGGCGTTCACCGGGATCGCCGCCAAAGGATCGGGCAACCTGGCGGCCGTGGCGCCGGGCGTGGCCGAAGCACTGGTGGCCACCTTCGCCGGGCTCGCGGCGGCGATCCCGGCGGTGATCACCTATAACCTCTACGTCAACCGGGTGCGCCTCTTCGCCGGCGAGCTCGAGGGCTTCGCCAACGAGCTCATCGGCACCATGGCGCGCGAGGGCCTGCTCTAGGTGGCGTCGCTCGGCGGAGGACTGGGGAGCCAGCGGGGCGAGCTGCCGTTGATGGCTGACGTGAACGTCACCTCGCTGGTCGACGTGATGCTGGTGCTGCTGATCATTTTCATGATCACGGCACCAATGATGCAGGGCGGCGTCGATGTCGAACTGCCCAAGGCGGAGGCGCGGCCGCTTTCCCCCAAGGAGGGGATGGTGGTCTCGGTCAACCGGGATGGGCGCATCTTCGTGGACCAGACGGCGGTCTCATACAACGATTTTCGCGTGACCTTCCGTTCGCTCGTCACCACCAGGAAGCCGACTGGAGTGTACCTCCAGGCGGACACCCGTGTGCCCTACGGACAGGTCGTGCGGGTGCTGGCGATCATCCGGGGTGCCGGGATCCAGAACGTCGGACTGGTCGCCGCGGAGGAAGAGTCGCGGTGAACATCCGCACCGACCGCGGGCGCCCGCCCGGCACCGCGGTGGGCGTGGTCGGGACGATCGTGGTCCACGCGGCGGCGGCGAGCTTCCTCTTCACCCAGGTCCGGGCGGGCCCTCCACCGCCGCCCTCGTACGCGGTCGAGCTGGTGGCGGCGCCGGCGGCGGCCCCCAAGCAGCGGCTGGCTCGCGAGGCGGTCCCAACGCCTCCGCCCGAGGAAAAGCCGGCGCCGGTGAAGCCGCCGCCGAAGCCGGTGAAGAAGGTGCCGGTGCCCGAGCCCAAGCGCGCGCCCCCCAAGGAGACCACGCGGGAGCCGCCGCCCAAGACGGCGGCGCCGGTCACCCCAGCCCCCGGCGAGACGCCGAGCACCGGCACCGATGTGGCGACGATCAAGACCCCCGGACTCCAGTTCCCCTTTCCGGAATATCTCCGGAACATCGTGACGCAGGTCTACAAGAATTGGGACCGAGAGTCGGCCCGCCAGAGCAGCTTCGCGGAGATCAGCTTTCTCATTCTCAGGGATGGTACGGTGCGCGAAATCCATTTCGTCACTCGGTCGGGGAGCTTCGCCTTCGACCTCGGCGCGCAGGGCGCCATCGAAGCAGCGGGCAACGCGCGAGCCTTCGGCCCGTTGCCCGACGGCTGGGACGCCGATGTCCTGCCGGTGAGCTTCTACTTCAAGCCCACCGCTCAATGAGGCGCGGGCCAGGTCTGCTCGGGCTGATCGGAGCCGCGGCGCTGGTCACGTCCCTGTCCGCTGGACGGGCCAGCGCGCAGGATACCAACCAGGTGAGAGAGGGCGTGCGGGTAGGCCTGGAATACCAACCCGGCGTCCGGCCGGGCCTGGTGGTGCTTCCAGCCGCCGGGCTCGATTCCGCGCGGGCGGTGGTCCAGCGGGACCTCGACTACAGTGACCGGTTCGAAATGATCCCGCTGGGCGATGCGCCGCCCGGGACCGTGCCAGGGCGGACCACCGCCGAGGCCGGGGCCGGGGTGAACTATGCACTGTACAAGACGCTCGGGGCCCAGTTCGCGGTGGAGCTGCTGCAGGCGGCCGGTGGGGTCACCGCGCGGCTGCACGACGTCACGGCCTCGCAGGTACGGAGCCAGCAGAGCTTCGGGCTTCCCGGGTCCGCCGACCCGGCTTACCGACTCGAGCTGCACCGGGTCGCCGACGAGGTCGCGCGCTGGGCCACCGGCACGCCGGGCGTCGCCGCGACTCGGCTGCTTTTCGTGTCCGGAGGCCGGGTCTATCGCATGGACAGCGACGGGGAAGACATCGCGCCGCTCACTCCGGCGGGCGCGACGGCGCTGTCACCGGTCTGGTCGCCGGAGGGCCAGCGCTTCGCCTACACGCAGTTCGCCCAGGGGCGCGGGCCGATTTCGGTCCAGACGCTCGGAAGCGGCGCGGCGCTGGTGGTGCCGGGCAGCCAGACGGGGCTCAACATCACACCGATGTTCTCGCCCGACGGCCGCACGCTGGCCTACGCGCACTCCGACGAGAACGGCACCGATGTGTTCACCGCCAACGTGATCGATCGCTGTTGCGCGCAACGCTTGACCGTGGGACGCTTCGCGGACAACTTATCACCAACGTTTTCGCCAGATGGCCGGCGCATCGCGTTCGTGTCGACCCGCGCCGGACCCCCGCAGATCTACGTCATGGCAGCGGACGGAACCGACCAGGAGCTCCTGGCGCCCTTCGACTACGGCGCCACCGGCAGCTCCAACGCTCCCGAATGGTCGCCCGACGGCGCCAACGTCGCCTTCCATCGCGAAGTCGCCGGCAGTCCGCAGCTGTTTCTGGTCGATGCCGCAGGCCGGCGGGTGCGGCAGCTCACGTCGTCGGGCCGAAACGAAGACCCGACCTGGGGCCCCGACGGCCGGCACATCGCCTTCGTCTCGGATCGAAGCGGGCGGCGCCAGCTCTGGGTCATCGATGTGGAAACCGGCCGCGTACGCCAACTGGATACGCCGGGCGTCGCCCGGCTCCCCGCGTGGTCCCGCCGCCTCGGGCGGACCCCGGCACCTACCAACCCATGAACTCGGAGTCATGATGCGCGCTTCATCCTTGCTGATGCTCCTGGCCACTGCCGGGTTCGCCGTCGCCTGCGGCGGGAAGCCCAAGCCGGAGGAGCCCGTCCCGCAGGCGGAGCCGGCGCCGGCCCCCGCGCCTGCCCCGGTTCCGGTGGCCGCGAACGACGATAGCGCAGCGCGGATGGCCCGCGAGGCCGCAGATAAGGCCAAGGCGCTCTCGGCGGACCTCGCCGCGATGATCAACTTCGATTACGACCAGGCCACCATCCGGCAGAACGACCAGAGCACGCTGGACCGGAAGGCCGCCGTGCTCGCCGCCAATCCGAACGTCAAGCTCACGATCAGCGGCCACGCCGACGAGCGCGGCTCCGACGAATACAACCTGGCGCTGGGCAACCGGCGCGCGGCCGCCGCCAAGCGCTACCTGCAGAACAAGGGCATCGACGGATCGCGCATGGACGTGGTCTCCTACGGCGAGGAGCGGCCGCTCAACGCCGGCCACGACGAGACCGCTTACGCACAGAACCGGCGCGACGAGTTCCAGGTGACCGCGGGCGGGGACAACCTCGTCGCACCGCAGTGATCGTGGGCCACGCGACCCGGCTCTCGGTGGGTGCTGCCCGCCGGGTTCCAATGCTCCTGCTCACGGTGTTGGCGGCCGCGGGTGCCGGCGGCTGCGTCAGCAAGGGAGACGTGCAGCTGGTCCAGGCCGACGTGGCGCTGCTCAAGGCCGAGTCGGCCCGCCGGGACTCCGCCCGGGCGGCCCAGCTCACCCAGGTGATCCAGATCCAGCAGCGGATCATGGATTCCATCGGAGTGACCGGCCACGCCCTGGGCCAGCTCAAGGGCGACATCGGGAGCGATCTGTACAATATCCAGCAGCAGCTGGTGCAGTTGCAGGAGCTCACCGGCCAGAGCCAGCAGCGGCTGACCGAGCTCCGGACCCAGCTCGAGGCCCGCGGCGCGCAGCAGAGCCTGTCGGCGCCAGCGGTCACCCCGCCGGGTGATTCCGCCCGGCCGGAATCGACCGCCAATGCCTCGGCGGACCAGATGTACGAGGCATCGCTGGCGCAGCTCCGCCGGGGGAGTACCTCCACGGCGCGCATCGGCCTGCGCGAGATGCTCCGCGCCTATCCCACCAGCGCCCGGGCGCCGGACGCGCTCTACTTCATCGGCCAGAGCTTCGCCGCCGAGAACCCCGATTCGGCCGCCGAGTACTACGGCCAGGTGGCGGACAAGTACCCGACCTCTCCGCGGGCCTCCTCGGCGCTCTACAACCTCGGTCTGCTCGCCGAGCGGCGGAAAGAGTCCGCCAAGGCCAAGGACGCGTACCAGCGGGTGGTCCAGAAGTACCCGCAGTCCGACGAAGCGGCGCTCGCCCGTGACCGACTGAAGGCGCTCGGGCGCTAAGCCCGAGCGCCCGCGCCCCATGACCGGCTCTCCAGGGGAAATGCCGTTCCTCGACCATCTCGAGGAGCTGCGCTGGCGTATTCTCCGCTCCCTGGGTGCCGTGGTCGTCGGGTGTGCCATCGGGCTCTGGGCCGTGCAGCGGCTGCAGCTGGTCAACGTCCTGAAGCGGCCGATCGCCCCCTATCTCACCGGCGGCAAGCTGGTGGTGACCAGTCCGACCGACCCGGTCATGATCGTGTTCAAGCTCGGCTTCCTGGTCGGCTTGGTGCTCGCTTCGCCGATCATCCTGTGGCAGGTGTGGGCTTTTCTGGCCCCCGCCCTGTATGCCCGGGAGAAGAAGGCGCTGGTGCCGGCGCTGTTCGCCGGCAGCGCGCTGTTCCTCACCGGGGCGGTCCTGGCCTACCTCTTCGTGGTGCCGCAGGCGCTCCGGGTGCTGTTCAGCTTCCAGACCGAAGCGATCCAGCCGTTCATCACCTACGACAACTATTTCGATTTCGTGCTGCAGGTGGTGCTGGCGCTGGGCCTCTCCTTCGAGCTCCCGCTCATCATCATCATCCTCGCCTGGCTGGGAATCGTGGGTCCGCCCGAGCTCAACCACTTCCGCCGGTACGCCGTGGTGCTCGCGTTCATCGCGGGAGCGGTGCTGTCGCCCGGAACGGACCTGGTCTCCATGGTGATGATGACGCTCCCGCTCCTGCTGCTCTACGAGGTGGGGTACGCGGGGGCCGTGATCATCGGGCGCCGTCGGCGCGTCGCGTCGATTGCCGCGGTGCTGCTGGTCGGGCTGGGCCTGTTGGGTCGCCCCGCGGCACTGGATGCCCAGGTCCCCACCCGCCGGCAGGCGCCGGTGACCCGGGCGGACTCCCTGCGCGATACCACCCGGGTCCGCACCGGACAATCGCTCGACACCGCCACGGCGAAGCGGTTGGGCATTCCCACCCAGCCCTCCCGCTCCTTCGCTCCGCCTGACTCGATGGTCAACGAGCTGCTCAACAAGCCCGGCTATCAGGCCACCCGCTATCGGGCGGACTCCGCCACCGTGTTCATCCAGGGGGAGCGGGTCCTCCTCGAAGGCGAGGCCCTGACCGAGCGGCAAGGATCGATGCTGGAAGCGGACACGATCACGTATCTCAGGAGCAGCTGCCTGCTGGACGCCAGCGGCGAGCCCCATATGTTCGACCGCGGCCAGGTGCTGGTGGGAGAAAACATCCGCTATGACACCTGCCTCCGCCGCGGGGTGGTGAACGAGGCGCTGACCAACTTCACCGAGGGATCCACCGTCTGGTTCCTCCGGGGCAACGTGGCGCAGGACTCGAGCTCACGGCGGATCTACGCGGGGTCCAGCGAGATCACCAGCTGCAATCTGCCCATCCCGCACTACCATTTCGCCGCGCGCTCGATGAAGTGGATCTCCAAGAGCGTCATGGTAGCGCGTCCGGTGACGCTCTACGTGCGGGACGTTCCCATTCTGTGGCTGCCGTTCATCTTTCAGGACATGCGGCCGGGGCGGCACTCGGGGATTCTCATTCCCCAGTTCGGGTTCAACGACCTGGTCCGGCCGACCCGCACCTACAACCGCCAGATCAGTAACCTGGGCTACTACTGGGCTCCCAACGATTACCTCGATCTGACCGCCCGGGTTGACTGGTACGCCAACCGGTACGTCCAGTACGGGGTGGCCGGAGAGTACCACTGGCTCAACCGTTTCATGAGCGGCTCTGTCGGCTTCAACGAGCAGCGGCAGGACGGTGGAGGGTCGGGACTCACCTTTCGCTGGGACCACCGGCAGACCTTCAATCTCTCGACCAGCCTGAACTTCAGCCTGAACTACGCGAGCAACACGGCCGTGGTGCGCCGGAACGCGATCGATCCGCTGCAGAACACCCAGCAGATCACCAGCTCGCTCAATTACTCCAAGCGCTTCGGCTGGGGCACGGTGACGCTCGGTGGCAACCGGCGGCAGAGCCTGAGCGACGGCAGCGTGCAGCAGCTGCTCCCCGCCTTGACGCTGTCCCCGGTGCCGATCGCGATCGGATCGAGCATCACCTGGTCTCCGGGGCTGAGCCTCACCAACAACACCACCTCCAAGACCGCGCTGCCGAGCTTCGTGCAGGCGCTTCCCGGCGGGGTCCTGGACACCATACCCCAGACCGGAAGCAGCCGCGTCTCGGCGCTCAACTTCGATACCCCGATTCGGTTCGGCGCGTTCAACTGGCAGAACTCGATTCAGGTGAACGATCAGACGTCCACCGGGCGGGACTCGGTGACCTTCCGGGAGGACAATCCCTCCACGGCGGATCCGGCCGACTCGCTGACCGTCACCCGATTCTTCACCGGCGACTTCCAGAGCTCGATCGACTGGGATACCGGGATCAACCTGCCGGTGCTCTTCCGGGGTTCGTGGAAGCTCCAGCCCGTGCTGGGGATCGGAAACGCGCTGGCGGGGCAACCGTTTGCCATTCGCAATCGCAACACCGGCGGGAGCTTCGTGCAGCAGGGCAAGCGGTTCCGCCTCTCGGTATCGTCGGCGCCGACCCTGTTCGGATTCTTTCCCGGCATCGGGCCCCTGAGCCGGATCCGGCACAGCATCTCGCCGGTCATCACCTGGAACTATCAACCCGCCGCCAACGTGAACGAGGAGTTCGCCCGCGCGGTGGTGGAGCCGGGCCAGCCGGTCACGCTGCGGAGTGACGCCACGCAGCAACTGAGCGTCTCGCTCTCCCAGACCCTCGAGGGAAAGCACCGGCCCACCCGCGGCGACAGCTCCTCGGCGGAGGATCGAAAGCTCCGCATCCTCAGCATCAGCACCAGTGCCGTGAGCTACGACTTCGAGCAGGCCAAGAAGCCGGGCTTCACCGGGTGGACGACGCAAACCGTCACCAACTCGCTCCTGAGCGACCTGCTCCCGGGCTTCAACGTCAGCCTGACCCACGATCTCTGGCGCGGCCAGGTCGGCACCGACACGGCGAAGTTCGCCCCGTTTCTGCAGAACGTGAGCGCCAGCTTCGCCATCTCCGGGAACACCTTCCGGGCCATCGGCTCGATCTTCGGACTGGGTGGGCCCTCGACGGGTGGGGCCCGTGCCGGGGCCGACCAGGTGCCCACCTCCTACGTCGCCGAGTCGGGGCGGGGCAGGCGCCCGGGGTCGTTCGCCACCAGCAGCCAGGCGCCGCTGCAGCGGGGTGGCCGGCCCTTCTCGGCCAACTTCAACTACTCACTCTCCCGGACCCGGCCCATCGAGGGTGTCACGACGGCATCGACGTCCGACCGCCAGAGTCTCGGGCTCAGCACCAACTTCTCGCCGACCCCGTTCTGGTCGCTTTCCTGGTCCACCCAGTACAACATCACCGACGGGAAGTTCGAGTCGCAGGTGGTACGGCTGGAGCGGGACCTGCACGAGTGGCGGGCGGGCTTCAATTTCATTCGCAACCCCACCGGGAACTTTGCGTTCTATTTCTCGATCTACCTGAGCGATCTGCCCGACCTCAAGTTCGACTACGATCAGACAACCTTCGAGCAGTAGTGTCGGAGTGGCACACTATCTGCTGGTCGGGAGGCAACCTTCATCGGAGACGTCCCCAATGCGTGGCTGGTTGATTCCAGTCGTCCTGCTGGCTGCGGCGTGCTCGTCCAATGACCGGTCCGGTCCCGGCACACCGGTCGACACCCCGACCTCACTTTCCAGCACCACCCTCGACGGGGCCATCGCGCTGACCTGGTCCGACAACTCGTTCACCTCCGATCCAGACATCTTCCAGAACTACCGGGTGTACAGCGCCTCCTTCGACTTTGACAACAACGCCTGTGGCACCTGGCGGCTGGAGGGGACCACCGTCGCCCCCGAGTTCGTGGTCGGCGCTCTGGCCAACGGAGCGCCCGAGTGCTTCTCGGTCACCGCCGAGAGCGTCGACGGGTTCGAGAGCGCCCGCTCGCCGACCAGGAGCGATACCCCCCGTCCCGACGCACGCAATGTGGTGCTCTACGCCTTCCAGTCGCAGCCTGACCAGAGCGGATTCCGCTTCTGGGAAGATCTCAACGCCGATGGCACGGCCCAGGGCAGCGAGATCGGGCTGGTGGGCTCCGGCGCGTCGAACACCATCGATTTCGTGGTGGACCGGGACGGCTCCGGCGATCTCTTCCTTACGCCCGTGCGGAGCGGGACCGGGGTCGAGTATTACGACGACAACGCTCCGGTCGAAGACCTCACCAGCATCGACTTCGCGGCCGATCGCCCCTACAGCCCAGCCGGCATTCTGGCCATCCCGGGATACGGGTACGTATTCGAGATGAGCGGGGGTGACGGATTCAAGCGCTACGGGGCCGTGCGGGTGACGCACGTGGGGCAGAACTTCCTGATCCTCGACTGGGCCTTTCAGCCGGACCATGGCAATCCCGAGCTGGTGGTGACCCACCGCTGAGCGAGGCCGCCGTCCGCCGGGGCTTGAATCAGCGGGCGGCCGCGGGCATGTTCGGGCGATGCCCGAGCATTCCTGCGTCATCGATGGTCGCTCCCTCACGGTTGACGACGTAACCCGGATCGCGCGAGAGCCTCGGCTCCGAGTGGACGTCGATGGCGGCGCGCGCCAGGCGCTGCTGCGGAGCCGCCGGCTGGTCGAGGCCGCCATTGCCTCGGGGCAGACGATCTACGGGATCAACACCGGGTTCGGCAAGCTCGCCAACGTGCGGGTGGCTCCCGATCAGCTCGATCGGCTCCAGGCGAACCTGATCCGCAGCCACTCCGCCGGCGTCGGCCCACCGTTGCCCGCCGGCGTGGTGCGCGCCGTGATGCTGCTCCGCGCCAATGTCCTGCTCCGTCCCACCAGCGGCGTCCGCCCCGAGCTGGTCGATGCGCTCGTGGCGGCGCTCAACGCGGGCATCGTTCCTCTGGTGCCGGAGCAGGGAAGCGTCGGCGCCAGCGGCGACCTGGCACCGCTCAGCCATATCGCGCTGGCCCTCATGGGCGAGGGCGACGTCCTGCTCCCCGGCGGCAGCGGGCCCGCGGCGGCGGCCCTGTCGGCCGCGGGCCTCGCGCCGTTCCGTTTTGCTCCCAAGGAAGGGATCGCGTTCATCAACGGCACCCAGGCGCAGACCGCGCTCCTGGCCCTGCTGGTGCATGACGCACGGGTGCTCTGGCGCACCGCGGTCGGGGCGGCCGCGATGAGCCTGGAGGCGCTCAGAGGCACTCCCGCGCCGCTCGACCCGCGGATTCACGCCGCACGGCCTCATCGAGGCCAGGTCGAAGCCGCCGAGCTGATGCGGGACCTGCTCAGGGACAGCGAGATCCGGGAGTCACACCGCGAAGGCGATCCCCGGGTCCAGGATGCCTACAGCCTCCGATGCGCTCCCCAGGTGCTGGGCGCGGTGAGCGACGCGGTGCGCTTCGCCGAAGAGACCGTGGCCGTCGAGCTGAACGCGTCGACCGACAACCCGCTGGTCTTCGAGAACGGGGACGTGATCTCGGGAGGAAACTTTCATGGGCAGCCCATCGCGCAGGCCCTGGACGTGCTGGCGATGACGCTCACCACCCTGCAGGCGATCGCCGAGCGGCGGGTGGAGCGGCTGGTCAACCCCGACCTCTCCCAGGGGCTGCCCGCCTTCCTCACGCGCGATCCGGGTCTCTGTTCCGGGCTCATGATGGTGCAGATCACCGCTGCGTCGCTGGTCGCCGAATCGAGGGCGATCGCCATGCCGGCCAGCATCGGATCGATCCCGACCGACGCGAACCAGGAGGACTTCGTGCCGATGGGTATGGCCGCAGCCTGGAAGGCCCAGCGGATCCTGCTCAACGCGCAGCGGGTGGTCGGCGCGGAGCTCTTGTGCGCCGCGCAGGGGCTGGAGTTTCTCAAGCCGCTGGCGCCAGGCCGCGGCGTGGCCGCGCTCTACCACCGCCTGCGAGGACTCACGCCGCCGGTGCTCCCGCTGGACGACGATCGGGCACCCGCCCCGGACCTGGAGCGGCTGGCCCAGGCGGTGGCGGCCGGCGCGTTGGATCCGGCGACGGGCTGACGCGTGGCAAAGGACCGGCAAAATTCACCACGGAGGCACGGAGTTCACGGAGGTCGCACGGAATGCGGGACCAGCGCCGGACACGCCGGTCCTCCTCAGTCCAGTCGCCGCGTCCGGCTGCTTGCCGGGCCTCCGGCAGCCCGGTATGTTTCGGTCGCTCCAAGCCTTATCCCTGTTCTCCTCTTCTCCGTCCGAGCCGCATGAATCTGGAAAAGCTGAAAGACTCGGCGCGTAAGTTCGAGCAGAAGGAGGAGTGGCGGAAGGCCATAGACGTCTACCTGAAGGCCATCCAGCAGATCGAGTCCGGCGCCGAAACCAGTCCCGATCTTTCGCTCTACAATCGAGTCGGCGATCTCTACCTCAAAATCAACGATACCGCCGCCGCCGTGCGCTCCTACGAGCGGGCGGTCGACCTCTACGCCGACCAGGGGTTTTTCAACAACGCCATCGCGCTCTGCGGCAAGATCCTTCGGGTCAATCCCGGGCGGACCCAGACCTACCTCAAGCTGGCCCAGCTTCACGCGCGCAAGAACGTCGTCATCGAGGCCAAACGGAATCTGATCGAATTCCTCGAGCGGATGAACGCGCTGGGCCAGCTCGACCTGGCCTTTCAGTCGGTGAGCCAGTTCGCGGACCAGTTCTCCGGCAGCCAGGAGATCCGGATCATGCTGGTCGAGCTGCTTCGCGCCGCTTCCCGGGAGGACGAAGCCCGGGAGCAACTGGAGAAGCTGGCCGGCGACCTGGAGGCGCGGGGCGACCGCGCGGGCGCCCGGCGCACGCTGGAACAGCTGCAGGAGCTGGAGGCGCCGCGCCCCGCGCCACAGTCCCCGCCGGGCGCCCGGCCAGGAGATCTGGTGTTTCTCGATACCGGATTCCACGCGCCCAGCGCACCGTCCGCAGGGCCCGTACGGGCAGCCGAGGAGCAGTCTCCGCCCGCCTCCGAGGAGCCGGCGGTGGTCGAGGCGGCCCCGCTGGAGATCCCGGTACCCGAGGCCGCCCCGCCCGAAGGCCTGTTGGTCACGGAGACGTTCGCCGAGTCGGCCAGCACCGAGGAGCTGATCCTCGATCCGCTGGCGCCCACGGCGTCCGAGCTGGGAAGCGTGGGAGAGCTGGGAGACACCATGCTCAGCGGGCTCGAGCCCACCTCGGAGGCCGAGCCAGAGGCGCGGTCCGATAGCGACGATGTGGTACCCCTCGACCTGGACCAGATCACGTCGGACGACCTCCAGTTCGAGGGCGTGCGGCTGGCCGGCATGGAAGAAGGGCCACCCATGGCGCCGGAGCTGATGGACGAGCTGCTCGACATTCCAGACCTGGTCGTCGCCGATGACTTCACGGCCGAGCCGGCCCCGGCGGAGGGAGCGACGGCCACGGCAGGTCTACCCCTGATCGACGTCGAACCCGAGCCCCGGAGTGGCGAGGAGAGCGCCACGGCAGACGCCGAGGAGCTCACCGCGCTGGAGGAGCGGATCGCGGACGATCCCGATAATCCGGAGCTGCATCGCGAGCTGGCGGAGCGGGTGCTGTTGCTGGGCGACCTGGGTCGGGGCCGGGACGAGCTCGACCACGCCCTGGCAGGATACGAGCGACTCCAGGATTGGAGTGCCGCCGCCCGGGTCGGCGATCTCCTCGTCGTGATCGACCCGGACGGCATCCGGCATCACCAGAAGCGGGTGGAGCTGGCCTACCGCACTGGGGACAAGGCGCCGCTGCTCGAGGCCTATCTTTCCCTGGGTGACGCGCTGGCGCGAGTGGGCGCGACGGACAAGGCGATTGCGGTCTACGGGCGGGTGCAGGAACACGATCCGGAGAACCCGCGCGCCGCCGCGGCCCTGGCGGCGCTCTCGGAGCAGCCTCGATCTGCCCCTCCGGCAGCGGCCGCTCTACCGGCGGCCCCATCGCCCGCACCGCCGGCAGCCGCGAGGACTCCTGCCGCGCGGGTGCCCGCCACGCCACCTCCGAGCTCGACCACTCCGCCCACGCCGCCTCTGGCCGCTGGGGGCAGCTTCGTCGATCTCGGCTCGATGATCCTGGAGGAGACCGGTCCGCGGGACACCCGGATGCGGATCGACCGCCGCGAGCCGCAGGACGAAGACGAGCAGCGGGAGTTCAAGGAGATCCTGGAGCAGTTCAAGCGGGGTATCGAAGAGAACCTGGACACCGACGACTACCAGGCGCACTACGACTTGGGCGTGGCCTTCAAGGAGATGGGTCTCCTGGACGAAGCCATCGCCGAATTTCAGAAGGCGCTTCGGGCACCCGAAGGCCGGCTCCGCACCTCCGAGGCACTGGGGGTGGCGTTCTTCGAGAAGGGACAGTTCCCGGTAGCCGAGGCGGTGCTGCGACGGGCGGTGGACGCAGTGGAGGACGGCGATGAGGCCAAGATCGGCCTGATCTATTGGCTGGGCCGCGCCTCGGAGGCACAGGGCAAGGATGCCGAGGCCATCGCCAGCTACGAGCGGGCGATGGCGGTCGACATCCGCTTCATGGATCTCAACCAGCGGATCCATCGCCTCAGCGCCGGGCGGCGGGAATGAGCCCGCGGACCGCGCCCATTACCCTGGCCAACCTGCAGCGGCCGGTGCGCGCCCGGCTGGAGCGGGTGCCCCAGGAGCTGCGCCGGATCGTCGAGGCCGACTTCGGGCTCATCGCCCAGGTCAACTCCCATCTCTTTCAGACCCAGGGAAAGATGTTCCGGCCCACGCTGCTCCTCCTGGCGGACGAGGCCACCGGGGCGCGGGACCCGCGGGTGACCACGCTCGCTGCCGTGGTCGAGCTCATTCACCTCGCCACCCTGGTGCACGACGACTCGGTCGACCATTCGGTGCTCCGGCGCGGGATGCCCACCATCAACTCGCTGTTCAGCCATCAGGTGTCGGTCATCATGGGCGACTACCTGTATTCTCGGGCGGTCATCGAGCTGGTTCGCCTGGACGACCTGGAGCCGCTCCGGGTGCTGAGCCGGGTGACCAATGAGATGACCGTGGGCGAGATGCGGCAGCTGCTGGCGCACGAGCCGCTGGAGTTCAGCGAGGAGGCCTACGATCTGCTGATCCAGGCCAAGACCGCGTCGCTGCTCTCCGGCGCCTGTGAGGTCGGGGCGCTCAACGCCGCGCCGGCGGAGCGGGCGGCCCTCAGGCGATTCGGCGAGGCGCTTGGCATGGCGTTCCAGATCGTGGACGACCTGCTGGACTATGTGGGGGACTCGAGCGTGACCGGCAAGCCCACCGGCTCCGACCTCAGGGAGCACAAGGTCACCCTGCCGCTCATCGCCGCCCTGCCGCTGATGGGAAGGAGCGAGCAGCGCCAGGTGGCCGGCTTGATGGAGACCGCGGAGCCGACCGATCGGCAGATCGCCGAAATCATCGCGGCAGTGGCCGAGGCCGGTGGCCTGGAATACGCGCGGGACCGGGCGCTGCGCCTGGCCCAGCAGGCGGACGGCGAGCTCGATGCGCTGGCGCCCTCCCGGGCTCGGGAGGCACTCCGTGCCAGCATCACCTACGTCGTGGACCGGACCCGCTGATGGCCAGCGGCCCGCACCGACCCGGGTGGTATTTCGGGGTGCTCGTCACCGGATTCCTCACGGGCGGCTTCCTCACGGCCCTCCTTCGGCGGTGGCTGCCGGAGAGCGCGGCCAAGGATTTCTTCACCACGACCGCCACCTCGGTGTTCGGGCCTGTCTCGATGGACCTCCTGGTGGTAAACTTCACCCTGGGCCCGATCGGCCTGCACGTCTCCCTCTTGAGCCTGATCGGGGTCCTGTTGGCGTACGTGATCGCACGTTCGCTCTTCTAGCAGGGGGGATCCGTGGGAAACCTCGGCTTCGGTGAAATCGCGATGATTCTGGTGGTGGTCCTGCTGCTCTTCGGGGCCAAGCGGCTGCCCGAGGTCGGCGCCTCGATCGGCAAGGGCATTCGGGAGTTCAAGCGCAGCCTGAGCGACACCAAGGACGCCATCATGGGTGGGGACGAGTCCCAAGGGACCCCGCCGCGCCAGGTGGACGCGCCGCCACCGGCCAACCAGGCATCGGGCGAGCCCAAGCGGCTCTCCCAGTAAATACCAACCGGGGTCCGCGATGTGCCGCGGACCCCGGTTGAGTTTCGCCGCACGACTCGGCGCTGTCGCGCCCTAGGTTTGCTGGCCCGCCGTCGCAGTACGCAGGACCTTCTTCCGGTCATCCACCACCTTGGCCGCCTCCCGCAACGCGGTCAGATAGCTCCGCACCCGCTCCTGCCGGGCGAGCTGGATCATCTTCGCACGGTACTGGTCGAGCTCTTTGACGAACTTCGCCGAATCGGCCCTGGTGTGCTGGAGGTCCTGGATGACGTAGATGCCCTCCTTGGTGTCGAGCAGCCCGCTCCGTTGCGCGCTGTCGAGCCCGAACGCGGTGCCGACGACCACCGGGTTGGTGAGCGGTGGGTTGATCCGGGAGAAGGGCCCGAACTCCTGATTGGGCAGCTTCATCGCGGCTGCCGCATCGGCCATGCTGGTGCCCGACTCGACTCGCTTGAGGTATTCCTGTGCCGTCTTCCGGCCCAGCGAGATCTTCCTCTCGTTCCGGGCGGCGTACTCGACGGCCGCCCGGACCTGAGCCAGGGGAGGGACGCCCTGCGGCTGCAGGCTGTCGAGCCGGAACACGTAGTAGGCCACGTCGGTCTCGACCACCGGGCTGGTCGCCCCGGTCTTGGCCTGGAACGCCCACACGCCGGCGTCGGGAACCACCACGCGCCCGAGCTGGACTCGGGTACCCTCCTGGACCGGCCCCGAATTGCCGATCGGAAGCTTGAGCGCGCGCGAAACGGTGTCCAGGGCGGCGGGGTCGGCGTGGTCGGCAGCGAGCTTCTCCAGGCTGTCGGCCTGGGCGTCGAGCTGGTCACGGTGGGCCCCGGCCACCTCGATCGGGATCAGAATGTGGCGGCCCTTGGCCTTGTCGCCCTTCCGGCTGGTGACCTCGATCAGATGGAAGCCGAACTTCGAGAGCACCGGTGGGGAGACCGTGTTGAGCGGGAGCTTGAATGCGGCCGAGTCGAACGCCGGATCCATAGACCCTCTGGTCCACTGTTCCAGATCTCCGCCCCGGGCGGCGGTCACGCTGTCGGCGGACTCCCGGCGTGCCAC
>JBJMOX010000012.1:0-25331 GCA_045803515.1 Gemmatimonadales bacterium
AGTTTCTCAACCGGTCATCCGGGTCGGAGCTGGAGCAGGTCTTCGCCGAGTACGGGGACGAGCGTCAGAGTCGCCGACTGGCCCGGGAGATCGTCCGGCGCCGCGCCCACCGTCCGTTCATCGTGAGCGATGATCTCGTCAACGCGATCCGTGCGACGCTTGGCCCGCGGTCCGGGCCACCCGACTTCGCCCGGCTGTTCCAGGCCGTACGGATCGCGGTCAACGATGAGCTGGCCGGCCTCGCGCTGGCGCTTCCCGCGATGCGGGACGCGCTCGAGCCCTGGGGGCGCCTGGCGGTGATCACCTATCACTCGGGCGAGGACCGGCTGGTGAAGCTGGCGTTCCGCGAATGGGCCAGCGCCTGCATCTGTCCCCCCAGGCAGCCGGTCTGTACCTGCCGCGGGCGCGCGCTCGGGCGGGTCCAGCCGCGGAAGCCGATCCTTCCCGATCCCGCGGAGCTGGCGGCCAATCCCCGTGCCCGGAGCGCCAAGCTCCGGATCTTTCAGGTGGGTGATGCGGCTTAAGGGACGGCACTGGCTGATGCTCTGGCTGCTGATCTTCCTCTGCGCGCTGCTGGCCATCACGACCCGGCAGACCGCCGGCTTCCGCACGGCGCGCCGGCTCAGGGAGCTGCGCGAGCAGCGGCTGGCACTCGAGGCCCAGCGGGGAGATCTCGAGCGGCGCATTCGGATGGGCTCCAGCCGCCAGGTGCTGGTTCCGGCGGCGCGCGTGCTCGGGTTGCATGAGCCCGCGGACTCGGAGCTCGTTCTCTTTGCGGTTCCCCCGACCGACCCCGGCAAGCGCTGATGGCCAAGCCGACGGCGCGCATCGCCGCCATCCAGTTCGGATTCGCCCTCGGCATCGCCGCCGTCATCGGGCGCGCGGCTCAGCTGCAGATCGTGGAGCGGGGCCGCTGGACCGGGGAGGCCCGGAGCCAGCGCACCGAGCGGGCGGTGCTTCCGGCGAGACGCGGAGCGATCTATGACCGGAACGGCATCCCGCTCGCCATCACCCAGGAGTTCTACCACGTCGGGGTGGCGCCCAACGAGCTGACCGACGTGCGCGAGGCCTTCGTCCTCCTGGTGCGGGGCCTGGGCGTCTCCGCGCCCGCGCTCAACCGGGAGTTCCAGGCGCGGAAGCGCTGGATCTACCTGCACGGCCCGTTCAACGCGACTCAGGTTCAGGCACTCCGCGCGGTCAAGGGTGTGCACCTCAGTGGAGAGTTCCAGCGCTTCTATCCCTCGCGTGACCTGGCCCGCCCGATCATCGGCGGGCTGGCGCCCGACCGCACCTTCGGCGGCGATGGGCTGGAGCTGTCGCTCGACTCGATCCTGACCGGCCGGCCGGGTGAGGCGGTTCTGCTCAAGGACCGGGCAGGTCGGCGCTACGACTCCCCGGCCCGGCTGGTGCGCGATCCGATAGCCGGCAACGACGTGATCCTCACGCTGGACGCCGAGCTCCAGGAGATCGCCGAGCGCGGACTCGACGAGGCACTGGTCGCCATGCGGGCGGAAGGCGGGGACGTGGTCTTCCTCGATCCCACCACGGGGGAGCTCCTGGCGCTCGCGTCCCAGCAGGGCACGGGCGGCGGGGTTCCGACGGCGTCGACCTTCACCAGCCCCTTCGAACCGGGCTCCACCGCCAAGCTGTTCACCGCCGCGGCGCTGCTGACTCACGGCCGGGTCACCAGCAGCGACGTCGTTGCCGGAGAGAACGGCACGTGGGAGATGCCGGTGACCTCGACCGGCCGCACCCGGCGGATCACCGATGCCCACGCGACCCACGGCAGCCTGACGCTGGCGCAGGCGATCCAAGTCTCCAGCAACATCGCCATGGCCAAGTTCTCCTCCCGGCTCCGGCCGGAGGAACAGTTCGAGATGCTGCGGGATTTCGGCTTCGGCACGCCGACGGGCGGCGAGTTTCCGACCGAATCACGCGGTGCGCTCGCCCGGCCGGATCGCTGGCAGCCGATGTACACTCGCGCGAGCATGGCGATGGGCTACGAGTTCAACGTCACGCCGGTGCAGCTCGCCGCCGCGTACGGAGCCATTGCCAACGATGGCGTGCTGCTCGCGCCGACACTGGTGCGGGAAGTTCGCGATCCCGGTGGCACGGTCCTCTACCACCACCGTCCCGAGCCGGTGCGCCGGGTGGTCAGCTCCGCCATCGCGGCGCGGCTCCGGGAGTTTCTGCGGGGCGCGGTGGGGGAAGGGGGCACCGGCAACGAGGCCCAGCTGGTCAACTACACCCTGGTCGGGAAGACCGGCACCGCGGTGCGATTCGAGAACGGGCGTTATGTGCAGGGCACCTATACCTCGTCCTTCGCCGCGCTCTTCCCGGCCGATCATCCTCAGCTCGTGGTGATCGTCAAGATCGACAACCCCAAAGGGAACTATTATGGCGGCCACACCGCGGCACCGGTGACCCGCACCATGCTGGAGCAGGCGCTGGCCTCCCGCCGGGTGGCGATCAATCGCGGGCGCCTCGCCGCGCGCGACACGGCGCCACCGGACGCGCCGAAACCGCTGGCGACGCCGGTAGGTCGGCGAACCGTGATCCTGCCATGGCCCTACCGAGCCGAGCCACCGGATGGGTCGGCTCGACCGGTGCCCGACGTCGTCGGACGCTCGGCTCGCGAAGCCGCGCTCGCGCTCCACCGTCGAGGTTTCCGGGTGAGCCTCCGCGGGCTCGGCCGGGTGAGCCGCACCATTCCGGGCGCGGGTGACAACGCGCGGCCCGGCAGCACCGTCACCGTCTGGGCCGAGGAGCCACAATGACGCTGAGCTGGCAGGCACTGCTGGATGAGCTGCGGCGCGCCGATCTCCTGGTGAGCGCGAGCGCGACTGGCCCGGCGCCGGCCGGCTTGAGCATGGACAGCCGTACGGTCGGCCCGGGCACGGTGTACGTCGCGGTCAGGGGGTCGCAGGCGGACGGCCATCGGTTCGTGCCCGACGCCGTCAGGCGGGGAGCCGTTGCGGTCGTGGTCGAGACCGCGCAGGGGTCGGGCGTACCCGACGTGGTCGTGCGCGACGGTCGCCGGGCGGCTCTCGTCCTCGGCGCCGCGTGGCATGGGCATCCGGGGCGACGGCTCACGCTCCTCGGGGTGACCGGCACGAACGGGAAGACCACTACGACGGGTCTCCTTCGCCATCTCTTCAACGCGCAGGGAACTGCCGGAAGCATCGGCACGCTGGGCGCGTTCGACGGCGCGGGCACGGCGGTCGATTCCACGGCGGGCACCCTCACCACGCCGGGTCCGATCGACCTGCAGGCGACGCTGGCCGAGCTGGTCGCCCGCGGCACGACCTGCGTGACCATGGAGGCATCGTCCCACAGCCTGGACCAGGGACGGCTCGACGGGCTCACCTTCGCGGCGGGCGTGTTCACCAACCTCACGCGGGATCACCTCGACTATCACGGCACGATGGAGACCTATCTCGCCGCCAAGCTCAAGCTGAGCGCGCTGCTGGGGCTCCAGGGCGTGGAGGTGGTCAATCTCGACGATGAGGCCTGGCAGCAAATGGAAGTCCGCTCGCCCCGGGTGACGTTCGGCATGCACCCCGCCGCGGACGTGCGGGCATCGGGCGTGGTGCTGGACGCGACGGGCAGTCGCTTCGCCCTGAGCGGCCGATTCGGCTGCGCGGAGGCCGCCCTCCCGCTGCTGGGCGATTTCAACGTGGCCAATGCCCTGGCCGCCGCCGCCTGCGCGCTCGGCCTGGGGCGTCCGCTGGAGGACGTGGTGCGCCGGCTTGCGTCCTCGCCCCAGGTGCCCGGCCGGATGGAGCGGATCTCGGAGGTGCCGTGCATCGTGCTGCGGGATTACGCCCACACGCCGGACGCGCTGGAGCGGGCGCTGGCGACGCTGCGGCCGCTCACCCGCGGCCGGCTCATCGTGCTCTTCGGCTGCGGCGGCGATCGCGACCGCGGCAAGCGCCCGCTCATGGGGCGGATCGCCGCCGAGGGCAGTGATCTGGCGGTGGCGACCTCGGACAATCCGCGCACCGAGGATCCCGGGGCGATCATCGATGATATCGAGCAGGGCATGGGTGGCGTCCCCCACCTTCGGATCACCGACCGTCTCGCGGCGATCCACGCGGCCCTGGGTGAGGCGCGGCCGGGCGACACGCTGCTCCTGGCCGGCAAGGGGCACGAGACCTACCAGGTGATCGGCACCGACAAGGTGCCATTCGACGAGGGCGAGATCGTGCGGCGCGCGACGAGCGCCGGCCGGTGACGCGCTGGACCAGCGCTCGGGTCCGCGAGGCATTGGGGCTCCCGCCGGGGGGAGATCAGCGCGATTTCAGCCGGATCTCCACCGACACTCGAGCGCTCGCATCCGGCGCCCTCTTCGTGGCGCTCGCGGGTGAGCGCTTCGACGGTCACGATTACCTGACTGCGGCGGCGTCCGCCGGTGCCACCGGGGCCGTGATCCGGAAGGGCACGCCGCCGGTGACGGGGCTCGAGCTCTTCGAGGTACCGGACACGCTGGTGGCCTACGGCCGGCTCGCGCGTGCGCGGCGCCGGGAGATCACGGGGCCCGTCATCGCCGTGACCGGCACGAACGGCAAGACCAGCACCAAGGAGATGCTGGCGGCCGTGCTCGCCACCCGCTACGCGGTCCATGCGACGCGCGCCAACAACAACAATCTGGTCGGCGTGCCGCTCACCATTCTGGAGGCACCCGATGCCACCGAGGCGCTGGTGGTCGAGGCGGGGGCCAATCTGCCGGGCGAGATCGCCCGGTACCGCGAGATCATCGAGCCGTCCCTCACCGTGATCACCAACACGATGACTGGGCACCTCGAGGGGTTCGGCAGTCTCGCGGGGGTGGTCAAGGAGAAGCTCGCGCTGACCGAGGGTGTGCCGGTCGCGATCGTGGGCACCGATCCACCGGAGCTGGCCGAGGGCGCCGAGCGGCTGGCGCGGCGGGTCCTCACCGCCGGGCTGCGCGGCGCGGCGCTGGTTCCCGAGCGAGTCGAGCTGGACGCCGAGGCGCGGCCGGTCATTGCGATCGGAGGCGAGGTCTTCACCCTGGCCGCCCGCGGGCTGCACCAGGCGGACAACGCGATCCGGGTCTGGGCCGTGGTCGAGGAGCTGGGGCTGGATCGTGGCGCGGCGGCGCGCGCGCTCGAGCGATTCACCATTCCGGGCGGGCGGGGCGAGCTGCTCCAGGTCGGGGAGCTCACCATCCTCAACGACTGCTACAACGCCAATCCCCAGTCGTTTCTGGCGGCGATCGCGACGGCGAAGGCGCTTCGGGGCGCGCGCCGGCTGGTGTTCGTGGCGGGGACGATGCGCGAGCTGGGGGCCGACACGGACACGCTGCATCGGGAGGTGGCAGAGGCCTTGGTCAAACTCGATCCCGACCTCCTCGCCGCGGTCGGAGAGTTCGTGCCGGCGCTGGCGCCGCACGCGGCGCAGCTGGGAGAGCGCCTGGTGACGGCGGCCGATCCGATCGCGCTCGGCCCGCTCTTGACGGGGCGGCTGCGGGGGGATGAGGTGGTGGTGCTCAAAGCATCCCGCGGGGTGGCGCTCGAACGGATACTTCCGGCGCTCGTGGCCACGGCCCGGAGATAATGAAGGCCCGGGGCGCTCTTCAGATTTCTGGCTCAGCGAGTGGAACGACCGTCGCTTCCCAAGCGCGTCAATCCCTCACGGGCTTCCGACGCAAACGGTCGGAGCTCCGGGTCAGCATGCCGCCAGGCATCGGCCGCCAACCGATACGACTTGATCGCCTGGGAGCGCTCACCAAGTCGCTCGGCGACCCGGCCGTGCTCGAGTGCCCAGAGCACCTCGATCGGCGTCGGCGAGCTATCGATCCACTGCCGTTCGTCCTCGAGGATTGCCGCTGCTTCGCGCAGGCGCCCCGCAGCGACCAGCAGTTGTGCCCGGGTGAGCCGCTCCTGCAGGCAGGCAGCGCATACGGAATCCGGCGCGAGCGCGAGCCAGCGCAGCGCCCCGGCGCTATCTCCGTCGGCCAGTGCAAGGAAGCCGCGACCGGCATTAGTCCAGTAGCGATGTGCGGCGCGAACGTAGGGCTGCGTCACTGAAACCGCGGCGGATCCCTGCCAGCGCACGAAGTCCTGCAGCGCCGTCGTGTCCCGGCTCCACGCCCACCATGGGAGCGCCTGAGAGGCGCGCAAGGATCTCCCGGCCAGCCAGCCGGAGAACACCACGCCAGCACTGTCTCTGGGCATGATCCCGAAGCGTGCCGCGAACGGGTAGAGCTTTGCGTCCGTCCAGTATCTCGACTGTGCCAAGGCCTCGCGCAGGTGCCCTCGATAGGAGAACACTCGAATCCCGAGCCTCCTGGTGGACGGCGGGACCGAAGCGGGGTCCGCCGTCAGGACGCCTCTCAGGAGTCGCACCGCTATTTCCGTGCTGTCTGAGTCCCGCTTGAACAGGTATATCAGTCCCATCTGAGTATCTGTCGCGAGGGCGGCGAGAACGCGCGCGACGGAGTCCGGCTCGATCCCCGCCTGAGAGACGGCCAGGAACGCCGTGAGCACCGGCGCAGAAACGGATGCAGGATCCAGGTCGAGGTAAGCTCGCGCGTGGTGACGCGCCGCCTGCATGCCGCCCACATCTAATGCGAGATCGACCGTGTGCTCGTACGCCGGCGCGAAGCTCGAATCGAGGGCAATGGCGCGATCGAACGCGGCGAGGGCGTCCGCCTGCCTGATGCCGAACAATGGACCGAAGTGAACGCGGGCTTCGCCCAGGTGATACCAGATGTCCGGATTATCGGGGTATCGTCGGACCGCAATCTCCAGTGTGGTAAAGAGCCGCTGGGCGACTTCCCACCATCCGTTTACTTGAGTCAGCCCAGCCCCTGAAAGGCCGGGTGCACCTTCTCGCGCCAACTCGGGGTCTGCATCGGAGCTTCCGGCTCTGGTGGCGGTGGCGATGGCCGTCGCAAACAGGGCGTGCGCGGTCAGGAGCAGGCTGTCAGCCGGCGCGAGCCCCCGCGTGAGCGCGCCCGCACGCAGGCTATAGGCCTGCTGGATCAGCTCCGTTCCGGGACGCATCCAACCCATCGCGTTGGCCAGGCGATAATAGGCCAAGGCCAATGTGCTATCCAGGCTGATTGCCGTCTCGTAATAGCTGATCGCCGAGTCAAATGCGGCGTGACGAAAAAACTGCTCGCCTTGGAGAAACGCCTTTAAAGCCGGTAACGACGTCGCCCGCATCGATCCCGAGCGCACCGCCGTGATGGATCGGGTCCGACTGAGTTCGCGCAACAGAGTCACGGCCAGTGAGTCCGTGAGTTGGTCCATTCGACCGATAGGACCTCGAATATCTGCGTCCCCGAGGGATAGTTGCATGGCAACGTCCAGAACCGAGGCGGAGAGGCGCACCGAATCCCGTCCCGCTGAGAGCACTGCACCAGAGACCGCCAGCCCCGCGCCTGACGACCTTGCGAGATCGGCCACCGATTGAGGGCTGGCATGGTCCTCGGCGCGCCGAAGCGCCACCGCAGGTGTGACGCTACGCAGCGGACCAGCTCCGTCGAGGTCGCGAGCCAGCACGTCAACAACGCCCTCCCGCCAGAGCGCCAGGCGGTCATCGAATACCGCAAAGGGTGCGATGAAAACGAGATTGGGTTTGAGCGACTCGGATCGATCCCGCGCCCGGGCGTGCCAAACCGCGGCTGGCAGAGCGATTGCGAGCGCTCCGACCGCCACGGTCAACCACCGACTTGGCCGCCGCCGGCGAGCCCTGGGGATCGTTGCCTGTGGCGCGTCGCCTAGCATCGTCCTGGGCTGGACTGCCCCGGCGATCAGCTGCGAGAGCCGGGCGGCCTCCTGCTCTCTCCATTGCTCGAACTCCGGCGACTCTCGAAGATGGAAGCCCTCGAGGAACGGACCTCGGTAGAGCGCCTGCACCCGTGTGAGGTCACCGCTCGCGAGCGCTTCCTTCACCTCCGCGAGATCGCTGGTGATAACGAGAGGGTTGAGGCGGAGGGAGTTCGGGCCAAGAACCAGGTCAGGGGCTTTGAGATCGCGTCGCAGGGCGTAGAGGGTCTGCTTGAGAACGTTGCGGGCGCGGTCCGGGGTGCTGTCGGGCCAAAGGTGGAGCAGGAGCTCGTCCCGGACCATGCCGCGCTCGCCGGCCACCGCCAGAAGTGCAAGCAAGGCGAGTGGCCGGGGCTGGGTTGCCGCCCCGGTGAGGTCGCTTGGGTGACCTTCGAGGGCGAGACCGCCCAGTGTCCTGAGTCGCAACATCCGCCCATGCTCCGATGGAGACGTCGCCGCAATGCCCGAGTCGCCGCGCGCCAATCCAGAAATCCAGCCTCCGTGTCGTCTCCGCTATCCGAGCTGTCGCGGAGGCGGGTGCTGGGGCGCCGCTCAGGGGCTGGGGTGCCGTTTGACCCCGATTTGACCGGAATGCCTGAGTATTTGACCTCCGCACGTCTGGCGCAAGTGGACACGCCTTCCTAGACATAGGCGTAGACGAGGCGTTCTCGTCTCGCACCTCCTTCATCCCGATAATACAGCTTCCCCTCAATAGGGTTGTCCGATGGCTCTCGAGCCAGAGGCAGGTGGGCGCACGGCCGGACCGGGAGCCCGGGTCTATTCCTCGGTGCTGGATGGTGAAACCTGCTCGGCCTGCGCGGCGCTCGCGGGTCTCGAGTACGCCGTCGGGGACCCGCGAGCCCCAAGGATTCCCAACCCGGGATGCATGCGCCCTGAAGGCTGCCGGTGTTCGTGGATCTAAAGTCGCTCGCGATATCATGCCAAGTCGTTCAACGCATGCAGGAGGTCGTTATGCGCTCAATCGCGCCGCTGCTGGTAACTGTCATGTGGCTCACAGCCTGTGGTAGCGGCTCGGACTTGACCGCACCCGATCTCGGGTATCCGCCGTCGGTCGATCCACGTGGCATTGACCCGAGCCCGCACATCCTGCAGAACATGTCCACCGTCACCGGTTCTTTCAGCGGTGAACACCGGGATCCCGAACGTCGCCGGCTGGCAGCGTCATCAGCGCACCCTGCGAAGCTGGCGACTCGGGCCTCGACGTAAACTGCTCACGGCTTGCCCATCACGTGCCCTCCTGAGGCAGGCGCGGACCATCGAGGAGTACCAGTGGCCTGAACGCACAAGGGCGCCGCTGGGCAGTACCCGTATGTCTTGAGGACGCGCGCGGGCTGGAAATGCACGTGCAGGCAGCGGTTCCGCAGGCTCTGTTTTAACCACTGCTCCTCTACTCTCGAGGATCATACCATGCGCCAAGCATTCCCCTATCTGCTCTGTCTCGGATTGGTCGCTGGGCTGGCCGGCTGCGACCAAACCACTCCTGTCGAACCGGCCGCGAGCGCCACTCTTGGCGAGCCCGACTTCAGCCGGGTGCACGTCCATGCCACTCAAATCATTCCGCTTGAAGGCGGCTTCAGCGGCATCAATCCGTGCACGGGTGAAGAGACCGTCATCAATGGGGAAATCGTCATTCGGACCAACTTGTCAGGCGACGAGGGGGGCTTTTTCCACGTCGAAGAGACGACCGAGGTCTTGGGGACCGGCGTGGGGGTGACCACGGGCACGCGGTACACACTCAAGGAGTCGTTCCACCACAGCTTCAACTCCCCGTCCGGCCCGGCCCCGCAGTACACCGTCACGGAACACGACATGATCCACGTGAACGCCCAAGGCGCGGCCGGCAACTACGTCGACGACGCCCTGTTCCATTTTACCGTCACGCCAACGGGCATCACGGTCGAGGTCGAGAAGGGGAGCGTGACGTGCCGGGGCTAGGGTGCGGTCTTCCCGGGGGCGCACACGTCACCCCAGGAGAACACGTATGCCCCCGCTCCTGGGAGGGATAGCGAGACGTTCCACGTGAATGCGCAGGGCTCGGCCGGCAACTAAGCCGCGAACCCATTCTCCCAAGAGGCGGGCCTTATGTTCGCTCGCGTGATGTGCTGGGCCAGCCTGGCCATTCTGGCTGGAACGGTTACCGCCTGTGCGCACGACCGGCTCGAGCCGACCTCGTCCGAACAGTCCAATCCGCCGGTGAGCGACGTGGTCGCACCCGCGGACTGCGCGCCGGAGCCGTCCGGCGCGATCAGCTGGTGGCGCGCCGAAGGAGATGCTGCGGACGCGATCGGTACCAACGACGGCGCGCTGGAGAATGGTGTCGTCGTGGCTCCAGGCTACGTCGGCCAGGGGTTCAGCTTCGATGGAGCGAACGATTGGGTCATGGTGGGCAATCCGCAAAGCCTGAAGTTCACCGCCGACATGACTATTGAGGCCTGGATCAAGCCGAGCTACGTGCCCGGCGTCTATCGCGTCGTCGCTTCCAAGTGGGCCCAGACCACGAGCGGGGACTCGTACTGGTTCGCACTCGATATGACTACGGCGACCATTCGTCTGATCGCGGCCGTGAACGTCGCACCGCCGGCGGGTGGGAGAGTCTACGCCTCCACCGAGGGCGGCAGCATTCCGGCCGGCGAATGGACCCACAGTGGCCATGACCTTCGCGAGCGCCACCGGCGCGCTGGTGCTTTACGTCAACGGACAGGCGGTCGCGTCGGCCACCCAGCCCGGCAGCATCATCACATCGGACGCGAACGTGGTCATTGGCGGCGAGGCCATCTCGGCCACCTTCCGGCCATTTCCCGGGCTAATCGACGAGCTCGCCATCTACGATCGCGCGCTCTCGGCGGAAGAGATCGCGGCGATCGCGAGCGCGCAGGCCGCGGGCAAGTGCCCACCGAGTCAGGTGGTCGCGTTCACGTCCACCCCACCGAGCCCGGCCATCATGGGCCAGACCTATGACGTGACAGCCTCCGGCGGACGGTCGGGCAACCCGATCGTGTTCAGCTCACTGACACCGGACGTCTGCACCGTCTCCGGCAGCACAGCAACACTGGCAGGCGCGGGCACCTGCACGATCGCCGCCGATCAGGCCGGTAACGACACGTACGCGGACGCCGTGCAGGCGACGCAGAGCTTCGACATCCTCCCTGCCTGCGCACCCGCGCCGGCCGGGGAGGTCAGCTGGTGGCGAGCCGAAGGTGACGCGACCGACGCCGTCAGCGGCAACGATGGCACTCTCCAGAACGGCCCCGCGTTCGCGAGCGGCTACGTGGGTCAGGCGTTCAGCCTGGGCGGGAGCGACGACTGGGTCATCGTGGGCAATCCGGCGAGTCTGAAGCTCACCGGAAGCCTGACTATCGAGAGCTGGGTGAAACCGACGTACGTCGAGCGGACTGGGGAGGGAATCTATCATCTCATCGCGTCCAAGTGGGGCCAGAGTGAAGGCCTCGATTCCTACTGGTTCGGCCTGGTCATGACCGGAGGCGCGATCCGCCTGCTCGGAGTGGCGAACGTGATGCCGCCCGCTGGTGGCACCGCCTACGTGAGTGTCGAGAACGGCGCGGTGCAGGCGGGACAATGGAATCATGTGGCTATGTCGTTCGAGCCGTTCACCGGCGCCCTGAGCATCTATGTGAACGGGCAGCTCGTCGGGTCCGCCGGGCGCCAGGGTGCTCTGTACACGTCGGATGTGCCCGTGATCATCGGGGGAGAGGCTATCGACCCCGGGTTCCGGCCGTTCCCCGGCCTGCTCGATGAGCTCACGATCTACAACCGCGCGCTCTCGGCGCAGGAGATCGGACGCATCAGGAGTGCAGGCGCCGCCGGCAAGTGTGAGCCCGAGGGCACGGTGAATCATGCTCCCACCGCCGCCGCCGGCGGTCCCTATGCGGCGGCCGAAGGCACATCCATCGCCTTCGATGCGGGCGGCAGCGGCGATCCGGATGGAGGCCCGCTCACGTACGCGTGGAATTTCGGCGACGGTAGCACCGGCACAGGAGCAACGCCGAGCCACGTCTATGCTGATGACGGCAGCTACGTTGTAACCCTCGGAGTGACGGACGGCGTGGGCTCGACCGCGGTCGCGTTCGCCACCGCGACCATCCACAACGTCGCACCGACCGGTACGTTCAACGCGCCGGCCTCGGGCTCGGAGAATTCCCGCCTTGTGATCTCCATCGCTCCGGTCGTGGAGCCCGGAAGCGGTGACATCGTCCAGTACGCGTTCGACTGCGGGGACGGCAAGGGCTATGGGGCGCTCACGGCCACGAACAACCGGCCCTGCACCCCGGCCGACAACGGCAGGATCACGGTTAAAGGCAAAGTGCAGGACGACGATGGGGGCGTCACGGAGTACGTGGGCACGATCGACGTAGCTAACATGTCGCCTTCAGCGACTTTCTCCTACCCGAGCAAGGCTGTCTCGGAGGGGACCTCCTTCGTGTTGAGCTTGAGCAAGCCCGTGGACGCTCCGGGTGACCTCGCCACTCTTGGATACCTGTTCGACTGCGGCACCGCCGTGCTTCGGAATTATGGAACGTCAGGTTCAGCCACCTGTCCAGCCCAGGACAACGTCCCCGCGAACCGACTGGTCAGGGGGCAGGCCTTCGACAAGGACGGTGGAATGAGTGCCATCTACGCGGCTAACGTCGCCGTCGTGAATGTGCCGCCCAAGGTAAGCATCCTTTCCGCCTCCGCCCCGGATCCGGCGCGTAAACGGCTGCGCCAGGTTGCTTTTTCCTTTGGCGATCCCGGCGTTTCGGATGCGCCGTGGTCTGCTCGGCTCGATTGGGGTGACGGTGCGGTATGCTCGGGCTTAGTGGACCCTTCGGTCACCTATACCTGTCAGCACGAGTACTCGGCTGCCTTTTCCGGCGACCTCGTGATGGCCGTGACTGACAAGGACGCAGGACAGGGAACCGCCCGCACCAAGCTCAACGTCAAGTGAAGGGAGGGTGTGAGCGCAAGCGTCGCGAAGCGAAAGTGCATCGTAGCCGTATGGCAGATTGGAGGAGCACGGCTTTCTGTCCCGGTGCCACCGGCAGCGACACGAGAGATCGGCTGATGGTCCGTCGCTCGGAACTCAGCCGGCGATGAGCCGCAGGCGGGATCACTGGCGCAGAGCGGAAGAGAGGAGGAGCTCGTGTTCAGATCGCCAGCCAAGTGCGTTTGTGTAAGCCGCCGGCCGTGTTGTTGAGCCCACAAGCCGGAACTGACTGAAAACGTCTTCCACCCGCCAAGAGAGCTGTGCTGGCGGGCTCCGCGTTGTGCAGTGCTGGCTATGTTACAGCCACTGTTTCTGACCTCCTCTTAGAGCCCAGCACATCCCACCGCCCTCGTCGCGGACGCCTGACGGCGCCTACACGGCTGCCCGGAGTTCGCGGGATCGCAGGAGTCCTATGCAGCGGGGCCGTGACTAGGTCGGCGCGCTGACTTGGGATGCTCCCGCGGTCTCGGGTAGCCGTGCCGGAATGCGAACTGGCGAAGCTGCTGGACGAACGTTCGCTCGCCAGTGTCGGGGTCAACGCCAAGCTCCGCCCGGAGGAAGCTCTCGTGGAGCTCGGCGTATTTGAGCGCGTCAGCTCGATCGCCGTCCGCAACCAGCGCCTGCATGAGCGCCAGTGCGCTCCGTGAGCTGAGCGGATCGTGGTCGACGACTCTGCGCCACCACATCACGGCCGCGTGGGTGTCGCCCGCTGCGGCTGCGCCAGCGGCGAGAGCTTCCATCGCTTCTTGGTAGCGGCGGGCGAGTCGCCCGCGTTCGGCTTCCACCCACCGCTCGAATTCCGGTAGGCTGGACACATAGAACCCGTCCAGAAACGGCCCCTGGTAGAGCGCGACCGCCGCTGCGAGTGCCCTCCTGTCGAGCCCGACCTCGAACTCCCAGGCATCCACCGTCAACCGGGCGGCATCAATCCGGAGAAACGAACCGGCCGAGGTGAGCACGTCCTCGCCCAGTGCCCGGCGCATGATGAACAGGCTCTGCTTGAGGTTGTTTCGGGCGTGATCGGTATCCGTCTCTGGCCAGAAATAGGCGAGTACCTTGTCCCGGCTCACCCCCTGCTCGCGGTGACATGCTACGAGGGCGAGGACCGCTAGGGAGCGCCTGCGTATCGCGGGGCCGGCCAGCGAGTGACTATCGCAGTCGAGCCGGAGACCGCCGAGGGTTTTCAGTTTGAACATTGGAGTCCAGGATGGTGCGCGCTAACCCGAGCCTAACTGTCGGCTAACCGCTCCAGATTAGGTTAGCTCCGAATTCCAGAGTCCGCAAATGGGTCGGGGCTGGCTTCCCGGTGCCGGTGGGCAGTTCCGCACTATTCTGCCCCGTCGGGGCAGTGGCCCGCTTTGATGTCGACCGCCATCCGGATCCGAGTTGACCCAGGGGATGGAACCGCCCCCTGCTCCCCGGTGGGGAGGCTTCCAATGAATGGAGTGCCAGTCGGCCAACGACCCCACGGATTCCGTGCCGGGACTGGTCTAGGCACGCCTGCTACAGGAAATCTCACCACGGGACCTTCCGCGGTGTTCCGACCTCAGCTTGCCCTTTCATCTTGCAGGGCGACTGCTGCTTGTGAGTGTCGTCGACGGTCTCGCCGAGGCCCGTGGGCGGCTCGGGCACCCCCGCCGCTGCGGGGCGCACGACAAGCGGAGAGTTCTGCCTGCAGTTCGGCCGGTGGGCACCGCGGTGGCGCTGCCGGCACCCACCCTCAACCCCTGAGGAAGCTCGTATGCGCTCCAGCAAATTGGTACCCATCGCAGTACTGGCACTCGCGGTCGCGTGTAGCGACACTGCCACGAGTCCGACCTCGGTAGGCAGGCCACTGTTCGCCGTATCAGCTGGGACTTTCGGCAATGTAACAACACTTAATGCCGGGGGTGCGCCATCTGGAGGACACATCCAGTCGGGTGCCCCGATCTTCTGCACAGTTGCTTCTGACCTTTCGGTCACCTGTAGCGGGTCCGGGACCTACCAAATCAATGGCATCGGCAACACGAATGCGAATGCGGTCCTGAGCGCCTCGTACACGGCCACCGTCGACTGCACGAACAAAGGCGGCAATCTGGTCGAGGTGAAATCGCAGCCCACGAGTGCTTCTGTGAGCAGCCCCACTCTTCGGGCGAAGAACGGTAGTATCACAGTGCCCCAGCTAACAGCGGGGACGCCGTCAGACGCGGATTTCTTCGCAGGGGCGACCTGCCCCAACGGGAACTGGCGCAAATCTCTCGCAGGGGGAAGCGCCACGCTCGAGAGCTTTACGTACACGCTTACCTTCGTCGGCTTCTCGACTCCCGCGGTCAGTATCGCTGCGTCGTAAGATCCCTGTGCTGGTAGACGGGAAGGGCCGGACCCTCAAGGGCTCCGGCCCTTCGTTCCTGGGCGATCGCGCTCGCTCCTGGCCAGTGGCGCATCGCGAAAGCAAAGGCCGCTCGAGGTTCCGCTCCCGCTCGCGCTCGACTTGTAGGCGACCGGCACCACCCAGCCGGTGCTGATGGTGACTTAGGGGCTCACTTGCAGTTCTTGCTCCAGCGCTTGCTCGGCACGCAGGAGCCGCCGCCGCTTGAGGGGGACTGCGCGGTGGCCGAATCGCCGATAAAGAGCAGCAGGTTGGGCGAGCCGGTCCCCACGTCCGTGATCCGGTCCCTGGTCGCGCCGGCGAGGAGATAACTCGCCACTGCGGCGGGCGAGGCCGTGGGGTGGGTCTCCAGATAGAGCGCGGCTGCCCCGGTCACATGCGGAGTCGCCATGCTGGTGCCTGACAGGTACACGGCGGTCGTGTCCGAGGTGTTCCAGTCCGACAGGACAAAGGTCCCCGGCGCGTAGAGATCCACACACGATCCAAAATTGGAATAGCTGGCCTGGCCGTCGATCTTGGTGGACGCGCCGACCGTGAGCGCGCCGGGGGCGCTGGCGGGCGAGAACGTGCAGGCGTCGGTCGAGGAGTTGCCCGCCGCGACGGCATAGGTAACGCCCGAAGCAACCGAACCCGCCACCGCGTCATTGACCGCCTGGTTGTAGTCGCCACCGATCGACATGTTGGCCACGGCCGGCTTCGCGGCATGGGCGGTGACCCAATCGATGCCCGCGATGACCCAGCTCCACCGCCCGCTGCCGGTGCAGTCCAGCACCTTCACGGCATGGAGGCTCACGCCCTTGGCCACCCCATAGGTTGTGCCGCCAACGGTCCCGGCGACGTGGGTGCCGTGGCCAAAGCAGTCCGTGTCCGGGCCGTTCCCCTTGACGGCATTGAAGTCCCAGACCGCCCGGCCGCCGAAGTCCTGGTGCGTGGTGCGGATGCCGGTATCGATGATGTAGACGTTCACGCCCGCGCCGGTGGTGCTCCAGGCGTAACTGGCATCCAGCGGCAGCGTGCGCTGGTCCACTCGGTCCAGGCCCCAAGAGGGCGGCGACGGCTCTGTTCCACCGAATAGCTTGACCGTAGCGTCCTGCGCGACGTACGCGACGTTCGGGTTGTGGCGTAACGCGTCGAGCGCCTGCTGCGGCAGGTCGGCGGCGAACCCCTTGAGCGCCGAGCTGTAGGTGTAGCGCAGGCTGCCGCCGGCTGCGCCTACGAGTTGCCGGGCGAGACCCGGGGCGTCGGCGACACCGCCTCGGAAGACGACGATGTAACTGTTGGGGCTCGTCACGGACGCAAGGCTGGGCGCCTCCGACGGAATGGCCGGCGATGCCGGGTCCATCGGGTCGCTTTCGTCATGACATGCCGTGAGCAGGAATGCGCCGAGGCCGAGGCCGAGGCAGAGGCGGGTGGACAACATGAGACCTCCCTCTGGTTCGTTCGGCGGCTCGACTGACATGGCCCGCGCACCCTGGTGTGCGCCGACGGTAGCCTCGTGGCTTTGCGGCCCCGGCTTTCGCGGGGTGTGCCTTTGTCGCGACCTCGAGAGGTCTCGATCGTGCCGATTGGGTTTGCTGGAACTCCTTGGGCAGGGGGTTGAGTCGACAACGTGAGCCGGCAACTCCTATACCGCGGGGGCCCGCTCAGCTCCTTATCGGAAGCGCCGAGCCGTGCCGTCTGAGGGACAGGAAAGTCATCGCCCGGCCTCGAATCGGGAGGCATCGGAGGCATGGGTCGATTCGTCGTGCGATGTCTGGGCATGACTGAGCCATCAGGCGCGCCCTAAGTCGTTGGAAATAAACACCAAAGGATACCTTGCTCTGCACTTTAGGGAGCAGGGACCAAGAGCATCACCACCGCCCACCGACAACTCGCCGAGGCCTCTCATCTGCCCGCGGGACCACGGAAGCCAGGAAACCCGCCCGGCCGAAGCCGGGGCGGAGCCCCTGAGCTGGCCGGTTAGTGCCCCCTTTACGCCCCACCACTTGCGGACTGCAAGGCGATCTGAACGGCCAGCATCGTCACGGTGCGGATCTGGAATCACCAGGCTCCGGACTGCCGGGTGGAGCGGGTCCGGCTCAGCGACGCGCACTAGCCACGGCACTGGGAACGATGGTATAACAGGGGGTCGGCACACTCGCTGGCCCCTTGTGCTATGCGCATGACCCCCGACCCCTCGCACCGGAGCCGACCTCAATGACCGCCAGCGACGAAACTGCCCAAATGGACCATCCCGCGATGCGGGAGCGAGACGTGGGCGGCCGGTGCGACGCGTGGCAGCGCAGGCGACGGATCTCGTGAGCGGGGGCAATCGAGTCGGGGTTGCTCAGGCCATAACAAGCCGGCTAGTCTGGCTCACGTCGTGGTCCCACGTTCGGCGCCAACGCTGGGGCTTCGCCGCGCTCGCGGTGCTCTGCTCGATCCTTCGGCTCCCGCGGATGGACGGCCCCGTCGATCTCCGCTTCGATGCCGGGGTCTATTACGTGCTCGGCACCTCCCTCGCCCAAGGGAAAGGGTACAGGATCCTGAGCGAGCCGGGCGAGATCCATGGGACCACGTATCCGCCCCTCCTGCCGGCGCTCGCCGCGGCTCACCAGCTCGTGCTGGGCACCTCCGACCCGGATATCGTGGGGCACGCGCTCCGCTGGACCTTTTTCATCCTGTTCACGGCCTATGTCCTCGCGGTGTTCTGGATGGCCTCGGCGCACCTGGCGCCAGGCTACGCGTTCATTGCCGCTTTGATCGTGGCCCTCCACTTTCGCACCCAGTTCCATGCCGAGTACTTCGTGGCCGAGCTTCCATTCGGCTTGGTCGCGGCGCTGTTCTTCGGCATCGTGGGTCGGAGCGGAACTGTCCACCTGCGGCTCGGCCGCGATTCCACCAGCCGGACGATTCTCTCCGGGTCGCTCGCCCTCGCGGGATACTTTTTCCGAACAGTCGGGATCACGCTCCTCGCGGCTTGGGTCGGGGAGAGTCTCCTTCGGCGTCGGTTCCGTCAGACCGCGCTTCGAATCGCGCTCACCCTCGTTGCGATCGCAGCTTGGCAGGCCTACCTCTCCGGGGTGCAACGGGGGCCAGAATATGCGGCCCCCGCCTACCCATATCAGCGCGCGTCGTACCAGATCTACAACGTCACCTACGGGGAAAGCTTCCGGCTGATCGAGCCGCTGCAGCCTGAAGCCGGGTCTGTCTCGGCGAGGGATCTTCTCGCGCGGGTCGGTTCGAATCTTGGCGACCTGGCGAGTACGTGGGGAGAGTCGGTCAGCATCGGCCGGGGGTGGCAAGAAGACGAGATCGCCAAGCTGAATAGGAGGCTGGGACGACCGCTCGTTCCGCTCTGGACGAGCCACGTCGCGAGCGTCTCGCTGACGCTGCTCATTCTCGGCGGACTCGTGCTCCTCGGTGCGCGCGGCGCATGGCTCATCCCATGCTATGTGGCAATGACGGTCGCCCTCTGCCTTGTCGGGCGCGCTCCGGGCAGCCTGGAGCGCTATCTCGCCTCCCTTGCACCGCTCTCGGCCGTGGCGCTCCTCTCGCTGCTCGCATGGATCCCGGACCGTCTCGCCCACTTGATCCCAGGAAAAGGGCGGCGCATCGGGAGCTTCGCGGCTGCCGCGGTTCTCGTCGTGATTCTCGCCCAGGAGACTTATACACTCAGGAAGATCTTCCGGGTCTTCTACCACCCTTCCTTCTGGGTGGATGGCCGCGGCCGGGAGCGGACGTACCAGCTCTATGCGTACGATCGCCCCTGGCGGCTACACACTGAGGCGCTCGCGTGGTTGCGTCACCGAGCGACGCCGGGCGAGATCATCGCGACCAGCACGCCCCACTGGGCCTACCTCAAGACCGGACTGAAATCGGTCCGCCCACCGTGGGAGCCGGACCCGCGGACTGCGGAGCGCCTGCTGGAGGCGGTGCCAGTGGATTACCTGATCATCGACAACCTGAGCGCGTCTGAGGGTGCTGAGGCCCATCGGCGCTACTCCCTCCCCGTCGTGAGAGCCTTCCCCCGAGCATGGGCACTCATCTACGCAGGACCAGACAGTGGATCCCGCATCTACCGTCGGGTGGGAGCGTCCGCCCGTGTCGAAACGTCCGGGGAATCGAACCGAAGGTGAAAGCGGCGGGTCACCCCATTCTCCCTCGGAGAACACGTCGCCAGCTCACGCGAGACCTCCTCGTTTTCCATCTTGTTCGAACGTATACTTCCGTCGCTCGCAGCCCGCGCGAACTCCCCACGCTGAGGACCGATGTTCTATCATTGGCTCGCGCCGCTCGGCAAGACGTACATCATCTTCAATCTTTTCAATTACATCAGCTTTCGAGCGGCAGGCGCCACGGTGACGGCGCTGCTCCTGGCGTTCGTCGTGGGCCCACCGGTCATCGGACGGCTGCGTGCCCGGAAGGTGGGGCAGGTGATTCGCGCCGACGGTCCCGCGACCCACCAGGCCAAGCGAGGCACGCCTACCATGGGCGGCCTCATCATCATCCTCGCGACGGTGGTGCCTACCTTGCTTTGGGCGCCGCTCACCAACCGCTACGTCGTGGTGGCGATGCTGTCGATTCTCTGGATGGGCTGCATCGGCTTTCTGGACGACTACCTCAAGATCGTGCAGGGCAAGTCCCGCGGGCTCGTGGCCAGATGGAAGCTCGCGGGCCAGGTCAGTTTCGGCCTCCTGCTGGGGGTGTTTCTGGCCTTCTTCCCGGTGGTCCCCAGCGAAACCGTCCCGGCGACCGCCACCTCTCTGCCATTTTTCAAGTACCTGGTGGTCAACTTCGCACCCTGGCTCTATGTGGTCTTCGTCACGCTGGTCATCACCGGCAGCAGCAATGCCGTGAATCTCACCGATGGGCTGGATGGTCTCGCCACCGGGCTCGCGGGCATCGCCGCGGCGGCGTTCGCCACCTTCGCCTACCTCTTCGGCAGGGTTGACGTGACCAGTTACCTCAACCTCTTCTATCTGCCGGGCGCGGGAGAGCTCGCGGTGTTCTGTGCCGCCCTGATGGGAGCGACCATCGGCTTCCTCTGGTTCAACGCGCATCCGGCACAGGTCTTCATGGGCGACACGGGAAGCCTCGCCATCGGCGGCGCGCTCGGCACGGTGGCCATCCTGCTGAAGGCGGAGTTCCTGCTCCTGCTGATCGGTGGCGTCTTCGCAGCGGAGGCCATCTCGGTGATCGTCCAGACCGGCACCTACAAGTGGTACAAGCGCACCCGGGGCCGGGAGTACGCGGACGGTCACCGGGTGTTCCGCATGGCCCCGATTCACCATCACTTCGAGAAGCTCGGCTGGGCCGAGACGACCGTGGTCACCCGCTTCTACATTCTCGGGCTGCTCTGCGCGCTCGTGGCGCTCTCGACCCTCAAGGTGCGCTGACGGTGCCCGGCCCAGACCTTTTTGCCCAATGGCGAGAGAGCGGCCGCGAGGTCGCGGTGGTCGGGCTGGGAAAGAGCGGCGTCGCGGCAACGCTCCTGCTCCGGCGCCGCGACATTCCGGTCTATGCGTCCGACAGCGGGCGCGGCCCGGTGTTCGACGAGTGGGCGGCCCGGCTGCGGGAGGCGGGCGCGGCGGTCGAGGTTGGCGGGCACGACCTCGAGCGGATCGGCCGGGCGGCGGCGGTGGTGGTCTCGCCGGGAGTCCCGCCCGACGTACCCGCACTCGAGGCCGCGCGCCGCAACGGACTCGAGATCCACGCCGAGGTGGAGATCGGCTTTCTCGCGCTCGAGGGCCCGCGCTGCATCGGGATCACCGGCACCAACGGGAAGACCACCACCACCTCGCTCATCGCCCACCTGCTGGTGGCCGGCGGCATCCGGGCCGAGGTGGCGGGCAACATCGGTCGGCCGGTATGCGACGTGGCGCTCTCGACCGATCGCCCGGACTGGCTGGCGCTCGAGCTCAGCTCGTTTCAGCTGCACGACGCGCCCCGCCTGGCGCCGGCCGTCGGAGTGCTGACCAACCTCGCGCCCAACCATCTCGATCGCTACCACTCGCTGGAGGAGTACTACGGCGACAAGGCGCTCCTCTTCCGGAATGCCGCGCCGGCCTCCGTCTGGATCACCAACGCCGATGATGCCGCCGTGCGGACGATGGTGGCCGGTGTTCCGGGGACCCACCTCCGGTTCTCGATCGAGCAACGGGCCGACGCCTGGTTCGACCGCCAGGGCGACCGCCTCATGCTGGCCGAGGAGCCGTTGCTCCGCCGGGCCGAGCTGCCGCTGCTGGGTGACCACAACGTGGCGAACGCGCTCACCGCCGCGCTGGTCGCGGACCGGCTCGGCTGCGCGCGCGAGCGCATCGCCGCCGGGCTCCGGAGCTTCTGCGCGATCCCTCACCGGGTAGAGCCGGTCCGCGAGGTCGACGGGGTCCTCTGGATCAACGACTCCAAGTCCACCAACGTCACCTCCACCGACGTGGCAATCGCCGCCGTCGACCGGCCGCTCGTGCTCCTGCTGGGCGGCCGCCACAAGGGCGAGCCCTACACCCGCCTGGCCGAGCGGATGGGCAGCCGTTGCCGCGCCGTGGTGGCGTATGGCGAGGCGGGACCGATCGTGCGGCAGGACCTCGAGGGCCGGGTGCCGGTCGTTCCGGCCGGCGACTTCGACGACGTGCTCAGCACCGCCCGCCGCCTGGCCCGCCCGGGCGACGCGGTGCTCCTCTCTCCCGCCTGCTCCAGCTACGACATGTTCCGCAACTACGAGGAGCGGGGCGCCCGGTTCCGGGCGGCGGTCGAGGCGATGTGACGGAGCGCGCCGTCCGCCACCCAGGAGAGCTCCGCTGGGAGACCCGGCTGCTCGGCGTGGTCACCATCGTGCTGCTCGCCTTCGGTGTGGCGGCAACCTATGGCGCCGCGAGCCTGCTCACGATGAAAGGGCAGAACGTCGGCATCGGGTTCGCGGCACGGCAGCTCAGCGGGGCGGCGGTCGGCGGGATCCTGCTGCTCCTCGCCTCCCGCCAGGACTACTATCGCTGGCGGCAGCTCGCCTGGCCGCTGCTCCTGGCGACGGTCGGCCTGCTGCTGATCCCGCTGCTGCCGTTCACCCGGGGCATCGCACCCCCGCTCAACGGGGCGCGTCGCTGGATCGACCTGGGGCCGGTGAATTTTCAACCCTCGGAGCTCGCCCGGCTGGCGGTGGTGATCTGGTGCGCCATGCTGGCCTCGAAGAAGGGCGTGCAGGTGCGGGAGTTCCGGAAGGGGGTGGTCCCCTTCATCGTGGTGCTGAGCATCGTCTCGCTGCTGATCCTGCTCGAGCCCAACCTCTCGATGGCGACACTGGTCGCCCTGCTCGGCGGGCTGGTGCTGTTCACCTCGGGCGCCAAGATCGGGCACTTCATCCTGCTGGGTGGCGTCGGCGTCATCCTGGTGTTCCACCAGATCCGCGACGCGCAGTACCGTCTGGCGCGCCTGCTCACCTTCCTCAACCCGGGCGACGCCACCACCGAGGCGGGATTTCAGATCCACCAGTCCCTGGTCGGAATCGGCTCCGGCGGCGTCTTCGGCACCGGGTTCGGCATGGGACAGCAGAAGCTGGGCTACCTGCCGTACGCCTACTCCGACTTTCTGTTCAGCACCATTGGCGAGGAGTGGGGGTTTGCCGGGGTGTGCCTGGTGGTTTTTCTCTTCACCCTCTTCTGCTGGCTCGGGTTTCGGATCGCCAAGACCGCGGCGGACCCGTTCGGGCAATATCTCGCGGTGGGGCTCACCGCAACCATCGGGCTCACCGCATTCATGCATATGGCAGTGTCCCTCGGCCTCATGCCCACGACGGGACTCACCCTGCCGTTCATGTCCTATGGCAGATCGAGCCAGGTCATCTCGCTCCTCGGCACCGGCATTCTGATCAACATCGGGCGGCTGAGGGGACGACCGGCGCCGGCCAAGCGGGAAGGGACTCGGCCGTGAACCGGGTTCTGATCGCCGGCGGCGGGACCGGCGGTCACCTGATGCCGGCGCTTGCGATCGCGTCGGCCATTCGGGAGCGGCTCCCCGATGTCGAGCCGGTGCTGATCGGCGCCCTGCGTGGCGTCGAGGCCCGGATCCTCCCCACCCGCGAGTTCCGCTTTCACCTCCTGCCCACCGAGCCGATCCACCGCAACGCGTGGTGGCGCAACGTGCGCTGGCCGCTCATCGCCGGCCGGCTGCTGCGCGAAGTCTCCTGGGTCTTCGAGGAGGAGCGACCCCTCGCTGTGCTGGGCACCGGCGGCTACGCCTCGGCGCCGGTCGTCTGGTGGGCCACCCGCCACGGAACCCCGACCGCCATCCAGGAACAGAACGCCTATCCGGGGCTCGCCACGCGCTGGCTCAGCCGGCGGGTGCGTCACGTGTACCTGGGCCTGCCCGAGGCGCGACGGCTGCTCCGCTTCGGCCGGCGGACGACGGTGTTCGATACCGGCAATCCCATCGTTCCGCCCACCCCCATCCGTCGGGCGGAGGCGCTGGCTCGCTTCGGCCTCGGTCCTGACCAGCGCGTCGTGCTGGTCACGGGCGGCAGCCAGGGGGCGTTGGCGATCAATCGCGCCGTCGCCGGGTGGCTCGAAGCCGGCGGCAGGCGCGACACGGCCGTGCTGTGGGTGACCGGTCGCGGAACCCATGAGGAATTCGCCCGCTTTCACCGGCCGCCGGCCGTGCAGGTCATCGACTTTCTGGACCCGATGGCCGATGGCTATTCGGTGGCGGATCTCGTGATCTCGCGAGCAGGGATGATCACCGTCGCCGAGCTCTGCGCCTGGGGGTTGCCCAGCATCCTGGTGCCGCTCCCGACGGCGGCGGCCGATCACCAGACCTATAACGCGCGCGTGCTCGCAGAGGCCGGCGCCGCGTTCATGCTGGCCCAGAAACAGCTGAGCCCGGTCACGCTGGGTGAGCTGATCGACCGATTACTGAACGACCGACCCACTAACTCCGCCATGGCTGCGCACGCGCTGGCGCGCGGCCGACCGGCTGCCGCTGACGAGATAGTGTCGAATTTCTCGACGCTGTTCCGCTGACCGGCGGACTTCCAGAACCCGCAGCAACTACTTACATTAGCTCATCCATCATGAACTTGTTCAACCCCGCTGATAGCCGTCCTGTTCACTTTGTCGGAATCGGCGGCGCCGGCATGAGTGCGCTCGCGCTGATCGCCGTCCGACGCGGGGTCCTCGTGAGTGGATGCGATGCCGATCCTGCCGGTGCCGCTGACCTGGCAGCGATGGGCGTGCGCATCTTCCAAGGTCACGATCCTGCCCACCTCGACGGCGCGCGCGCGGTCGTGGTGACGGCCGCGGTGACCGCCAGACATCCCGAGCTGGAACGTGCCAGGGCGCTCGGCCTGCCGGTGGTGCCACGGAAGGAGGCGCTCGCAGCCCTCATCGGGAGCGCGCGATCGGTGGCGGTGGCGGGGACGCACGGCAAGACAACGACGACGGTGATGACGACCGAGGCGCTGACGGCGGCCGGGCTCGCCCCAACCGGAATCGCGGGCGGCCGAGTGAGCGCGTGGGGTGGGAATGCCCGGCTCGCGAGCGACGGCTTGTTCGTGGTCGAGGCGGACGAGTACGACAAGGCCTTCCTCACGCTGCATCCCACGGTGGCCGTGGTGAACAACGTGGAGCCCGATCACCTGGAGTGTTACGGCTCGCTCGCGGCGCTGGAGGATGCGTTCGTGGAGTTCGCCGGGCGGGCGCCCACCGCTATCGTGAGCGCGGACGACCCCGGCGCTCGTCGAATCGCCGACCGGCTGCCCCATGGCGCCCATCGATTCGGCTTCTCGGAGGACGCGGAGATCCGGATCTCGGACGTGGTCCAGCGCGCGGATCGGACCGAGGCGCGCGTCACCTGGCGTGGTGGGACAGTGGTGCCGCTCCGCCTCAAGGTGCCGGGTGTGCACAATCTGCGGAACGCCGTGGCAGCGCTGGGAGCCGTCGAGCAGCTGGAGGGAAATCTCCGCGCTGCGGCCGACGCCCTGGCGGAGTTCGAAGGGGTCGGGCGCCGGTTCGAGCGGCTGGGTGAGCACGGCGGTGTCGCGGTAGTCGATGACTACGCGCACCACCCATCCGAGCTGGCGGCCACGCTGTCCGCGGCCCGTCAAGCCTTTCCCAGCCGGCGCCTTGTCGCGGTCTTCCAGCCGCATCTCTACTCCCGGACCGAAGCGCACGGCGAAGCCATGGGCGAAGCGCTG
>JBJMOX010000104.1:0-27271 GCA_045803515.1 Gemmatimonadales bacterium
CCAGCAGGCGGACGCGTTCCTGGCACGACGGCAGTTCGATATGGTGGCCGATAGCTGGACCAACCCGTGCACCGACCAGGAGCTCGACAGCCTGGGGTCGGACGAGTGCATGATGCGGAGACTGACGACCTGGATCGACCGCGAGCCGTCGCGGCCGTTCTTCGCCGTGGTATGGACCGGCCAGACGCATTTTCCCTACGCCCTCTCCCGGTCAGCCCCAGCCATTGCCAAGCCGAATCTTCCCTCAAATGTCGGTGGGCATTCGGCACCCGACTCCCTGGCGGTCCGATTCGAGCGCTACCTTCGGGCCCTGCGTGAGAGCGACCGGGCCACCGGGAATGTGCTCCGCCATCTCGCGCAACGCGGTCTGCTGGACTCGACGCTTGTGGCGGTGGTCGGCGACCATGGCGAGGCCTTTGGCCAGCACGGCAACTGGGCCCACCGTTATCTCTACGAGGAAGAGGTGCACATCCCTCTTCTCCTGATCAACCATCGGCTCTTCCATGGTGAGACTGACGACGCCATCGGCGGTACCATTGACCTGGCACCGACGATCATGGACCTCCTCGGCTACCCCGTTCCGGGGGAATGGCAGGGCCGATCACTTTTCTCCTCGGACCGACCCGGGCGGGTGTACCTGTTCGGACCCTATTCCGGACTGTTCGGTTACCGCGAAGGCAGTCAGAAGCTGATTTACGATGCCATTGGCGATGAAGCCGAGCTCTACGATCTGGCCGCGGACCCTCACGAGGCTCTCAACCTGGCTGGGGGACATCCAGACGTCGTCCTGAGGGGACGCGAGCGACTCGCGGCGTGGATGCAATATCAGAATCGGTTCTACGGCCGGGTTCAGCGGACACACGTCCGTCGATGACGCGTACGGTGGTGCACTTTGCCGAAGGCGATGACTTCGGCGGGACTGAGCAGGTGATGCTGCAGCTGCTCGGCGGCCTGGACCGTGGACGCTGGCGCCCGGTGCTCATGCGTCACGACGGAGCGTCCGTAGAGCGGCTGGCGGCGCGCGCCGACGAGGTCGGAGCCGAGTTCCGAGTGGTGCCCCGCGTGTCACGCCGTTCGGATGTCCTCGGAAGCCTTCTACCACTTGTCCGCGCGATCCGGGCGGAGCATCCGGCGGTGTTTCATGCCCATTTGCCGGCACCCTTGAGCGGCAAATACGCCGTGTTGTCGGCCCGATTGAGCGGGGTCCCCGCGGTGATCGCCACCGCGCATCTCTTCACCGATGTCCCGCCGGGCCTGCGGGCGGACCTGAATCACCGGGCGGCCCGTGCCTGCATCGACCGATACATCGCCGTGTCGGAGGAAGTAGCCAGGCGCATGCGCGCCCGCTTCCGTGTGCCGGCGTCCAGGATCAGTATCGTGCGCAATGGCATCGACCTCGACCGCTACTGTCGCCCAGCAGATCCTCGGCTGCGGCTGGAATTGGTCGGAGATACGTCGCGTGCGCTGGTACTGACCGCCGCCAGACTGGACCCTCAGAAGGGACACGAATATCTCCTGGCGGCGGCCGCGGCCATCCCGCACGCGGTATTCGTCTTCGCGGGTGAAGGGGAGGAACGCCCTCGGCTCGAGGGAATGGCCCGGGCCCTGGGTGTGGCCGACCGAATCCGCTTTCTGGGACATCGAAGTGACATTCCCGACCTCCTGGCGGTGTGCGATGTCTTCGTCCTGCCCTCAGTGTACGAAGGCCTTCCACTCGCGGTGCTCGAAGCGATGGCCGCAGGCAAGCCCGTGATCGCGACCGCCGTCGGGGGCACCGATGAAGCGGTCCGCAACGGCGAGTCCGGTCTCCTGGTCCCATGCGCCGAACCGGTCGCTCTCGCCGCTGCCATCCAGACCGTTCTCGGCGATGCGGCCGTTGCGCGACGGCTGGGTGCGGCAGGGCAGGCTCGGGCCAGGCGGGAATTCTCCGCAGGCCGGATGGTCGCAGAGGTCTCGAGCCTGTACGAAGACCTCCTCGGACGATCAGGGAACGGCACCCGTGCCCGGAGCTGATCTCCCCGAGGCCCAGCGAAACCAGCTGCTGCGCCGGGTCGACTGGCGTTTTCTGCTCCCGGTGTCTCAGGTGGAGAAGGCGGTGTGTTTCCCCGATGGCGACCTGCGCGAGGGGCTGGCGTTGGTCGCCGGGCAGGTGGTCGACGCCGGAGCTGACCACCAAGCAGACTGCGACCTTGCCGTCGCCATCAATCCGGACGCGGTCGCTCTGGAGCGGGCGAGGGCGGCCTTGGTCCTCGGGGGCGTGCTGTACGCCGAGTGGCACACCCGCACGATCCAGGGTGTGGGGGGAATCGCCGGACGGCTACAGGCGGCCGGATTTGGGCAGGCTCGAGCCTACCTCGCCTGGCCGTCTTCGTCTTGGCCCTATACCTGGGTTCCGCTCGGCAGTCCCGGGGCAATCGGCTATTTCCGACGGCACCTCCACGCTCGCAGCTCCGCTCGAACGCTCGGCGCGCGCATTCTGCGAACGGCCCTTACCCTGGGCGCACAAGCCGGCATCATCGGTCCGCTCTGCTTCGTGGCCCGAAAGTCGGACACCGCACGGGAGGAAGATGCCGAACCAGAGCTGTTCGCCAGAATTCGGCAGGGCTGGGGTGACTGGGGCCTGGCTGGAGCGCCGAATGACCTGGCGATCATGCTTCTGACGCGCGGTCCGCGGACGGCGAACAAGATCGCCGGTCTGGTCTTCGCCGGCGCCGATACGCAGCCCCGACTCGTGGTCAAGATCGCCCGGGTGGCCGACGCGCGGCCTGGCCTGCTGCGCGAGGCCACCACCCTGCCGGGCATCCAGCGATACTGCCGGGGCGGCCTCGAGGGAGCGCCGAGGGTGCTGTTTACGGTGGACGACGGGAAGCGTGTTGCCGTCGGGGAGACTGCGTTGCCCGGGGTCCCGATGCTTACCCGCCTCAGCCGGCGCAGCTATCGGTCGTTCGCCCTGCAGGCGACCGATTGGCTGGTGGACCTCGCCCGCTGCGAACGCGGGGAGGATCGGACCCCGCCTGCCTGCCGGCTGATTGACGAGGCACTCGCCGAGTTCGTGGGCTCCTTCGGTAGCCTCCTCGAGCCTGAGCTGGTCGCCCGGACGCGCGCGGCCATGGCACGCCTGGACAACCTGGCGAGCGTGTGCGAGCACCGCGACTTCTCACCCTGGAATGTGTTCGTCACCCCTCACGGAGGGTTCGCGGTGTTCGACTGGGAATCCTCCGAGCCGGCGGGACTTCCCGGTCTCGATCTGCATTACTTCCTCGCGTATCTCGCCTTTGCACTCGACCGGGCCAGGCAGACCCCGGCGATGCTGCGGTCCTACCGTGTGGCCCTGGATCCGACGAGCTTCACCGGAGCGGTGCATCGCGAATGCCTGACCCGGTACGCGGAGCGGGTTGGGCTCGAGCCCGCCGCCTTTCACCCGCTGAGGCTCCTCACCTGGATCATTCACTCGAGATCCGAATGCCGCCGACTCACGGCGGACGCGGCGGGCGCTCCACCGATAGAGTTACTGCGGCACAGCCTCTTCCTCGAATTGTGGCGGGCAGAAGCGCTGCGGGGAGGGACGGACTAGGACGCGAGGGCCGCAGCTTTCTCCGCCGCGCGCCGGGCGGCTTCCTCGGGCGTGGCGAGGACCACGAACCAGGTGAACACGAATGTCGGCCAGAGCTGCAGCAGAAGCCGCTCCAGCGAGCTGTTGAGGAGGCGGGCCACGTCCTCAGCCGTCGCGACGAACACCATGGCGTGCCCGGCCAGCATCAGAGTGAGGGACGCCCCGGTCATGAATACCCATCTCCTCCGTGCCTCCTCCCGCGCCACCCCGACACAGATCCCGTAAATGATCAGCAACCAGACCGTGCCGACCAGCCCGTTGAAGCCAAACGCGGCGATCTGAGTCGTGAAGGCCTGCGCCACCAGGGTGTATCGTCGCGGGTCGCGGACCCAGTCGAGCATTTCTCCGCCCCTCGCGGCAGTCATGAGATCGTTGGGAGGCGCGAAAGCAAGCTTGAAGTAGGCAATGACCAGGAGCATGGGAAGAAGGCCGAGCGCGAAGCTGCGGGCTTCCCGCAGCATCTCCCGGCCAAGACCGGCGCGGAGGCCCGCCGCGGCCCACCCCCCCACCAGGGCAGCCAGAAACAGCAGTCCTTCGTTCTTGGTCCAGGCCGCCAGTCCCACTGTGAGTCCGGCCAAACCGGCGAAAACGCCGCTCTGCTCGCCGTGTCGATCGTGCAGCGCCAGGAGGACCACCGTCGCCAAGAAGAAGAACCCGATCGGGACGTCGCCATACTGGGAGGCGCCGTGAAAGATGAAAAAGGGCGTGGCGAGGAGGACCAGGCCGGCGATCATGCCCTGGGTCCAACCCCGCAACGCTGCCACGGCGCAGGCGGCCAGGGCGGTGGTGGCAAAGGTGAACAGGCCCGCCAGCAGCGCCGGCCCGGCCAGCGTCTCTCCCCCGCGATACACCCAGCTCCGGACCACGGACGCCTGCACCAGCAAGGGGTAATCGGGATGGGACCAGGGAAGAAGTGTGGAGAACGCGTCCCGCCACTCCAGGCCGCTCCGGAAAATCAGCCTGGCCCGTAGGTTCCAATCCATCCAGGCGTCCCAGCCCCCGTGCGGCTGCGAGAGCGAGAGGCCGATAAACGCGGCAACCGCACAGCACACGGTGACGGCGAAGGCAACCGCCACCGGCCTGTTCCAGACTCCGAGGGGCGCCAAGGCTGGACGTTCGAGGGCTTGAACCGGAGGACGGCGGGACTGCCGGAGGATTACCCAGATGCTGAGGGCCGCCAGGAGACCGACCTCGGCGACGATCAGCCCTCGGCTTGCGCTGCCTGCGAGGAGTAACCAGATGGAGAGACCCAGCGACGTGATCCCCAATCCGATGCCGACCCCCAGCGCGGCCACGACAGGACGACAAGGCCGGTACGCCACGGAGTCCGGCCACAGGACTCGCAGAAAGGTGAATCCGATCAACGCCGCGACAAGGGCGGAGAGCACCAGCAAGACGCTCACCGCGCTGTCTTCCGCAGCAGCCAGACCCCGTGACCAAAATCCCGGACGGCCCGAAACCCCGGTGGAGGAGTCATTGCGCTGTCGGCGAAATTGCCTACGACCAGCTCTGGCGCGGTGTCGTGGAGGACCAGCAGTGGCGCCAGAGCGTACTCGGTCAGCACGAACCGCTTGAAATCCCCGGTGGTGAAGGCTTCCGGCCGGGTGCCGCTGGTATACCCGACCACGCCGCGAGCGGGAAGGGCTTGCCTCAGCTCGAGGAATCTGTGCTCATAGCTGGTGATGGAATCGTTCCGGCCGGCGTCCGCGAGCCCTCGCGCGGCACGGTACAACCACCGGGCGTCGGAGACCGCAGCATAGAGGAACAGCAGGAGCAGGCCGACCTGAACCCCGGTGATCCGCTTCAGGGTCCCTCCTCCTTCTCACGCGTGGCTGCCTGGGCCCCGACCCAGTAGAAATAGTCCAACGCCATGGCGTAGTACCGGTCGAGCCGTAGCGGCCGGTGCCGCTCGAGCTTGGTCATGAGCGTGATGATCGCGGTGGGCAGGTCACGGAATGCCAGACCAATGCCCAGGAGCGCGCTCCGCAGCAGGCGCCACTTGCGCGTCTCCTGGGTGTACCCGCCCAGCCTGAGCTGGCCGACGACCGCCGGATGCTTCCGAGCGAAGTACACGGCCGTGCGGCCTCGAGCCATCGCGTCGCGCGCCACGGCGGGAAAGGTCTTGTCGTAGTGCTGGTAGGCCAGGGCCTCGGGTCGATAGACCAGCTCGACACCGGCCTCCACCAGGCGAAATAGCAGCTCGTAGTCTTCATGGCCGTACAGTCGGAATTCCTCGTCGTATCCCCCGATGCCCTCGAGAATGGTGCGGGGTGCCGAAAAATTACCGGTATACGCCTCCTTGAAGTGCACCCGATCGGCGCGCGCGAGCCGCTCGAGGCGTGCGTTGAATGCGCGCCCGACATAGCGGACCAGCGGGGGTGCCGAGTCCGCGATGACAATCGGAGCGGCGCCAACCACCCCGCGCGGCGATGCGCCGTCATGGGCACGCTGGTGGCCTTCGACGAAGCCGGGAGCAGGCTCCATGTCGTCATCCAGGAACACCACCAGCTCCCCGACGGCAGCGCGGAGCCCCGCGTTACGGGCCGCGGCCCGTCCCCGATTGGGTTGCCACAGGCTTCGCAATCGGAAACGCGCGGAGAAGCTGTTGACCATCTCACGAGTGCCGTCTTCGGAACCGTCGATCGAGATCACGACCTCGAAATCCCCGGGCGGCGCTGATTGGCGTTCGAGCGCCTGGAGCAGGCGCAGCACCGAGGCGCAGCGTCCGAAGGTCGGGATGACCACAGTGGTCCGGCACGGGGCCGTTACGGAGTCCCTCCCCGGAGCTTCCGGTAAAGGACGAGCGCGCGCGGCGGAATCGTTCGGCGAAAGACCTGACGCGCGGTTTCGGCTGTTCTGAGACGGCAGACGAAGTCGAGCAGTGAGTCGGTGCCGTACACGGGGACCCGACGCAGCATCAGTCGATCGTCGCTGAATACCGCGAGCCCCTTTTCCGTCGTGCAGGCCGAGACGTAGCCCGACTGCTCGGCCGCGGCTCGAACGCTGGCGTCAACCGAGCCGAAGGGGTATGCAAGATGCCGGACCTCTCGACCCAGGCGCTGTTCCAGGAGCTGCCGGGATTCCACCAGCTCCTGGTGCCATTCCGTAGCGGGCCGCTCGGCCAGCGCAGGATGTGTCATGGTGTGGGCGCCGCATTCCATTCCGGCCTCCATGAGGCTCCGAACCGCCGCCCAGTCCATGAGCGGGAAGGCCACCCCGCAGATGGGGAGCGTCCACCTGCTGCTCTGTCCCACCAGCCCGGCGACGAGATAGAACACGGCGCGAAACCCATGTCGCAGGAGCGAGGGCACGGCGAAGTCGATGCAGTCGCGGTAGCCATCATCGAAGGTGATGACGACAGGTCGCGGAGGCAGCGCGCCGCGTCCGCTCCAGCCGTCCAGCAGCATCCCCAGGGTTACCGGAGTGTACCCCGCGAGAGCGAGCCACTGCATCTGGGCGGCAAACGCCCTTGCGCTAACGGTGTATTTGGCGAACGAGGCCACCGGCGCGGGCGTGACCTGGTGGTACATGAGAATCGGGGTCGGGCGCAGGCCCGGAGTTCCGGTCACGCCCACCTTCCCCGCAGGGCCCGCACACCGGCGCGAAGGCGCGGCGACGCCAGTCGCGCAAGCACTCTGAGGCGGGCAGTCGCAGTGAGATTTCGGCTGTGCGGACGTTCGCGGAGTGACCGGAGCAGGTAGGCCGCGGCGCGGCCGGCGCTGCCCTGAGCCTCCCACGCCAGAGCCAGGTCCAGGAAGGTCTGTGCCCGTCCCGTCCGGATGGCGGCGGCATGGCTGCGCTGGAGGTCGGCTCCGAGCCGATCGTAAAACGTCAAGCGCCGCTCAATCCGCTGAATGTGCGTCAGCGCCGACCAGACTCCTGTTTGATGGATCCGGTAGGCAGCCATCACCTCGTCGAGGTAGCCCAGATTGCCTCGCGTGCTCACCAGAACCGCGAGCGCCCAGTCCGCCAGGTCCGCGGAGCGGTACCACTCGGGTAGCTCGGGTACCGCGCTTCGCCGGAACGCGAGAGAGCAGCTGTTGACGTGGTATTTCACCAGCACGTCCTCGGTGGTCATCGGAGGGCGGGGGCCCTGCGGAAGGGAAGGGTGGGAGGCCCGCTCCCCGCCCTCGTAGACTCGGAGGACACTGTGGTAGCACATGGCGCAGCCCGGCTCCCGCTCCAGAAACGCCACCTGGGACTGCAGCTTGTGTGGAGCAGTCCACCAGTCGTCTCCATCGAGATACGCGATGATATCGCCTTGCGCCGCCCGAATGCCCCTGGCGATGACCTCGTTGTCACACCGGTTCTGTTCCGACAGCAGCAGGCGGATCTGGTCGGGGTACCGCCGCTGGTAGCTCTCGACGATCTCGCGGGTGCCGTCAGTGGAGCAGTCCTCGCTGATCACGACTTCAAAGGGGAAATCCGTGGTCTGCGCCAGGACGCTGTCGACGGCCTGCGCCACGTAGGGCGCATGGTTGTAGGTCACCAGAAGAACGGTAGCCTTCACGTGACCTCCCAAGGTCGCTCGAGCACCGGTGGGACCGGGAGCGGCGCGGCTTGCGCCATCCGTTCGGTAATTTCAGGGGCCTGGGAGAGGGCCAGTCGGACGACATCACAGATGGTCTCGATTTGCTCCGGCCCGATGGCAGTGCCGGTCGGCAGCGAGAGCACCCGGTTCACCAGCCGCTCGGTCTGGGGCAGCAGCAGCCGGGCGGAAGGGAAGTAGGACCGGTACGGCTCCATCCGGTGGCAGCCAGGGTAGAAATAGCGGCGGGCGAACACGTTCTCGGCCAGGAGAATCCGCTGCAGCAGGTCACGGCCCAGTCGCCGGACACCGGGCTCGACTTCCAGGACGACATACTGAAAGTTGCACCGCTCTCCTTCGTCGTAGGTGACCAGGGACAGGCCAGGAACTTCTTCCAGGCAGGCCCGGTAGCAGTGATAGTTGCGCCGGTTCACGGCGGTGAATTCCGCCATGCTTTCCAGTGAGGTGAGGCCCATCGCTGCCGCCACTTCGGCCATCTTGCCGTTGGTGCCGACGTAGCGGACCTCGTCGTAATCGACGAATCCGAAGTTCCGCATCATCCGCATGCGATTGGCCAGCTCGCCATCGGCCGTCGCCACAGCGCCACCCTCGAAGCTGTTCAGAAACTTGGTGGCGTGGAAGCTGAACACTTCGGCGTCGCCGAAGCCGCCGATCATGCGCCCCTGGTGGGAGCAGCCGAAGGCGTGGGCGGCGTCGAACAGGAGTCGGAGCCCGTGGCGGCGCGCGATATCGGTCAGCTCGTCGATCCGGCACGGGCGGCCCCAGAGGTGCACCCCGATGATCCCAGTGGTCCGCGGAGTGATGAGCTCCTCGATCCGACACGGGTCCAGCAGGTGGGTGTGGGGGTCCACGTCACAGAACACCGGCGTGATTCCCTGCCATTGCAGGGCATGGGCGGTCGCGACGAAGGTGAACGACGGGACGATCACTTCCTGCGCCAGACCCGCGGCGCGGATGGCGATCTCGAGCGCAACGGTGCCATTGCACATCGCCACGCAATGGGGCACACCGGTCAGCTCCACCAGCCGCTGCTCGAACTCCTCCAGATAAGGGCCGTTGTTGCTGAGCCAGCGCCGGTCCAACAGGTCGTTGATCCGGGCCAAGAGCCGGCCACGATCGCCGATGTTGGGTCGTCCCACGTGCAGCACTTCGGGAAAGGCGGGAGCACCACCGAAGATCGCCAGATCGTCGACCGACACTTTCATCGCATTGCGCCTCTCACTGATGGCCCGATGCAGCTCGTGGGGCGTGGTACGGAGGGAAATAGCCGGTGGTTCCGGGCTCCGCCCCAGCCGCTTGGCAGAGCCGCTCGAATGTCTCCGGTAAATAGACCTGCCTGAGGCTGAGCAGAGGCACCTCCGTGGCTCCGAAGCGCCTTTTGAATTCCGCGATGCCGTCGTTGGGCCTGGCCCCCCCACCGAGGTTCAGGAGCGGAACGCCGAGCGAACGCAGCCGCTCTATCCCGCACCAGAGCAGCCGCGCGGCGTGGGGGCGCCCTTCGGGAAGGGCCACCCCGAAGAGGTAATCGGCCACGAATCCGGTATGGCCGAACACCGCAACCGCTTCCAGGCGATCGCCCACCTCCGCGCCCACCAGGAAGACACCGTCGAGGGAACAGAGGAAGGATAGCGTCGCAGGGCTGAAGCGGTAAATCGGCGCCGCGCCAACCCGGTTCACGAACTCCGGATACCGATCGAAAAAGAACGCCGAGAGGCGTGGGGCATCCCAGACGATCCGGGTTCCTGGCGGAAGCGGCTCGCGGAGCTGTCGCTTCCGGTTGGCGTGCAGCTTCGCGAAGAGCTGCTCCTGTGGCTCCCGCAGATCCAGCGTGAAGACGCTGTTGTCCGCCTGAGCGCAGCCGCGGTCGAAGTAGGTATGGTTCACCAGCAGCGGATTCAAGCCGATGTACCCGCACACATACTCTTGCTTGGCGACGAACTCGGCCCAGTGCGCCGGAAAGCTGGGGCAGTCGCCAGTGCCGGCGAAGCCGCCGAAGCCATAGGGCGTGACCACATCGGTGTGACCCTGGAATCGGCGCTCCGCGAGCGGGCATGCCACCCGAACGCCACCGCTCTCGAACTGGTAGAGGTAGGTCGGGAGCCCCGAGCTCAGGTGCATGGCATAGCAGTGGCCCCAGGTGTGGGCGATCGCGTGTGGGATTCCGAGAAGGGCCTCTGTCCAGGCCTCGCGAGACTCGACCCCGATGCGCCGGTGGGCCATCCTGTCACCCAGGAGCATGGCCGATGTAGAGCCCGCGGCGGAACAGTCCGACAGCGTCGTGCTCTGGCCTCAGACCCGCGTCCCGAATCGCCGCCAGATACTCCTCGTGAGTGAACAGGCCCACCTCGTGGCGTTCGGTGAAATGCTCCACTCCCGAGGACCGGCCGATCAAGTAGTGAATGTCGAGCACGCCGAGGCGGTCTTCCCGGGTGCTGGTATACATCCAGACGATCTTGAGGTCCGGCGCATCGGCGAAGTTGGTCGTCACAGTGCCGGTCCAGAAGCTCTCCGGAGTGAACCAGGGCTCGATCAGCACGAGCCCGCCCGGCGTGAGATGGCGCGCGAAGTTCACCAGCGCCCGGCGCAGGTTGTCCAGCGTCCTGATGTAGGCGATGGAGCTGAAGAGGCAGGTAATGACATCGAACCTGGAGGGCAGATCGAACTCCGTCATGTTCCCCTGATGCAGGGGGATGCCCGGGCAGCGCCTGCGGGCGGCCTGCAGCAGCTCCGGGTTCAGGTCGAGTCCCGCGACCTGGTAGTCACGGGAGAGATATTCCAGGTGCTTTCCGGTGCCGCAGGCGACATCCAGGAGCGTCCGGGCCTCCGGGTGGTCCGCCTGGACCCGCGTACGCACGCGCGCGGCGGCGTCCGCGTAGTCCAGGAAATGGTAGATGTAGTCGTAGTAGGGGGCCGATCTGGTGAACATGATCCGCTTTCAGGTATTCGGTGCACCGTAGACGGGCCAAGGCCGGCTCGCTAGGCGAATTCTCCCATCCGATAGGCCGGGAAATAGTCCGTTTGGGGCACCCCGCTGGCCGCCGCCAAGTGCTGATAGGCCATAGGGTCGAACACTCGTCCGCAAAGGTAGGCCGTCCGGGAGTCCGTAGCCCATCCCTGCTTGAATCGCGCGAGGCCGTCGTCCGCTCCGCCGGACTGGCTCCCCGCGGCGCCCCCGAGGTCGAGCCAGCGTAGCCCGGCCGCTGCGAACGACTCGACCGCCGTCCAGAACAGCGCAAACGAGACCCGCAGATGATAGCCAGCCTCGGCGTAGGCACCCAGGTGGTAATAGGCGAACTCTCCCTGGCGATACCACAACGTGGCACCCAGCGTCTCGGAGTCACGCCTGGCCCTCAGGACCGCAATGCCGGGCACGGCGAGCTGCCTGGCGAGCGCCGTCTCCGAGAATGCCGGCAGGCCACGGATGCCGTGCCGCCCGGTCAGGACTCGGTACAGGGCACACCATTCGGCAGCGAATCCGGGTGGGTCATCGACCCACTCGACCGAGACCTGCCGCAGGGCCCGCTGGGCGGAGCGCCGATGGTGCGAAGACACCCCGGTTCCCATCGGTCGGCCGAGATCGACCACGAAATGCTGCTTGAATGCGACGACTCGGTCGAAGCACCGCTCCAGGACGCTGGGGTTGGACGGGCCGAAGGGATCGGCCACGAGGGCGACGCTCACCAGCGTCCGGCCGATGGCGTCCAGGTCGCCCGCGAGGCGGGTCCAGTCGCGGCACGCGAAGAGCGGGTAACATCCCATGGCGTCGCGATAGGGGTGGCCCGGGATCGGCCGCTCCAGCAGGTGCCCACCGGACTCCGGCAGCGGCCGGATCGTCCCGAACTCGGCCAGCGAGGCGGCATACGACGGGTGCGCGTAGCCGGACGGCTCTGCGTCGCCCAGCGGGACGCCAGAGGTCATCGCGGGTCCGCGGTGATTTGAAAGGATCCGGGAAGATCCTGCACCAGCTCGGTCGTCCATTCCAGAATGGGCCGCACGGCCCCATGCCATCTGCCGAACCAAGCACCGCGTAGCTCCGGTGTATCCCGCACCTCGAAGATCAGGGCGTCCCGCTGCCGATGGACCACCTCGGCGGAGCGCTCGATGCAGAGGAGCTCCACTCGGTGCAGGGCGTCGTTGAGCAGATCGCCAGGGATCTGGCACACGTCGCGGAACAGTCCTGCCGGCAGCGGTTTGCCCTGCCAGCCTCGCTCGGTGACCGGCGCGGAGGCGAACACCAGCACTCCCTCTTCGTTGTGCAGGCGAAACGCAAGGCTGAGATAGGCGCCGGGACGCAGGTTCCAATATTCGAACTCCAGCACGATCGGTGTCCGGGTGGTGATCGGATCCATGGGACCGGCGCCCATGGGTCGGACACAGACCCGACGGAGCCGCACGCGATCGTTGCCCGGGGCAAGAGCCGGGTCAGGCCAGAGCTGATGGGAAAGCGTCTCCGCGGCCTCCTGGAGGAAGTGAGAGACCACCGTAGCTGGAGGTCCCTCCTCGATCAAGACTCCATCGTGCAGCCGGACGGCTCGGGCGCAAAGCCCTTGTACCGCCGTCAAGTTGTGGCTCACGAACAGCACGGTGCGGCCTTCCTCGGCTACGTCGCCCATTCGACGGAGGCACTTCCTCTGAAAGGCCGCATCACCCACCGCCAGCACCTCGTCCACCAGCAGGATCTCCGGCTCGAGATGGGCCGCCACGGCGAACGCCAGGCGCAGGTACATCCCGCTCGAATAGTGTTTGACGGGCGTATCGATGAACCGCTCGACCTCCGCGAAGGCCACGATCTCGTCAAAGCGGCCGGCGATGTGGGCGCGGCCCATGCCGAGAATGGACCCGTTGAGATAGACGTTGTCCCGACCGGTCAGCTCGGGGTGGAACCCGGTGCCGACCTCCAGCAGCGATCCTACGCGGCCGCGGATCTCGGCAAATCCGGTGGTGGGTTCGGTGATCCGGGAGAGCAGCTTCAACAGTGTGCTCTTGCCCGCGCCGTTCCGGCCGATGACCCCGAGCACCTCACCGTGCCTGACCTCGAGCGACAGGTCCCGAAGGGCCCACATCACCCCGGGCCCCTCCAGGTCGCTGGGGCGCCGGGCCTGACGCAGGTGCGCGAGGTTGCGGAAGGGAGCGGTGGCGACGCGGGTGACCGCCTCGCGGAAGCTGCGCGGGCGGGCCGCCGCCAGCCCGAGCCGGTAGCGTTTGCCGAGTCCCTCCGTCCGAATCATGACGTCCGACATCCGCGCTCCGATGTTCTCAGGCCACGTCAGCGAAGATGCGCTCGGTCCGGCGGAAGTAGGCCGCTCCGCCGACCAGGATGAGGCACGCCGATCCGAATGAGACCCCGACCTCGGCGGGGGTGGGGCCAGCGGTGCCGAGGAACGCGGCACGGAATGCCGCAATGACCCCGACCATCGGGTTGACCGCATACATCAGCCGGTACGGCGGCGGGACGAGCGAGAGAGGGTACACGATGGGTGAGGCGAACATCCAAATCTGCAACAGGAAAGGCACCACGTACTTCACGTCCCGGTACTGGATGTTGAGCGCCGCGAGCCAGCTACCCACGCCCGCGGCACAGAGCACCATCATCAGTACCGAGAGGGGGAGGAACAGAAAGGCCGCCTGGTTCGGGATGATCCCGTACCACAGGATCAGGACCACCAGTGCGACACAGGCAACGCCGAGGTCCAGCAGAGCCGCCAGGACCGGCGCCACCGGGATGACCAGGCGGGGAAAGTACACCTTGGTCACCAGGCTGGTGTTGGCCACCAGGCTGTTGCTCGACCCGGTGACGGCCGTAGCGAAATAGGTCCAGGGCACCAGGCCGGCCAAGGAGAATGCCGCGTATGGGACGCCATCCGACGGCAGCCGGGCGAACCAGCCGAAGATGACGGTAAAGACCACCATGGTGAGGACCGGCTGCAGCACGGCCCACGCGGCCCCCATTACCGTCTGGGCGTACCGGACCTTGATCTCCCGCCAGACCAGGAAGAACAGCAGCCCCCTATAGCGCCACAACTCGGCCAGGTGGAAGCCGGGCCATGCCCCGGCGGGCGCCACCCGCACGAAGTTGGGGGGAACGGCCGGCGAGGACGCGGGCGAAAGCGCGACGGCAGGCGCGGGTGAATCAGCGCTTCCCATGAGAGCCGGCTCTGTGAAGGGGCGGAAGATCCTGCTAGTGCAGAGGAAAAGTCGCCGGCTGCTGGGTCACTGTCCAGAGCGGCGACGGTCAGATCCCGCGCTTGGGCGCCCGAGGGCGAGGGCCTCGTGCCAGACGCCGAGATTCTCACCAACCTGCTCCCGTCGAGCGCCCTTGGACATGGCCAGGTACCGCAGAGAGTCGCGAAGGATTCGTGTTCGATGCGCGGCCCGGAACACCCCAAGAGCCAGTGCCAGTCTGAGCCCCGCGTAGTGGATCCGAAAGAACTCCACCTGGCTCACGCAGCCGCGGAGAAGCATCGCCCGCCGGCGCTGTTCGGTGCTGGCTCCGACCAGATGAATCACCTCAGCCGCCGGGGTGAAGTGGGTTTCCCAACCGGCCTTGCTCAGCCGGTAGCAGAGGTCTACCTCCTCGAAATACATGTGGAACCGCTCGTCGAATCCGCCCACCTGGCGGAAGGCGTCACGCCGGATCGCGAGCGCCGCGCCGGTCACCCAGGGGACCCGACGGACCCGGTCGTGGCTCCAGGTCTCGATCCACCGCTCGCGCACCCACGCCAGGCGACTCACCAGCAGGGTCAACGGCGGGCGGCGGAAAGCGGGTGCCCATGGCCGGGGGAATCCGTGGCAGGAGCGCTGGAGACTGCCGTCGGCGTTCAACACCCGAGGGCCGACGATGGCGGCCCGTGGATGCGCATCGAGGTGGCGCGTCAACGCCGCCAGAGCGCCGGGACAGAGAAAGGCGTCCGGGTTGAGCAGCACAACGTACTTCGAGGCGGTCGTGGCGAACGCGCAATTGGCGGCGGCGCCGTAGCCGGGATTGTCCGGAAGCTGCTCGAGGCGCACGCTGGGGAATTCCGCCCCAACCATCTCCACCGTGCCGTCGACGGAGCCGTTGTCCACCACGACGACTTCGCTGGGACATTCCCTTGCCGCCCGGGTCAGGCAGGTTCGGAGCAGGTCGCGGGTATTCCAGCTCACGATGGCGACCGCCGTCATGATGCCGGGCGCCGCTGTCGCCTCAGTCGCCGCAGCGTATACCGCGGTCCGAGCAGGAGGGCCAGGGCGCAGCAGGCCACCGCTCGCACGGCGCGGCCTTCCGCATGATGCAGAGCCGCCGCCCGGTAGCATACTTCGACCGCGCCCTGCCAACGCGCCCCCCAGCTCGGCCGGTGCGACGCGGTGAACTCCTGCCAGGTGAGATCGCTGCCGACCTCTCTCGCGGCCAGTCGCCGGCGGACGAACTCGGCCTCGCGGTTGATTCGCAGCCGCTCTCGTGCCATGGCGCTTTTCGGGTGGATCCGGTACGACCCGAGCACCTCGGGCACGCATGCCAAGCCGCCACGGCGCGCCAGCCGGGCGTACAGCTCGATATCCTCCGCCCCGGCATGCCGGAACGACTCGTCAAACCCGCCGAGCGCATCGAATGCCGACCTGCGGACAACCAGACTGGACGTAGGAAAGGGGAACAGCTCACCCCGAGCGATCAGGAGGAGCTCAGGCTCGCTCACGGGCTGACCGGTCCGGCCCAGGATACGGCCCGTAGCTGAGACGTAGCGCATGAAGCAGCCGACCCCGACGACATGCGGGTGCGCGTCGAGATACGCCACCTGCGCCTCGAGCTTCCCCGGGTCCCAAAGATCGTCCGCATCCAGGAAGGCTACGAACTCGGCGCTCCGCTCCCGACAGCCCGCGTTCCGAGCACGGGCGGGACCGCCATTGGTCAGCGGGAGGATCATCACTCGGGGGTCCGCAATGGAGCGGGCAACGTGCAGCGTGCCGTCACTCGAGCCGTCGTTCACGATGACCAGCTCGAGCGCACGGAAACTCTGACCCAGGACCGATTCCGCCGCCGAAAGGAGGAACTTCTCGGCATTGTACGCTGGTATGACGACCGTCACCCGCGGAGCAGCCGGCGGCATCCAGGTCACCTGCGCTCTGCCAGGCTCACTGGGAGAGAGTGAGGATCCGGGCCTCCGACGGCACGCCGCTCGTGTTCACGATGAAGAGCAGATACGGCCCGGGGGGTGCCAGCCGCCCAGTGGCGGGCCCAGTCACGCTCAAGGTCTGGCCGCCGACCGAGAAGGTGGCTCGATAGAGTGTCTGGCCCTGGTTGAACGCGTGAGTCACCGAGGAGAAACGAATCAGGTGCACCTTGGCGATCGAGGCCGCGTCCGGCGTCGTGATGGTGAACGATTGGCCATAGTGCAGGGCAGTGGTCGAAACGCCGGTGATCGCCGGTCGAACCGCCGGGTTGCCGTTCTGGTCGAACAGGTACGTCGGGGTGAAAATCTGGCCGGTCGTCTCCCGCGGGAGGTTCTGCCCGTCTCCGCTCCCGGCCGAAAGGACGCGCCCGTCGGGCAGAAGGAGCGACACCCCGTGATACACCCGCACGACCGCCTCCGCTGCCTGCAGGGACCAGGCGCCGGTCGCCGGGTTCCACAGCTCGGCCTGTTTTCTCCCGAGCGTTCGATTGGTGAATCCGGCAGAGCTGGTGCCGCCGGTGGCCAGTACCTTCCCGTCCGCCAGGATCGTGAGGTTGAACTGTCGACGTGGATAGGTCATCGACCCCGTCGCGGCCCACTGGGGAGTGCTCTGATTCAGATCGATGACCTCCGCTGAACTGGTCGGGGGAATACCCGCGCTCGCCAGACGACCGCCCCCACCTGCGTAGAGGATCTTGCCCGGCTGGTACATCACGGCGGAGCCGTAGTTCCGATCCGCGGCAAGCCGGGGCGCGGTGATCGTGCTCCACTTTCCCAGTCCCGCATTGGCGGCCGGATCGAGCCAGCGAGACGCAGCTTGCTCCCCCGCGTAGAAAATCTGCCCGCTCTTCGGGTCCAGGAACGAACGGGGATAGTAGGGGAGTTGCCGGCTCGCCTTGGTGAGCTGGGTCCAGGTCCGAGCCGCGTAACTGTACTGCTCCGGGATCCTCACCTGCACGGCATTGTTGTCGCTGCCGCCATACGAGATGACGTCACCGTTCTCCAGCTCGGTCAACGTCGGGTACCACCGGCCGAAGCTCATGGGGCTTTCCGTCACCCACGCTCCATTCAGGACGCGATAGGTGTTGGGTATCCCGTGGCCGTCACCCTTGATTTCGTCGTGGCCGCCGGCCACCAGCAGGGTTCCATCGGGCAGGAAGGTGTGCCCGGCGCAGAACAGCTCCGCGGGTTCGGCGAGCGTGGTGAATGTCGGCACCGGGTTGGACAGATCCCAGATGTGGGGTGACCCGACGTGTCCCCACGCCAGCACCCCGGCTCCACCTGAGCCCAACGGGATCAGGCTGGCGTGCAAGGCGACGATCTGGGTACTGAATGTGGCCCCCCATTTTCCGATCGTCACCTCGGGGGGTGGCCCCGAGGTCACCGCCTCGGGACGGGGCGGGGCAACAACGTCCTGGCAAGCGTGCAGCAGCAGGAGGACCCCGCCGAGGCTCACCACCGCGGCAAGGGGCGCGAAAAATCCAGACTCGAGGCCGCGCTTCAAAGGGGATTCCTCCTGAGTCATGATCAGAGCACCGAGGTCACACAACTACCCAGCTTCAGTATGGTGTTCGCGCGTCCGCACCGCCAGATGGGAGCCGAGAACGGAGCAAAAATGTGGCCTCTCAGGGCGTCTCGGCAGTGGCCATAGGTGGCGCATCATTTGCAGAATTGGACGCTGAACACTTGGCCCGGACTCGACGAGAGACGCCACTTGAAGTAAGGATTCCATCGGGAGCAGTGGCCTTCCTGGGAGAGCGGTTCGGAAACACTTCCGCAGACCGTCATTGCAAGTCGTTTTGGGTGGCCGTTTTGGGGAGCATGCGTCGGGCAACGCCCCCCAGTCGCTCAGCCTTGACCGCTCCGGGAGGCTGAGTAAATCTCACATTGCCTTGGCCTCGGTTCCGGCGCTGGGCGTTGTGCTCGGGCAACTACTATCGGCGCCGGTACCGTGGCTTGGCTGCCACACTGAATTGTCGGATCGGGTTCCGTCAATTCCATATCCACCAAACTGATCCCTTACCTAGCGTGGGGGCGGGACCTCGTGACCAAAGTGCCGACTCGGCAGGACATAACGCCTTCGGAGCGCTGGGCCCTGCACGATGGCGGGATGCAGACCGACGCTTCTCGCGTCGGCTCCTTCTGGGCAGTGATCGTGCGGAATCGCCTGCTGATCGCGGTCTGTACGGTCCTCGTGGCGTCCGCGGCCGCCTGGTATACGCTCAAGCAGACGCCGATCTTCGGTGCCTCGACGAGCATTCGGATCCAGGATCGCGAGCCCAACCTGCCGGAGATCTATCGCAATATGTCAAGCTCGGCCACCGGTGAGCTCGCGACTGAGATGCAGGTGCTGGGGAGTCGCGCGCTGAAAGAGGATGCGGCCGCGGTCCTGGGCCTGCAACTGTATGTCACCGAACCAACCCGGGTGGCCCGAGGGACGCTGCTCGACCACATCGTCGTGGCTCCGAACGCGCCGCAGACCGAGTATCGACTGACCCGTCGGCCGGACGGCCGGTTCGCTGTTTTCATCGCGGACAGCGCTCGACCGATCGGGCTGAGCGAGCCGAACGGGGCGGTGCGACTGCCCGGCGCGAGTTTTATCCTGCGGCCAGACGCCTCACACTACCAGGAGCTCGGGGTCGGCATTCAGTCCCCGGAATCCGCCGTTGGCCGGCTGGCATCGGTGTCGGTCTCTCAGCCCGACCGGAACGCGAGCATCATTTCCTTGAGCTACAGTGACCCCGACTCGCTGATTGCCCGAGAGGTGCCGAATCTGATCGCGAGCCGATATCTGACACGCCGTCAGAGGGTCCAGTCGGTGGAGGCCTCGAGTACAGCGCAGTTTCTGCACGAACAGCTCGGTCGGGTGAGCGCCGAATTGTCCGAAGCAGAACAATCCTTCCGCTCGTTCAGGGAGCGGGAACAGGTGCTCGACCCGACGGTAGAGACCAGCAGCGGCGTGGCCCGGCTCATCCAGAAAGAATCAGAGCGGAGCAACCTGGAAGCCGAGCGGCAGGCGCTCAGCAAGAGTCTCGCGGAGATCGACAAGGCCAGTACCGCGCCAGGCAGTCCGTCGGCCTACCGACGGCTGATCGGGCTCCCGTTTCTGCTCCGGAACGAGGCGGCGTCGGCCCTGCTGAGCGCCCTGATCGCCGCCGAGAACCAGAAGGCGTCCCTGGTATCGGCGACCGCGAAGGATCCCGACATGAAGGTGCTGCAGGCCAAGATCGATGATCTCGAGGAGCAGCTGCACAGCATCACGACCACCTATCTGCTGGGCCTGAGCAATCAGGTGAGTTCCCTGGATGCGACCCTCGCCGGCTACGGCCGTGAGCTCAACACCATCCCGCGGAAGCAACTCGAGTACGCGCGGCTGGACCGCAACGTGAAGAGCCTGGAGACGGTCTACAACCTCCTGCAAGGCCGGTTGAACGAGGCGGAGATCGCGGTCGCGGTGAAGGACGCCAGCATTCAGGTGGTCGACTCGGCGGTCACTCCGCTGGGACCGAGCAGTCCGCAGCCGATCATCAACCTGGCTGCCGGGCTGGCCGTGGGCCTCATGCTCGGGTTTGCGGTCGCCTTCATCCGCGAGTACCGGGATAGGTCGGTACACTCCCGGCACGACGTCCTGGTCGCGACCGGGGTGCCGGTGCTCGGGCTGATCCCGCGGATTCCCAAGTCGCGGGGACCCATCGCCCTGATCACCGGAAGACGCAGGCTGGAGAGCGGAGATCCGTCCCGTCGGCGCTCGGGAAATGGCCGGGCGGAGCGGTTCACCTTCCTCTCGGCCCCGCGACAGCCCATCGTGGCTGGCGGGTCGGGAATGGAGCCGGCGCTCAGTCGGGCGGCATCCACCGGGCTGGAGTTGACGATCTCCAAGTGGACCCCTATGGTAGCCGAGGCGTGCGGCCTGCTGCTGGCGAACGTCACCTTCGCGCGGAGCGCGCCCACCCAGGTGGTGGTCGTCACCAGCCCCCTCGCCGGAGATGGCAAGACCACCTGCGCGGTCAACCTTGCCATCACGCTCGCCATGCGTCGCTCCAAGACGCTGTTGCTCGACGCGGACCTGCGACGCGGCATGGTGCACACCGCGCTGGGCGCGGCTCGGGCGCCGGGATTGTCGGAGGTGCTGTCACGCTCCCTTCCCGTCGGCGAGGCGATCCGGGAGATCAAGGTGGGAGAACCGGGTGGGTGGCTGCACTTCCTCACCACCGGCTCGGTCCCACCCAATCCGACGGTCCTGCTCGAATCCGCCAACTTCAAGGCCCTGCTGGAGCGACTGAAGGGCGAGTATGACACGATCATCGTCGATTCGCCGCCGGTGAACATCATCAGCGACGCGTCGATCCTCGGTCTTGCCTCCGACGCCGCGCTGGTCATCGCCCGGTCGGGCGTTACCGACTCGGCCGCGCTCGCGTACGCCGTTGAACAGCTTACCCGGGTGGGAGTGCCGCTGCTGGGGGTCGTGCTGAACGACATCGACTTCAAGCGAGAAGCGACGTACGACTCCTCCTACCGGTCCTACAACGTCAGCGAATATCTCAGCGCATCGCTGGAGTCGTGATGAGCCTGCCGAACCAGCCGGCCCAATCAGACATGCTCGAGCAGTACGGAGACGCGGGTCCTGACGCCCCGTTGACCCTGGGCAACGGCGATTCCCTCGCCGCCGCCCGGGCGCGGCTGCCCGAGGCAACCAATTCCGTGCCGGCCCCCGTGCCGGCGGTCGCGTCCGCGGTCGTGCCTGCGCCGGCCCGGCGGCCGCGCCGGCGGTCCGGCGCCACGCCCGAGATCAGGCTCCAGGTGCGGCTGTTCCGGCTCACCGACCTGTTCCTGGTCATGTCGGTGCTCCTGCTGGTGTTCCTGGCAACCAACCTGGGCCACAGGGCGGAAGACCCTCGGGAATTCCTGGAGCTTCGCGTCACCGTCAAGAATCTCCTCCTGCTGTCCGCTTTTGCGCTGGCATGGCGCGGGCTGTGTATGGCCACCGGTCTCTATGACTGGAAGGCCATCCGGAGACTCCGGTGGGAGGCGCTGCGGGTGGTGCTGACCTGCAGCCTGGTGAGCGGCGTCGCGCTGGCCTTCCCCGCCATGAGCGTCACCGGGGCCTTCCGGTACGAAGCGGTCCTCTACTTCTGGATCGGCAGCAGCGTCGGGATCCTGCTCCTGCGCGGCCTGGTGCGGACCCTGGTGCCGGAGCCACAACCGGGCATCATCCGGGACGCACTGATCGTCGGAACCGGACCCCGGGGGCAGCGGCTCTACCATGAGCTGAGGGTCACCCGGGGCGCCGAGTACAACATCGTGGGCTTCGTCGACACCGCGACCTACGCGTCACCCGACCGTCCGGGAATGATCCTGGGCCGGCTGGAGGAGCTGGAGGCCATTCTGATGCGCAACGCGATCGACGAGGTTCTGGTCGCGTTGCCCATCAAATCCCACTACGCCGAGATTCAGCGCGTTCTGGAGAGCTGCCAGCGTGTCGGGGTGCGCGCCAAGTTCCTGGCCGACCTGTTCGAGACCAGCTACGGCGCCAGCGACGTCGAGGACGACCACGTGGCCGTGGTCGCGGGGCCGCAATCGCCGGAGGGATGGCGCCTGGTCACCAAGCGGGTGATCGATCTGGGCGGCGCCACCGTCGGGCTGGTCCTCCTGTCGCCCGTGCTGGTCCTCTGCGCCATCGCGATCAGGATGACCAGTGCCGGGCCCGTGCTCTTCACCCAGGAGCGCTACGGCCTCAACCGGCGCCTGTTCAAGATGTACAAGCTCCGCACCATGGTGGTGGACGCGGACGCGCTCCAGGCCGCCCTGGAGGAGCGGAACGAAGCGACCGGTCCGGTGTTCAAGATCCGGGATGATCCCCGGGTCACCCTGGTGGGCCGGTGGCTCCGGCGCTCGTCGCTCGACGAATTGCCCCAGTTGATCAACGTCGTGCGGGGCGAGATGTCCCTGGTGGGACCCCGGCCACTCCCGGTGCGCGATGTCCATCGCTTCACCGAAGCGGCGCTCATGCGGCGCTTCAGCGTTCGCCCCGGCTGTACCTGCCTCTGGCAGATCAGCGGGCGAAACAACCTGACCTTCGACGACTGGATCCGGCTCGACTTGGAGTATATCGATCGCTGGTCCATTGGATTGGACGTGCTGGTCCTGTGCAGAACCATTCCTGCCGTGCTGAGAGGCACGGGAGCATTGTAGCCCCGGTCTCACGGAGGAATCATGTCGGAGCGACAGGTGCGGGCCCTGGTCACCGGAGCGGGCGGGTTCATCGGGCATCATCTCACCACGCTGCTCAAGCAGCGGGGGTACTGGGTGCGCGGTGTCGATCTCAAGTACCCGGAGTTCGGCGACACCCGGGCCGATGAATTCGAGATCCGCGATCTGCGGCGGTGGGAGGAAACCCTGGCGGCCACCGAGAAGGTGGACCAGGTGTACAACCTTGCCGCCAACATGGGCGGCATCGGGTTCATCGAGCACAACAAGGCCGTCATCATGCACGACAATGTGCTCATCAACACGCACATGATCGAGGCGGCCCGGCAGAATGGTGTCCTGCGCTATCTCTATACCTCATCCGCCTGTGTGTACCCCGGGTACCTGCAGCAGTCGGTCGACGTGGCTCCGCTCAAAGAGGACGACGCCTATCCCGCCGATCCGGAGGATGGCTACGGGTGGGAGAAGCTCTATTCCGAGCGGCAGTGCCGTCACTACTTCGAGGATTTCGGGCTGCAGACGCGGGTCGTGCGGTTTCACAACATCTTCGGGCCCCTGGGGACCTATGACGGCGGCCGCGAAAAGTCACCGGCCGCCATCTGCCGGAAGATCGCGCTGGCCCAGGACGGCGATGAGATCGAGGTCTGGGGTGATGGTCAGCAGACCCGCTCGTATTGCTACATCGACGATTGTGTCGAAGGCATTTTCCGGCTCATGCAATCCGACTATCACGCGCCGCTGAACCTGGGGCAGGACCGGCTCATCTCCATCAACGAGCTGGTGGACATGGTGGCGGCCATCGCCGAGAAGCGGATCCGCAGACGCCACAATCTGTCGGCGCCTCAAGGGGTGCGCGGGCGGAACAGTGACAACACCCGGTTGCGCCAGGTGCTCGGCTGGGAACCGGGCGTGAGCCTGGAGGACGGCCTGCGTGAGACGTACCACTGGATCGAGCGGCAGGTCCGGTCCAACCTGGCGCAAGGCACGGCAGCGGCCTATGCATCGTCGTGAGTCGTGCGGCCACTCGAGCTGACCGAGACCGCGCCGGACCCAGCGCTGCTGCCGCCTCTGCAACGGGTGAATGTCCTGGGTGTCGGCGTCAACCCGGTCAGCCCGGCCGGGGCATTGGCCGTCATCGAGGGCTGGATCGCGGCGAAAGACCGGCAGTACGTGTGCGTGAGCGGTATCCATGGGGTCATGGAGAGCCAGCGGGACGAGGATCTGCGGGCCATCCACAACGCCGCGGGGATGGTGGTGCCCGACGGCATGCCCCTGGTGTGGCTCAGCCGGCTGCAGGGCTTCGATCAGGTCGAGCGGGTGTACGGGCCGGACCTGTTGCTCTCCTGCTGTGACCGGTCGCAGGCACGGGGGTATCGTCATTTTTTCTATGGCGGGGGTCCGGGTGTTCCCGAGCGGCTGGTTCAGCGTCTGCAGGCGCGCTTTCCCGGGCTGCTCGTGGCGGGCGTGTATTCGCCCCCCTTCCGGGCGCTCACGCCGGCCGAGGATATCGAGGTCATGGACCGCATCAACGGCGCGCAACCGGACATCGTGTGGGTCGGCCTGAGCACGCCCAAGCAGGAGCGCTGGATGGCGGAATACCGCCAGCGGCTCACCGCTCCGGTCCTCGTCGGCGTGGGTGCCGCATTCGACTTTCATGCGGGCCTCAAGCGCCAGGCACCCCGATGGATGCAACGCAGCGGGCTGGAATGGATGTTCCGCCTTCTGGCGGAGCCGCGTCGCCTCTGGCGGCGCTATCTTCGGAACAATCCGCTGTTCGTGTGCTATGTCGTGCTCCAGGGCCTCGGGCTTCGCCACTATGAGCTCCGGAGCGGTCCCGTGCGCCGGAGCACGCAGTGAGCCGTACCCGTCGGGCGCCGGGCGCTGTGACCGCCGCTGATTGAACACCCGAACTCACCAGAAGGGACGTCCCAAATGCCACACCTCGTCGATTCGCATCGCGTCGGAGCCGATCGCATGACGATCGCCGTCCTGGGCGCGGGCGGATTCATCGGCTCGCACATGGTCGAGCATCTGCTGGGCCAGGGGCGATATCGGATCCTGGGGGTGGACGTCTCGTCGGAGAAGCTGGAGGACGTCGCGGGGCCGGCGTTCACCTTCTATCACGCCGATATCCGCCACGCGCCCGAGGTGCTGGAACACGTGATCCGTGAGGCGGACCTGGTGGTGGACCTGATCGCCTATGCCAACCCCAGCATGTACGTCACCGAGCCCCTCGAGGTCTTCGATCTGAACTTCACCCAGAATCTGGAGATCGCCAAGCGGTGCATCGCTCATCACAAGCGGCTGATCCAATATTCGTCCGCCGAGGTCTACGGCAAGGGGACCGAGGGCGGGGCCTACGTGGAGGACGCGAGCGATGGAGTGGTGGGACCGGTGCACAAGCAGCGCTGGATCTATGCGAACGCCAAGATGCTGCTCGAGCGCGTGCTGTATGCCCACGGCATGGCGGGGAACCTCGAGTTCACCATTGTGCGTCCCTTCAACTTCATCGGCAGTCGAATCGACTATCTGGTGCCCGCCAATGCGATCGGCGGCCCCCGGGTCTTCCCCCACTTCATGTCGGCGCTCTTGAGCGGGGGCCCCTTGCGGCTGGTCGACGGGGGTCATGTCCGCCGGGCCTTCATGCACATTGAGGATGCCAACAGCGCCTTCCAGACCATTCTCGACCACCCGGACGAGACCCGGAATCAGATCTACAACATGGGGAACCCGGAGAACGACCTCACCATCCGCGAGGTGGCCACCCTGATGATGGAGCTGTACGAGGAGCTGACCGGGGATCCGCCGTGCTCCGAAGTGGTGCCCATCGCGGGTGTGGACTTCTATGGACCGGGCTACGAAGACTCCAGCCGGCTGCCGCCGGACGTCACCAAGCTCCGGTCGCTCGGGTGGGCTCCGCGCCAGGATGTCCGCGCGACGTTCCGCGACGCCATGGCCTTCTATCTGGACGGGGTCCGCGATGCCAGACTGGTACTGCCCACCGGCGATCTTGTCGGACTGGCGGGCGGCCACTTCCAGCGCGCCGCCGCCGTCAGCCCCCTGACCGGCGCGAAGTCGACGCCATGACCGCCCGGCCCGCCTCGGAGGGGCTTCGCTCCTGACCAGATTCCAGGTCGGACGGCGTGCCCGCAGCTACGTGATCGGCCTCGGCTGGCCGATCCTGGCGCTGCTCGCGCTGGCTCCGGTGGTGCTCGCTCAGGGAATCGTGCGCAATCCGGAACTCATTCTGGTCGGCATGGCGGGGGCGTTGGCTCTCACGGCGGCCGCCACGCTGCCGCAGGTCTTTGCCCGCCTGTTCATCTCGCTGCTTGGTCTCCTGCTGGCCGGATACGCCTTCTTCGGCCGAGCCTTCTCCCACCTGGGCAGCTCGCCGGTATTCGTCGGTGAGCTGGTCCTCGGCGTCGGCCTGCTCGGCGTCCTGCGAAACCCGCGACGATTCGCGCCTTTCAAGTCCGCCGTGGGTTGGTTTTACCTGGCCTTTGCGATGTGGGGAGCGGCGCGAGCCATTCCTTACCTGCGGGTCTACGGGGTCGATGTCCTCAGGGACAGCGTCACCTGGGCCTATGGGCTATTCGCGCTGCTCATCCCCGCATCGATCGTCCGCCCGGGATGGCTGCTCACCCTGCTGCAGCGCTACTCTCGATGGGCGCCGGTGCTGGTGCTCTGGCTCCCGATCGGGCTGCTGGCCAGTCATCTCTTTCCCGGCCTGCTGCCGGTGGACCCCGAGAGCGGCGAACACATGGTGTTCGTGAAGCCGGGCGATGCGGGCGTCCACCTGGCCGGCGCGGCCACCTTCCTCCTCCTGGGGCTGCATCACGCGCCGGGGGTACGGGCCCGCGGTGGCCTGTTGGGGACCGACTGGTTTCTCGGGTTGAGCTGTGTCCTCGCGTTCATTGCCGTGGCGGTGCTGGGCCGTGGTGGATCGCTGGCCTTTCTGGTGGCGATATTGGCGGTGCTGGTCCTCCGGCCCATCGTTGCGGTTCCCAAAGTGGTGCTGATCGGAGCCGCCGCCGTCGCCGTCAGCCTGGCGCTGCTCGCCTCCAATGTCTCGATCGAGCTCGGCCGGCGAGATTTCTCGGTTCAGCAACTGACCAGCAATCTCATGAGCATCGTGGGAGATACTCCGGACGACGAACGCAACCTGGAGCAGACCAAGGATTGGAGACTCCGCTGGTGGACCAAAGTCGTGGACTACACGGTCTTCGGTCCCTATTTCTGGACCGGCAAGGGCTTCGGGATCAACCTGGAGGTCGACGACGGCGTCAGGCAGGAGGCCTTCAACCGCAGTCCTCACAGCGCCCACATGACGATTCTGGCCCGCACCGGGGTGCCCGGAGAGGTCCTCTGGCTGCTGCTCCAGAGCTCGTTCGGCGTCACCATGCTCGCCGCCTATTTGCGGGCGCGCCGGAGGGGCCGGGAATGGTGGGCCCGTGTCAATCTGTGGATTCTCGCCTATTGGCTGGCCTTCATGGTGGATATCAGCTTCGCCGTCTATCTGGAGGGGCCGCACGGCGGAATCTGGTTCTGGAGCATCATAGGGCTGGGCATTGCCGTCGCTCAGGCGCAACGCCTGCCCGACACCATGCCGAGCCGTCCACCGGCTCCGGTGGGCTATGGGCATGAAGCTCCTGCTCGTTCATAACTACTACCAGCAACGCGGTGGCGAGGACGTGGTGTTCGAGGCCGAAGCCAGGCTCCTCGAGGACCACGGGCATCGGGTACTGCGCTACACCG
>JBJMOX010000105.1:0-8051 GCA_045803515.1 Gemmatimonadales bacterium
CCGACGGCGCGTTCGCCGGACGCTTGACGGGCAAGGGCTCGAGCTTCGGTCACCGCTTCGATCGGGCCGGCACCTACCGCTACTACTGCGACCGGCACCACTTCATGCGCGGCGAAATCCGCGTCGTCCCCGACGCCAACGGAGCCCACTAGCCATGCGTTCGCTCACCCAGCTTTGCACCGCCGTCTCCATTCTGGCGGCCGCCCTTACCGTCGCGGTCCCGGCCCGGGCCCAGTCGGCCGCGGACCTTCGCGTCACCCTCAACACCACGCTGGCCGAGCACGCCTGGCTCGCGGCTGCCACGACGGAAGCGGCGTTGGGCGGACGGGCCGGCGAGTTCAAGGACGCGGCCGGAGCGCTCGACGCCAACTCGGTGGCCCTGAGCCAGGCGATCGGCTCGGTCTACGGCGCCGACGCGGAGTCCGCCTTTCTCGCCCTTTGGCGGAAGCACATCGGCTTCTTCGTGGACTACACCAACGGGGTGGCCAGGAAAGACAAGGCGATGCAGGACAAGGCCGTCAAGGACCTGCTCGGCTACGCGGACGATTTCGGCGCCTTCCTGAGCTCCGCCAACCCCAACCTGCCCAAGGACGTGGTGGCCGGACTGGTGCGGGAGCACGTGGTCGGCCTCAAGGCGGTGGTGGACGCCCAGGCGAGCAAAGACTGGGCGACCGCGTATGGCAAGCTTCGCCAGGCGGCGGCCCACATGCAGATGATCGCGGATCCGCTGGCCGGCGCCATCAGCAAGCAGTTCCCCGACAAGTTCGCCATGCAGTGAGCTGCACCCGATGCGAGCCACGGCCTTCCCGCGACCCCGGGGAGGCCGTGATGCGCTGACCTCCCCTTCCCTCCCTCCCCTTCCATCTGCAACCTTCTGATCCGTCGAGCGATCCAACCCCTCGCGATGACCCCACCAGGACTTGGAGTAGCGACGCTGCACCACGAGCAAACCGGCAGAAGCGACTCGGACACGGTGGACGCGACGCTGGCGGCCAGTGGCGACGCGCACGCCTTCGCGCGGCTCTACCGGGGTCACGTGGCCAGGATCCACAGCCTGGTGCGTCGGATGCTGAACGACGAGGAGGCCGACGAGGTGGCCCAGGACGTGTTCGTTCGTGCCTGGCAGAAACTGGGGACCTTCCGGGGCGAATCGGCCTTCGGCACCTGGCTTCACCGGCTGGCGGTCAATGTCATCCTGGGCCGGCGCCAGGCCCTCGGTATCCGCCGCCAGCGGTACGTCGAGGGCAACCAAGCACTCGAGATGGTGCAGGGCAGGCCGCCGAGTCCCGACCTGTCGATGGATTTCGAGGCGGCCATCGGGCAGCTGCCGGACGGGGCCCGGCAGGTCTTCGTCCTCCACGACATCGAGGGCTACCGCCACGAGGAGATCGCCGGCATGCTGGGACTCGCCACCGGCACCTCCAAGTCCCAACTGCACCGGGCCCGCATGGCCCTGCGCCGGCACCTGGATCGCTGAGGAGCACACCATGACCGACACCTGGACCGACCGTCTGTCCGAATATCTCGACGGCGAGCTGCCCGCGGAGGAGCGGACCGCGCTCGAGGCCCATCTCCGGCACTGCGTCGCGTGCGGGGCGGCACTGGCGGATCTCAAGCGGATCGTCGGTCGGGCCCGGGCCCTGGATGATCGTCAGCCTGAGCGGGACCTCTGGCCCGGCATCGCGGCCCGCATCGGCGTGCCCGCCGCGACAACGACCGACGCGGCAACGACCGACACGACGGAAATCCGGCTCGCCCGCCGGACGCCTGGCCGATGGACTTTCTCTCTGCCCCAGCTCGCCGCCGCAGGTATCGCCCTGATGGCACTCTCCGGCGGGGCGGCCTGGCTGCTCCACCCGGTGGGGACCAGCGTGGTGGTCACCCCCCCTTCCACGCCGTCGGTAGTCACGCCCGTGGCGACGGGACCGGCCCGCACAGCCGAGCGGAGCTATGATCTTGCCGTGACCGAGCTGCAGCAGGTCCTGGCCCAGAACCGCGACCGGCTCGACACCACCACGGTGCGAGTCATCGAGCAGAATCTGGCGACCATTGACCGCGCGATCGCCCAGGCTCAGCGGGCCGTGGCCGCGGACTCGGCCAACATCTATCTCAACTCTCATCTCGCAGAGACGATGCGGCGAAAGCTGGAGCTCCTCCGGCAGGCCGCCGCCCTCGTCTCCGCCGTGAGCTGAAAGGACAGCGACCGTGTTGCTTTCCCTCGCCACCGGTGCTCTCGCGGCCCTGGCCTCGTTGCAGCAGGTGGACACGACCGTGGCGGTGGGTCGCGGCCAACGACTCGAGGTCGACGCCCACAGCGGCGACATCACCGTCAAGACCTGGAACCGGGACGTCCTGCGGGTCCAGGCGGATCCGTCCTCCGAAGGAGAGGTGCAGGTCTCGACCGCGGGATCCACGGTGAGCGTCAGGACCGAAGGCCGCCACGGCCCACCATCGGTCGACCTCGCGATCACGGCGCCCGCCTGGATGGGTCTCGATATCTCGGGAGTGAACGGCGACGTGAAGGTCGACGGGGCCAAGGGACCGGTCACGGTCGAGACCGTACAGGGCAGTGTCGACGTGACCGGGGGTCAGGGCATCGTGTCCCTGCAGTCGGTCCAGGGCTCGGTCACCCTTCGTGGCGCCAGGGGTCGGATCGAGGTGCACTCGGTGAATGAGGATGTGTCGGTGTCGGACGCCTCCGGGGAGCTCATGGCCGAGACGGTGAATGGGGGGATCACCCTCGAGCGGGTGGATGCCACCAGCCTCGACGCGAGCACCGTGAACGGAGATCTCAGCTACAACGGACCGATCCATAACGGCGGGCGCTATGCGCTCTCCAGCCACAACGGCGACGTCACCATGACGATGGCCGTGGGGACCAACGCCGCGGTGTCGGTCTCGACCTTCAACGGCGAATTCCAATCCGAGTTTCCGGTGACCATCAACGAGACCCGCAAAGGGAAGCGCTTCAACTTCACCATCGGGACCGGCAGCGCGCAGGTGACGCTGGAGTCATTTCAGGGGGAGGTGCAGCTGGTGCGACCCGGCAGCCGAGCCGTGCGGGAGAAGGGGCATGATCACGACAAGGATCACGAGGATGACGATGACGAACGCTGATACCCGCGCGACGGCTGACGCATTATGACGGTGCTGAACCCGGGCGGATCGATCGACCTCCGGGGTGCCGCGTTGTTGTACGGTTGAATCTGCCCCGCTCCGGCAACTCCCTCCGCCCGCCGCAAGCCCCCATCGGTCGGAGCCTTACCCGGCAATCCCCAGCTGACTGCCGCAATTCTCGTCGTCAAAGGACTGCACGAATAGGCAAATAGTGCCACCCCTGGCACAGGTCTTGTAAACCCGCCCAGCCAGCCGTTATCGGCAGATCGCCCCCCAACCTTTAGCTTCGGAGTCGAGCAATGCACCTCGTCACGCGCGTGCTGGCCGGCGCCACCGCGCTCGCCCTCGTTGGCGCCACCACCCTGCAGGCCCAGGTGGGGTTGACGTCCAACGGCCCGGTCACCGTGGCACTGAATGCCACCCGGAATACCAGCATCGCCCTCAGCACCGACGTCCCGTCGGCCAGTCTCGCCAGCATCACCGACAACTCCACCAACAACAACTTCAGCGGCGTCAACGTCACCGCCACCTGGGCCCTGACTGGCGGCACCACGCTGAACCTGGTCGGCTGGTTCACCACTCCGGCGCAGGCGCTGGCGAACGGCACCAACTTCATTCCTTCCTCGAAGGTCGAGGGTCGGGTCGGGGCCAATCCCTTCGCGGCGTTTAGCAACGGCGCCGTCGGCAGCGTCGGTGTGGCGAACGGAAGCCTGACGCTGTACTCGCAGAACGTCACCGCTGGCAACGTCTCCGGGTTCCGCACGGACCCGCTCGACCTGCGGCTGAACCTCACTGGCGCCTCGACCATCGCCGGCAGCTATACCGGCACCCTGAACCTCCAGGCGATCGTCCAGTAGAGGATCCGGCCTAGCTGCAACAGGGGCGCCCAACGATGCAAGTCGTCAGGTCTTCTCCCGGGTGGCTCCGCCTGCTTCTCTCCCTCGCCCTGGTGGCAACCGGGGGGGAGCGGGCCGCGGCGCAGGCAGGCAGCGTCTCAACCGCGCGGATCGTCACGCTGGCGGCGATCAGGGCGGGCACGTTGACGGTGGGAGTGACGTCCGGGATGGTGCAGAACCTCCCCAACGTCATCGACGGGGCGACCAACAACTTTCCTTCGCCGGTCGTCGTCGTCACCCAGTGGAATGTGAACCCGGGGCAGACCAACACGGTGAACCTGGTGGCCTACTTCACCGTGCCCAGTCAGGCGCTGATCGGCGGGACGACGCAGATTCCGTCCAGCCGGATCCGCGGAAGGATGACCACGGGCTTGCCGGTCGCGTTCACCCCGATGAACCAGAACGCGGTCGGCGGAATCGGAACGGCCGGAGGGAGCCTGCAACTGTTTTCTCAAGTCATCACGGGGATCAACAAGAATTCGAGCCGGACGGACAATCTGGACCTCCAGCTCGATCTGGTCGGCTTTCCGGCGCTCGCGCCGGGAACCTATTCGGGAACGCTGAACCTGCGGGCCATCACGCAGTAGCAGCAGGGGACGAGCCGTCGGCCGTCGGCTCCCGGTGCCCCTCCGCTCAAGGTGCGGGGAAGCCCGTCGATACTGCACCCCATGGTGCATCTACTCGACAGCCCCCGATTCCGGACCGTATGTTGGCGGATGCTCCGGACTTCCGCTCGACTGGCGTGCCTGGTTGTGCTCACGGCGGCCCCGCTCCGCGCCCAGATCGGGCTCGCGTCCGCGGGGGCCTCCGTCTCGCTCACCGCCACCCGGATGCCGTCGATCGGGGTCTCGCTGCCCGGCGGAACCGCGGCGACGTTGCCGGGAACCCTGGAGACCGGCCCCAACGACTTCGCCCCGTTTCCCATCGCGACGGCGTGGGACGTGGATCCGGCAGAGACGGCATCGGTGTCGCTGGTGGCCTACTTCGAGAGTCCAGCGGCCGCCCTGGCCGGCCCTGTGGCCATTCCGGCGAGCGCAGTGTACGGCCGGGTCCCGACCGGTGGACCGAAGAGCTTCGCGCCGTTTACTCAAAGCGGCAGGCGGATCAGCGGCGGCATGGCGGGGAGCACCGGAGGCACCTTGCTGCTCTTCACCCAGGCGATTTCGGACGCCAACGCCAAGGGCGGCCGGACCGACGGCATGCAGGTACGGATCGATTTGTCTGGATGGCGCCACTTGCCGGCAGGGACGTATCGCGGCACCCTCAACCTGCTGGCGATCACCGAATGAGGCATTATGGGCGGGTCCCAGCTCCCCTTCGCTCCCGCACGGCGGCCGCTCCGCCGGGCTAGGCTCCTTCTCGTCCTCGCCGCCGGCGTGGTGCCGGCTGCGGCACTCGCCCAATCCGTCAGCCCGCCCATCGCCGAATATCAGGAGCACGCCCGCTCCAGCTTCCAGCTCAGCAATCAGTCGATCTTCCCGCTCACGGTCGTCCTCGAGGTGAAGGGGTTTCGGGTGACCGAGCGGGGCGAGGTCCTGGACGCTCCCTTCGACAGCACCCGGATCCACCTGAAGCTGTCCGCCATGAGCTTCCGGATTCCGCCGAGGGGCACGTACACGGTGTTCTACGAGGCCAGCGCCGACAGCGCGCCGGCCTGGTTCAACATCCTGAGCGCGATCAGCGGCGCCCGGACGGACGCGGGCGTCAACGTGAGGATTCTCCTTCCCCACGTCGTCTACCTGAACCAGAAGCAGCCCCTCCGCAAGGAGGAGGTCGCCGTGCGGGCATTCGAGCTCGACTCGGCCGCGAAGGTCGCGCGGGTGCAGCTCGAGAACACCGGCGGCAACCTGGGCCGGGTCCTTCAGGTGACCGCCGCCGCCGGCAAGACGCAATCCCCGCCGGGAAGCGCCTTTCCGCTCTTCCCCCACAGTCGCCGCTGGACCGAGGTCCCCTGGTCGCTCGACTCGATTCCCAGCCGGGTCCAGATCCGGTTCGCCAAGTTCACCATCGACACCTCGCTCACCTCCACCCTGGTTGCCGCGGTGAAGGACACCACCGTGAGTGACTCGACCGGCCGGTGACCTGGTGCCCGCCTGGCGCAAGCTCCCGTCTGCGCTTTTTGGCATCGCCGTCGGGTTGGCGCTGTGCGCCACGCTGCCGGCGCGATCGGCGGCCCAGACGGTCGTAGAGGTCGAGGGCGGCGGCTCCTCCCTCCTGGGCGGTTACGGGGCGACCGCGAACTTCTGGCGAAACAACGTGGACGGCTGGCTCGGCATCGGATATCTCGACGGCCTCAGGGTCGGCGCGTTTCTGCGGAAGGCGGTAAACAAGGACACCCTCGGCGTCGGCAACAGCGTGCTGGTGATGCGCTTTCCCACCGACGTCTTCGGTGGCGGCTCCAACCTGCTGGTTCAGGGCGTGAGTCTCGCCGGTGGGAACGCGAAAACCTCCTTCTTTGCCTTCGGCGGGGCGAGCTCCAGCGGACTCGGTGCGCCATCCTTTCAGCCTACCGATATCGAGCGGCCGATGGGCGCGCTATTTCTTCGGCACCGGGTTTCCCCGACCGTGCGCCTCAGCGCTACGACCCTCTTTGCCGATCGTCAGACCGTCATTCCCGGACTCGAATGGCAGCCCACACCCGACATCACCACCGGCTTCGCGACTGGGATCGGATCCGATCGGCCCTACGCCGCGTCGAGCCTGGTCATGCGCCAGGGCAGGCTCGGGGTCAAGGCGGCCTACGTGTGGAACCCCAGCCGCTTTCGCCGGGCCGCCGTGCCCAATCCCAACCAGACGGAAATCGACCGGGAAAACCTGGCGCTCACCTACGACCTCGGCAGCGAGTTTCAGATCGGCGCCAGTCGCCAGAACTTCGTCCAGGACTCCGCGGACTCGAAGCCCGCGCAACGGGCCAGCGGAAACTCGGTGTTCGCCGCCGGCCGATGGAAGGAGCTGCGCCTCACGGCTGGGCTCTACGATTCCCGCTCCAACGGCATCCGGAACCTGAGCTCCTACTACGCCGTCGGCCGGCAGCTTCGCTCCTGGCTGGACGCCGAGCTCTTCGTGCTGCAGAGCCGCCCGGAAGGACGACCCTCCAGCACGACTCCGGTCGTCAACCTTCGGTGGCGGCTCTCCCCCAAGCTCAGCCTGATGCAGCAGCTCTCGTTTCACCAGCGCGAGCCCACCGTGCTGTTCGGGGCCAATCTGATCACCGCGATCGGCGAGTTCGGCGCGGATTACCAGATCGTCCATCAGCCGTTCCAGCCTTTCAATCCGTTCCGGAGCACGCTGAATCTCACCGCGCGCCTCCAGCTCGGCAGCTACTCGACGCGAATCGGGACGTACGTGCAACCGGATGGCTCGGTCGACTACTCCGCCTCGGGCAGCACCTTCCTCTACATGGGGGCGTTCGGGGGCGTGCAGCCGCAACGGGTGGGCGAGAGCCTTGGCCGATATGTGGTGCGCGGAGTGGTGCACGACGAGAGCGGCAACCCGGTGGAGGGCGCCGCCGTGGATCTCAGCGGGGAAATGGCGTTCACCAACTCTCAGGGAGAGTTCTTCGTGCGGGTACGCCGGCCCAGTCGCTTTCGGCTGGAGGTACAGCTCCGGGAGTTCCTGCTGGCAGGCCACTGGGAGGTCGTAACGGCTCCCGCCGAGGCCTTCGGCGAACCGGAGGATCGCGCACAAAGAATCGAGATCATTCTCCGCCGCGTCGTTCCGATCCCGGCAACTCCGCCGGCAGCCTCACCCGCTGCAGCGCCGGCGGATACAACGACGGCTGCAACGGCCGATACCCTGCTGCGCCTCGCGCCCGCAGCACTGCAGGATACCGATGGCGACGCGATCCAAGACGCCGTCGACCAGTGCTCCGCGACCCCTTCGGAGACCCCGGTCGACGCCTCCGGGTGTCCACCCCTGTTCACCGATGCCGCGCCCGTGCTCACCCTGCGGAACGTGAGCTTCGAATCCGGAATGCCGGTCATGATCGGCCGCTCGCTCCCGGTGCTCGACAGCATCGCCCGGCAGCTCGTGGCACTC
>JBJMOX010000106.1:0-3869 GCA_045803515.1 Gemmatimonadales bacterium
GCGCCCGCGGCTCCGAGCAGCACGCCGACCGCCGCGAGCCGCATTCCCTCCCGCAGCACCAGCGCGAGCACGTCCCGGCGTTGCGCGCCCAGCGCCATGCGGATCCCGATCTCCCGCCCGCGCTGCGTCACCAGGTAGGCCACCACCCCGTATATCCCCAGCGCCGCGAGCAGCAGGGCGGGCAATGCGAACGCGCCGAGCAGGCCGGTGATGAACCGGCGATAGGCCAGCGACTGCCGGAGCGCCGTCGGGAGGTCGTACACCCGCTTGTCGAACGACGCGCCCGCGAGGGGGAGGTCGGGCTCGACGACGTGGACGGCGCGGGCAACGGTCGGGACCATCGCCGCGGGATCGCCGTCGGTCCGCACCACAAGCGACATCCATCCCCAGACGGTGACCGTATAGGGCAGGTAGACTTCCGGGACGAAGTCGGTGTCGAGCGAATAGTGCCGCACGTTGCCCACTACGCCCACGATCGTGGCATGCACCGGCTCCCCGAACTCCGGCCGCCCCTGCGCCGACTTGCGGACGGTGACCCGCTTGCCCAGGGCGTCACCGCCGGGCCAGTAGCGCGCGGCGAGCGCCTGGTTGACCAGCACTGCATCGCCCGGGTGCGCCAGGTCGTCCGCGGTGAAGGCGCGGCCGCGCACAATGGGGATGCCTGCCGTGCGGAAGTACGCGGTGTCCACCTCGCGGAACAGCGCCTCATCGCTCTCGCTCGCGACGGAACCCTCCACCTCGAGGGGAGTATTGATCGAAGCGCCGCTCAGCGGCACGTGGTTGGTGAGCGCCACCGAGCGGACGCCGGGGAGCGCGGCTACGGCGGCGGCGACGTCGCGGTAGAGCTGGAGCGCGCGCTCGGGGCTGGCGTACTTCGACGAGGTGGGCATGATCGGCACGGCCAGCAGGCGGTCCTCGTCGAACCCGGTGCGCACGCGCTGGAGTCGCTCGAGGCTCCGCACCAGGAGCCCGGCACCGGTGAGCAGCACCAGCGCGAGCGCGATCTCGCCCACGACCAGCGAGGCCCGGAGCCGTCGACGCACCGGTCCCCGGCTGGCCCCCGCGCCTTCCCGGAGCGCGCCACTCAGCGCGCCCGAGCTCCGGAGCGCCGGCAGCAGGCCGAGTCCCACCACGAGGGCGAGCGCGAGGAGAACCGCGGCCACCATCGCCCACGGGTCCACGGAGAGCTCCCCGGCGCGGGGCAGCAGGTCCTGTCCGCCGACTCGGAGCCAGCCCACCAGCAGCAGCGCGGCGCCGAGCCCGAGCGCGCCCGCCGCCAGGCCGAGAACCACGCATTCGGCGGCGAGCAGGCGGAGCAGGACGCCGCGTCCGCCGCCCAGCGCCATGCGGATGGCGAGCTCGCGCGAGCGGGCCCCTGCCCGGGCCAACGCGAGCGCCGCGACGTTGACGCACGCGATGAGCAGCACGAACACCGCCGCCACCGTGAGTATGCGGAGCTGCGGTCCGGTGCCGCCCAGGATCTCCGCGGATACCGGGAGGAACGCCACGGTCCGCCAGCCGCCGTTCTCCGCCGGATAGGTCTCAGCGAGGTGCGCGGCCACCGTGGAGAGTGCCTGCACGCCGGCCGCCGAGTCCACTCCGGCCCGGAGCCGCCCGACGATGCGGCTGTCCGTGTGCAAGCCCCGCTGCTGGAGCGCCGGGTCGGCCCCCAGGATGGTCGTGATCGGCGCCCAGAAGTCGGCCCAGACCGGGTAGACGAACCCGACCGGCATCACCCCGATCATGGTGTAGCTCCGCTCGCCGATCGTGACGTTGCGGCCGACCACGGACCGGTCGCCGCCGAACCGCCGCTGCCAGACCGGCCACGAGATCGCCGCCACGGCCGGCGCGCCGGGTGCGAAGTCGGACGGCTCGAGCGCGCGGCCGATGACGGCAGGCTCGGGCAGCACGCGGAAGTACTCGTCGGACACGAAGGCGCCAACCAGCCGCTCGGACCCCTCCCCGGTCTTCAGCACCGCACCCTGGCCCCGCACGAAGGCGAGCGCCTCGAACGCGTTCGTCCCCGCCCGCCAGTCCTGGAAAGTGGGATAGGAGGCGGGCCTGATGTTGGCGGCTGAGTCCCGCTCGCCAATCATCATGACGCGGTCGGTGGGCGCCCAGGCGAACGGCCGCAGGATGACCGAACGAAGCACGCTGAATACGGCGGTGGTACCGCCGATGCCAAGCGCGAGCGTGAGGATGACGGTGAGGCTGTAGCCCGGCGCATGGGCGAGGGTGCGCAGGGCATGGCGGAGATCGCGCAGCATGAGGGCTCCGGATCAGGCGAAGAGGTCCCGTCCTGAGGGAGGAGATTCTCCCTCCAGGATATCGTCGGGTGCCGCGTCGAGCCAGCCTGGGAGGGTTGGAAGCGGACCTCGGTGACAGCGGCGGCGGCTGAGTATACTTTCGGCATAATGCTAATGGCATAGTCCATAACACACGCCAAATACGGAACTTAGAGTCTCACGCTGCAGCAGAAGCGGGTCGTGAAGGCGGTGCTCCTGGAGCGGGGCGAGCACCTGCTCTCCGCGGAGGTAGGCGCGCGCTACCAGGTGCCCACGCCGACGATGCAGAAGGCGCTCAAGGCATTGGCCAGCGCGGATCGCACGCTGCTCCAGGAAGAGGAGGCCGCCGGCGGGCGCACTCGCTACCGGCTGGAGGATCCGTTTTCGGAGCCTGGATCCGCGCGGCGCAGCATCTCTGAGTCGTAGAAGCACCGCGCCCCCGGCCGGTCCGATCCAGCCGGACAGCCGAGGGCGAGTATGCTGTTGCCGAGCCTGCTGCGGCCTACTGCACCGCGTTCATCATATCGAAGATCGGCAGGTACATCGCGACCACCATGCCGCCCACGATGACACCGAGGATCACGATCATCGCCGGCTCCATCAGCGACAGCAGCGCGCTGACCGCGACGTCCACCTCTTCATCGTAGAAGTCCGCGATCTTGGAAAGCATCTCGTCCAGCCCGCCGGTCTGCTCGCCCACCGCGATCATCGAGATGACCATCGGCGGGAACACCGCCGAGCGCTCCAGCGGGGCCGCGATGGTCTCGCCGCCCGCGATCGACTGCCGGGAGGCCATCACCGCGTTGTGGACCACCTGGTTACCCGAGGTCTTGGCAGTGATCTCGAGGCCTTCGAGGATCGAGACGCCCGAACTCACCAGCGTGCCGAGGGTACGGGTGAAGCGGGACACCGCCGACTTCCGGACCACGTCGCCCAGCACCGGTGCCTTGAGCAGCATGGTGTCGATCTGCAGCCGGCCCGCCGCGGTGGCGTAGTACCGCTTGATGGCGAAGATGATGCCGCCGATGGCCAGCCCGATAGCCCACCAGAAGTGGATCAGGAAGTTGGACATCGCGATCACGATCCGGGTCGGCAGCGGCAGCTCCAGGTTGGCCGATGAGAACATGTTCTGGAAGGTCGGGATCACGAAGATGAGCAGCACCGCGATGGCCCCGCCCGCCACAAACATGATGACACCTGGGTACACCATGGCGCCTTTGACCTTGCGGACCAGCGCGTCGTTCTTCTCCAGGAAGGTGGCCAGCCGGAGGAGAATGGTATCCAGGATACCGCCGGCCTCGCCCGCAGCGACCATGTTGACGTACAGGTCAGTGAATGCCTTGGGATGCTTGGAGAACGCATCGGCCAGGGTGTTGCCCGACTCGACGTCGTAGACCACCGCCCGGGTCACCCCGGCGAGGGTCTTGTTCTCGGTCTGTGCCGCCAGGATGCTCAAGGACTGCACCAGCGGCAGGCCCGCATTGATCATGGTGGCGAACTGCCGGGTGAAGATCACGATGTCGCGGGTCTTCACCCGTGGCTGACCGAAGCTGAGCTTGATCGCCTTCGGGGTCTCGCGGACGC
>JBJMOX010000013.1:0-19161 GCA_045803515.1 Gemmatimonadales bacterium
ATGCCCTTCTGGTCGATCAATCCGTACGTGGGCTGCGAGTTCGGCTGCACCTACTGCTATGCGCGGGACACCCACCGGTACGTCATGGAGCGGCGCGGCATCCCCGACGCCACGCCGCTCCCGCCCTGGCAAGCCTTCGAGCAGCGCATCCTGGTCAAGACCGAGGTGGCCGAGGTGCTGGCGCGCACGCTCGATCCCGCGCGGCTCGGCGAGCACTCGCTGGTCATCGGCACCGCCACCGACCCGTATCAGCCGGCGGAGCGCCGCTTCCGGCTCACCCGCGGGATCCTGGAGACCCTGCTCCACTATCGCGGGCTCTCCCTCGGGCTCATCACCAAGTCACCGCTGGTCACCCGCGACCTCGCCCTGCTCCAGGCGCTCGGCGAGCGCCACGAGGTGACCGTGAACATCTCGCTCGCCACGCTCGACCCCCGGCTGGCCCGGCGGCTGGAGCTCCGCTCGCCCATGCCGGCCACCCGGCTGCGCGCGCTCGCGCGGCTCACCGCGGCCGGCGTGCACGCCGGCCTGATGGTCGCGCCGATCATTCCCGGCGTCACCGACGATCGCCCGGGGCTCGAGCGACTCATGAGGGCGGCGAAGGAGGCGGGCGCCCACTACGTGGTCGGGTCGGCGCTCCGACTCGGTCCCGCGGCCCGGCACCGTTTCCTTCCCGTCCTCGCCCGCGAGTTTCCCGAGCTGGCCGAACGCTACCGGCGCCACTTCGCCCGGAGCGAGTCCACCAGCAGCGACTATCAGCGGGCGCTCGCCCGCCGGCTGCACCGCCTGCAGCAGATCCACGGCTTTCCGGTCGAGGACATGGGCGGCCGGCACCACCGGGAGGTGGACGAGCGCGAGCCCCGGGCGGCCGAGGGCCCGGTGCAGCCGACGCTCCTCTGATCATCGGCGGAGTCCCCGTGTCCGTGCCTCGCACCGTGCTCTTCATCGATCCTCCCGCCTTCTGCACCACCGTGGAGGGGATCGTGTCACCCGCCCTCCGGACCCGGCCCATCGCGGTGGCACCGCCAGGCGCCGACCGGGCCACCGTGCTCGCCCTCTCCAGCGAGGCCCGGCTGGCCGGCATCGTGCGGGGCATGCCGGTGCGGCAGGCGATGAAGCTCTGTCCCGATCTGGTGCTGCTGCCTCCCAATCCTGAGCTCTACGCTCGCGCGTCCCGTGCGCTGCACGAGATTCTCCGGATCTACGCGCCGGCCATCGAGCCGAGGGGCTACGGCCACGCCTTTCTCGATCTCACCGGCACCGGCCGGCTCTTCGGTCCCGCCGTGGACGTCGCGGCACGGGTGCAGCGCGAGGTGCGGGAGCGGCTCCGCCTGCCGCTCTCGGTCGGCGTCGCGGCCAACAAGCTGGTGAGCCAGGCGGCCACCACCGTAGTCAAGCCCGAGCCGCTGCTCGAGGTGCCGGGCGGCGCCGAGGCGAGCTTCCTGGCGCCCCATCCGATCGTGGTGCTGCCGGATCTCTCGCCCCGCATCCTGACCCGGCTGGACGATTACCAGCTCGACCGCATCGGCGAGGTCGCGGCCATCGCCGAGAGCGCGCTCTGCGCCGTCTTCGGCAGCAGCGGGCGCACGCTCCGGGCGCGGGCCCGCGGCATCGACCCCCGTCCCGTGCTCCCGCCCGAGCGGCAGGCCGAGTTCCACGTCGCCCACACGCTGGCCACCGACACCAACGACATCGGCATCCTCCATCCGCTCCTCCGCCTCTTGAGCGAGCGGCTCGGCCGCCGGCTTCGCCAGAGCAGGTTGGTGGCGCGGCGGCTCATCGTGGATGCCAGCTACGCCGATCACACCAGTGTGGCACGAGCCATCCCGCTGCCGGGCGCCACGCTCGATGCCGAGCTCTGGAGCGCGGCGCGGCGCGCCTTCACCCTGGCCAACGCCAAGCGGCTCGCGGTCCGGGCGGTGGCGCTCACGCTGGATCGGCTGGAAGAGGCGGAGGCGCAGCTGGAGCTGTGGGAGAGCGGTCGGCAGAACGCGACGGCTGGTCATTCCGACATCGGCAACGCTCTCGTGTCCATTCGCACCCCTTCCCCAGATCGAGAGCACGCGCTCCAGCGCGCGATGGATCGGATCCACTCGCGCTACGGCCGCCGCGCGGTGGCCTGGGCGCACGCCGCGCCTTCCGGCAGAGGCCGCCGCTCGCCCTGACTATATTGCGGGCTCCTCAGCCAAGCACCAAAGCTTGGTGCGCACCAATGATCACGCAGCGAAAAGAGTGGCAGTTCTTCGCCGTCCTCCCCAAAGCCGACCCCCGTCTCGCGGCCGTCTGGTGGATCGCGCTCGTCCTGCGCGGCCTCCTGCCGGCGGCGTTCTCGATCGTCATGGGCGCCCTCGTCGCCGCCGTGCAACGCGGCAGCGGCCTTGCCGCTCCGCTCGCAGCCGCCGGCGTCGTGTTCGTCACGCTCCAAGTCCTCCCGTCGATTCACACCGCCGTCGGCGCCAACCTCGGCGACCGCACCGCGGCATGGCTCTACGACCGACTGACCGAAGCGTGCGTCCACCCTCCAGGGGTGGCGCACCTGGAGGATCCCGAGCTCACCAGCGATCTCACCGCGGCGCGCGACTTCGACCTGGGGATGACCGGTCCGCCGCTGAATATCTCCATGGATTTCATCGCGAGCGGCCTCGCCGAGCTCATCGGCGGGCTCGCTTCGGCCGCCATCCTCGTGGCGTTCGCCTGGTGGGCGCCGATCGTGCTGGTGGGCGCATGGGCAGCGACGCACTGGCTGCTGCGCGAGAGCGGCATCTGGCAGGACCGCAACACACCCGAGGTTCGCGCCGCGCAGCGCGTGGCGGACTACGCGTATCGGCTCGCCGTCGATCCACCGGCGAGCAAGGAGCTGCGCCTCTTTGGACTCGCGGGGTGGGCTCTCGAGCGCTTCGTCGCCCACCGCACCATGCTGCATCGCCTCCAGTACGAAGCGACTCGGCTCCGAGAGCGACCTGTGTTGTGGAGCCTCCTGCTCGTCATCGTCGCGAACGTCGCCGTCTTCTGGGCGCTCGCATCGAGGGTGACGGCCGGACGACTCTCGATCGCCGAGCTCGTGGTCTACGCGCAGTGCGCCGTCGGCGTGTCACTCATCGCATTCGGCGGGTTCAGCTGGGCGCTCGACGGCGCGGCCGCTCCCGTGGCCGCGGTCCTTCGCCTGGAGCGCGCGATGGCGCCCGTCGGCGCGCTCTCTTCGACGGGCCAGCGGGACGCGCACGACCTGCCGGCGCGTGAGATTCGTTTCCGGAACGTCCGCTTCGCCTATGCCGGCGCCACATCCCCGGTACTCGACGGCTTCGATCTCACGATCCGGGCCGGATCGTCGCTCGCGATCGTCGGCCAAAACGGCGCCGGCAAGACGACCCTCGCCAAGCTGCTCTGCCGGTTGTATGACCCGCAGTCCGGTGCCATCGAAATGGACGGCGTCGACCTGCGCGACTTGGACCTCGCCGGGTGGCGCCACCGCATCTCGGCCGTCTTTCAAGATTTCATACGATTTGAGCTGCCACTCCGCGACAACGTCGCGCCCGCCGGCGCCTCCGACAACCTGATCCGCGAGGCCCTGACCTCGGCCGGCGCGGCCTCGCTCGCCGACTTGGACACGATTCTCTCGCGAGCGTACGCCGGCGGCAGCGAGCTGTCCGGCGGGCAGTGGCAGCGCATCGCCCTCGCCCGGGCATTATGCGCTGTGAGTGTCGGCGCCCGTGTCGTGGTGCTGGACGAGCCCACCGCGCAGCTCGACGTGCGCGGGGAATCGGAAATCTTCGAGCGGATCCTCGCCGCCACCCGTCATTGCACCACGATTCTCATATCGCACCGCTTCTCGACCGTCCGCCTCGCCGACCGCATCTGCGTCCTCGAGCACGGCAAGGTCGTCGAGCTCGGGACCCACGACGAGCTCATGGCGAGGCACGGTCGCTACCGCACCATGTTTGACCTCCAGGCCCAGCGCTTCGGCGAGGCAGAGGACGAGGAGGGCGTGACGCATGACGTCCTCGCGTAACCGGCCCGACGACCTGCCGCCCGCGTTCTCCTCCATGTGGAGACTCTGCCGGCTCGGGTTGAAATACGAGCCGACACTCATGCTCTGGGCGTTCGTGCTTTCGCTCGTCGCCGCCCTGCCCGACGCGCTCCTGGCGCTGTGGTTCAAGCTGATGGCCGACGCGGTGTCCTCCGGAGACGGAACGCGGCTCCGCCTCGCTGCCGTCCTCCTGGCTCTTTCCGCGGCAGGCACCTGGTTCCTTCGCACGGTGAGCACCCGGGTCCAGCGCCGCTTCCGCGATAAGGTGACCATCGCGCTCGAATCCCACGTGGCGCGACTCCAGGCGGGCATCGCGACGATCGCCCACCAGGAGGTCCCCGAATTCCTCGACCGGGTGGCGATGCTGCGCGACCAGGTGTTCGTCCTCGACCACATGTACATGGCGGTGTTCTCGATGGCCGGCTGGATCCTTCGGCTCGGCGTCACGGTGGCGCTGCTCGTCTCGGTCCATCCCGCGCTCGCCCTCCTCACCGTGTTCGCCATACCGACCGTGGTCACCTCGACCTGGCGCCCTGGAGTCGAGCGCGCGGCCCAGGAGAAGGCCGCTCCCTTCAATAGACTCGCGCGCCACCTCTTCACCACGGCGACGACCGCGTCCGCCGGCAAGGAGGTTCGCGTCACCGGCATCGGCGAGCGACTCATCCGCGACCGCCGAGCCGCCTGGGAAGCCGGCCATCGCCCGATCGCCGCCGCGCGCTGGGGATCGATGGCCTGGCACGCCGTGGCGTGGGCCGTATTTGGTAGCGGCTACGTCGCCTCGATCGTGTTCGTATCGGCAGGACTTCACGCGCCCGCCGGAGCGGTCCTCCTCGTGCTCGCCGCCGGCGCGCGGCTCTCGTCGTACATCGGCGCCACCGTCGGGGAGCTCGGATTCCTTCGCGGCTTTTGGGTGTATGGTGCGCGACGATTGGCGTGGCTCGAGGACTACGCCGCGTCGCTCGAATCAACCGCTGACCTGCCGGCACCCGAGCACCTCGGCGGCGGCATCCGCTTCGAGCACGTCACGTTCGCGTATCCGGGCACCACCAGGCTCGCGCTGGAGGACATCACCTTCGACCTCCCCGCGGGCGCGGTGGTCGCCATTGTGGGAGAGAACGGCGCTGGCAAAAGCACGCTCGTCAAACTCCTGGCGAAGATGTACGAGCCGACGTCGGGCCGCATCCTGATCGATGGCACCGAGCTGTCCCGCATCTCTGCCGATGCATGGCGCGCGAAGATGGCCGGCGCGTTTCAGGACTTCTTCAAGTTCGAGTTACGGGCACGACACAGTGTGGGCCTGGGCGACGTGCCGCGCCTCGAGGACGAGGCGGCCGTCGTGTCGGCCGTGGCGCGCGCGGGTGCCGGCGACGTGGTCGCGCGGCTCGGCTCAGGGCTCGACACGCAGCTCGGCCCCACCTGGCCCGGCGGAGTCGAGCTGAGCTTCGGGCAGTGGCAGAAGCTCGCGCTCGCCCGCGCGTTCATGCGGGACGGGCCGCTCGTGCTGGTGCTCGACGAGCCGACCGCCGCGCTGGATGCGGAAACTGAGCACGCACTCTTCGAGCGCTACGCCGCCGCCGCGCACGGGCTGGACGGTCGCATCACGATTCTCGTATCGCACCGCTTCTCCACCGTCCGCATGGCGGACCTGATCGTGGTGCTCTCAGGGGCGCGAGTCGCCCAAGTCGGGTCGCATGACGAGCTCGTGGCGCGGGGAGGACCGTACGCCGAGTTGTACGGGATTCAGGCTGCCGCGTATCGGCGCTAGTCAACCAACAGCGTCACGCTTGCGGCCTCGCGCGCCTCCGCGATACTATGTGCCAACCCGAGTCCACGCTAATGCCCCTCAGGCCGAGCCTCCTCATGCGCTTCGCCGCCCTCGCGCTCCTACTCTGTGCCCCGGCGCCTGGCATCGCTCAGGTCGAATCCGGTGAGCACCATGTCGCACCCGCGAGTCCCAACACGCTGACCGCCGAAGAGCGCGCCGCCGGCTGGCAGCTCCTGTTCAACGGCGTGAGCCTGGATGGCTGGAAGGCCAGCGACAAGCCGGGCACGTTCAGGGTGGCGAACGGGCAGATCGTGGTGCGCGGCCCGACCTCACACCTGTTCTACCTTGGCCCGGTCCAGCATCATGACTTCACCGACTTCGAGCTCAGGCTCGACGTGATGACCTATCCCGGGGCCAACTCCGGGGTCTATTTCCACACCGAGTGGCAGGAGAAGGGATGGCCCGACAAGGGTTACGAGGTGCAGGTGAACAATTCCCACGCCGACACGAGCCGCACCGGCGGGCTCTGGGGCATCAAGGACAACCCCATCCCCCCCGCCAAGGACAGGACCTGGTTCACCCTTTCCGTCACCGTCCAGGGCAAGCACGTTGTCACCAAGGTCGATGACAAGGTGATCGTGGACTACACCGAAGAAGACCGGCCGGTGCGCCCACCCGAGCTCGCCCACCGCCTCATCTCGCACGGGACCTTCGCTCTCCAGGGACACGATCCCGGGAGCGAGGTGCACTACCGCAGCATCAGGGTGCGGCGTCTCTGAATACGCCAAGAGCGCGGGTGACTGCTCGGCGGTTCGCCACGCGGCTTATCGGGAGGCCCTCATGTGCCGGAACAACAAACCACTGGCGCCTTGGCTCGCGGCTGGATGGCTGCTCGTCTTCGCACTCGCCGGTTGCTCGTCCCAGAAGCCGTCCACCACGGTTTCGATGCCGATGAAGCCCGACTCCGCCAGCGGCGCTTCCGCTCTCGGCGGGGGCGAGTGGCGCACGCTCTTCGACGGCCGATCGCTCGCGGCCTGGCGCGGATTCAAGAAGGCCAGCGTGCCGGCGGGGTGGCAAGTGGTGGACGGGGCGCTCACGCGGGTCGGGGAGGCCGGCGACCTGATCACCCGGGACAAGTTCGGCGACTTCGAACTAGAACTCGAGTGGAAGGTCGCCGAGGGCGGCAATAGCGGGATCATGTACCGGGTCACCGAGGACGCCGAGGCAACCTACGAGACCGGGCCCGAGATGCAGGTACTCGACGACGCGCGCCACAAGGACGGCCAATCACGCCTCACCGCCGCCGGGTCCGCCTACGGACTCTACGGTGCACCGGCGGGGGTGGTGAAGCCGGCGGGTCAGTGGAATGCGGTGCGCATCGTGGTCCGCGGGAACCACGTGGAGCACTGGCTCAACGGGATCAAGGTGGTCGAGTACGAGCTCGGGAGCCCCGACTGGAAGGCCAAGGTCCAGGCCAGCAAGTTCAAGCAATGGCCGGGCTACGGGCGCGCGGCCTCGGGCCACATCGCGCTCCAGGACCACGGCGACCGAGTGGCCTACCGCGACATCAAGGTGCGAACGCTCCCATGAGCGGCACCGCTGGGTCGGTCCGGGGCCGGCTGTCGGCGATGATGTTCCTGCAGTACTTCGTCTGGGGTGCCTGGTTCGTCACCATGGGCACCTACCTGACCCGGACGCTGCATTTCACGGGCTCCCAGGTCGGCCTGGCGTACGGCGCCACCGCGATCGCCGCGCTGGTCTCGCCGTTCTTCCTGGGGATGGTGGCCGACCGCTTCTTCGCCGGCGAACGGCTCATGGCCGTCCTCCACCTGGTGGGCGGGGGCCTCCTCTGGCTCGCCTCCTCGCAGACCACATTCGCCACCTTCTATCCCGCGCTGATCGCCTACGCCCTGTGCTACATGCCCACGCTCTCCCTGTCCAACTCGATCGCCTTCCACCACGTGCACGATCGCGGTCGGGAGTTCCCCGGCATCCGCGTGCTCGGCACCGTCGGGTGGATCGCGGCCGGCATCGTGGTCGGCCGAGTACTCCACGCCGATGCGCTCGCACTGCCGATGCGGATGGCGGCGGCCGCGTCCGTGCTGCTCGGACTCTACTCCCTCGCGCTGCCGCACACGCCGCCCAAGGCGGCGGGGACGCCCTTCAGCGCCCGCGACGCGCTGGGCCTCGACGCGCTCGAGCTGCTCCGCGACCGCGCCTTCCTGATCTTCACCTTCGGCTCTTTCCTGCTCTGCATCCCGCTCCAGTTCTACTACACCTTCGCCAACCCTTACCTCAACGAGATCGGCGCGCCTGAGCCCGCCTTCATCCAGACCTTCGGACAGATGTCGGAGATCGGGTTCATGCTGCTCCTGCCGCTGGCCCTCCGGCGCTGGGGAATCAAGGGAATCATGCTTGGCGGGATGCTGGCGTGGGCGCTGCGCTACTTCGCATTCAGCGCCGGCGACGCCGGGCCGGGGATGTGGCTCGTGCTCGCCGGGATTCTGCTCCACGGCATCTGCTACGACTTCTTCTTCGTGGCGGGACAGATCTACACCGACGAACGGGCTGGCGAGCGGATCCGCGCCGCGGCACAGGGCTTCATCAACTTCGTGACCAACGGGCTGGGCTACTTCGTGGGGGCCTTCGTGTCAGGCGCGGTGGTGGAGCACTGGACCCGCCCGTCCGGGGTCCATGAGTGGCCCACCATCTGGCTGGTGCCGGCGGTGATGGCGCTGGTGGTATTGGCCGCGTTCGCCCTGCTCTTCCGGCCACGCCCGGTCAGTCATCCGGATTCCACCGGCCTCGAGCCACCGCTGGGACGAAGGACTCCAGTCCCCGGGGCGGGAACCGTACCGTCTTCTCCTGCTCGGCGCTCAGGTAAGCGCTCATGAGTACCTTCACGACGTCCAGGCCGTCCTCCAGTGTAAGGAGCGGCTCCTCCTTTCCCAGGAAGACCCGCACGAAGTGGCGGTCCTCCGCCTCATAGCCATACACCGCCGCCTCACTGGCAACCACCGGCATCAACCCCGCCTCGGCGTTCTGCTTCTCGACCAGGTCTTCGCCGGCCCGTCCCTCCACCTCACGGCTGAAGAAGAGATGGAGACCGGTGTCGAGCGAGTTCCACGACATCGAGTACTCCGGGCCCAGCAGCTCCGCCGAGAGACGGAGGCCCGCGCCCACGAAGCTCCAGGATGTGGTCGCCTCGCCGATGACCCGCCTGCCGTCGGGGGCCTGGAACTCGAGCACCACGCTCGCGTAATCCTCCGCCGGACGCTTCGCGTAGTCCACTGCGGTGCCCATCGTCCGCTTGAGGCGCCGGGCGTACTCGGGCCGCGTCCATTTGAGGCTCGCGATGTGGCCGGTCACCCGGCGGACCTCGAGCGACGAGGCCGGCTGCCCGGGCTCGGTGAGCAGGTGGCGCACCACCAGCGCCGAATGGCACATCATGTCGTTGAGCACACCCCCGCCCTGGAGCGCCCCCTGCCAGAACCAGGGCCTATGCGGCCCGGCGTGCTCCTCCGCGGCGCGCGAGAGATAGGGCCGGCCGGCGGCGCGCGCACCCCGCGTCCAGATCAGCTCGCGGCCCCGCCGCACCTGCGGTGCGAAGACCTGATTCTCCAGATACCCGTGCGGAATCCCGGCCCGCCGCACCAGCGCCAGCACCCGCTTCGCCTCGGTGACGTTGCGGGCCAGTGGCTTCTCGCAGGCCAGACCGCGGAGCTCGCCCCGGCCGCGCTCGATGGCGTCGGCGATCTCCTCGACGTTCTCGATGCGTGCGTGGTTGGGGCCGCAGAGCCAGAGGGCATCGATTCCGGGGTCCGCGACCATCTTCGCGATCGAGCGAAATGGGTGGGCTTCGCCCACGTCGAGCCGCCGGGCCAGCGCCGCGGCCGCGGCGGCGTTCCCGGCATTGGGACTCCAGACGCCACGCACCTCGGCGTCGCGCACCGCGGTGAAGGCCTGCAGGTGGAAGGCGGCGTTGAAGCCGCTGCCGATGATGCCGATCCCGAGCCTCCGCCCGCTCACGCCGTCTGCTCCGGCCCATAGCTCACACCCAGCTTTCGGAGCGCCGCGTCGGGGCAGCCGCTCCACTCCGGCAGGGCCACGTTGCCCTGGTACTGCAGATCCCGCACGCCGAGGCGGCTGGACCAGAATGCGGTGGCAACGAGGTCGCGGAAGTCGCTGAAGAACGCGGCCCCGTTCGCGAGCGCGGGAGGGGTCCTGGCCGGCCAGGCGATGTCGTCGAGGATCGCGGTCCGCTCGCCGGGTGCGGCATCCACGAACCTGCGGCCGAAGCGCCGCCCGGACTCGGCGTCGAGCCAGGCGAGGCCGCCGCGCATCCCGAGTCGCATGACGTCATCCTCCACCTCACGCAGGGCGAAGTCGATGTAGCCTGGGACCCCGGCGTCGCTCGCGCCACCGGAGCGCTCGTCGGCAGGGATGACGAGGTTGGCCAGCAGGGTGACCGTAGCGAACTCGTGAGGCGTGAAGAACTGCGGCGCCTGCATCAACGCTGCGGTGCTGTCGGCCTGCGCACTCTCGGCGCTCTGCCCGCCGGGACGCCGGCCGCACGCCGCGGCCGCCGCGGTCACTCCGAGCAGCGTCACCAGCTCGCGGCGGGTCAGGTCGCTCACAGGGCACCCGCCTTCCGCCGCTCTGCGATGTGATCGCTGGCTCTCCACGCGAGGGCCATGATGGTCCAGGTGGGATTCTTGTCCGCCTGGGAGACGAACGGCCCGCCGTCGGTGACGAAGAGATTGGGCACCCCATGTACGCGGCAGTCCGGCGTCACCACTGATCGAGAGGGCTTCCGGCCCATGCGCGTCGTGCCGAGCTCGTGAATGATGCGGCCGCCGGGCGCGATCCCGTAGCCTTCTTCCTTCGTGGGCATCGGCGCGAAGACCGTGCCGCCCATCTCCGCGATGAGGGCGCGGAACGTCCGCTGCATGTGGCGTACCTGGTTCAGCTCGTGGTCGCTCCACTTCCAATGGAAGCGCAGCACCGGGATGCCCCAGCGGTCCACCACCTCGTGGTCGATCTCGCACCACGAGTCGCCATTGGGGACCATCTCACCGCGCCCGGAGAACCCGATGGTGGCGCCGTAGTACCGGCGGTAGTCGTCCTTCAGCTGCCTGCCGTAGCCCCCGCCGCCGGGATACTGGTGAATGGCGCCCATGAACCCATAGGACGGCTCGCCAAGGCCGCCCCAGACCTCGATGTGGTAGCCCCGGGGGAAGTCGAGCTTCCGATTGTCGAGCCACCATGGCATGTAGACGTGGGCGCCGCCGGTGCCGTCCTCGTTATGCGGCACATGGTCCACCATCCTGGGGACGAAACCCCACACGTCGGTGCCCGTGGTATCGGTGAGATAGCGGCCCACCACGCCGCCGGTGTTGCCGAGCCCGTCCGGAAAGCCCGACGAGCGGCTGTTGAGGAGGAGCCGCGCCGATTCGCAGGCGCTTGCCGCCAGCACGACGACGCGGCCCCGGACGTGCTCGTCGGCGCCGGTCGCCTTATTCACGTACGAGACGCCGGTCGCGCGCCCCGCCGCGTCGAGGGTCACCTCTCGCGCCATCACATCGGTCATCAGGGTCAGCCGTCCGGTCTTGAGCGCGGGCTTGATGAACACGCCGGGGCTCGAGAAGTTGGCGTTCACCCGGCAGCCGCGGTTGCATTGGCCGCAGTAGTGGCAAGCGGCGCGGCCGTTGTGCGGACGGGTAATGACCGACATCCGATTGGGGATGCAGGGGATGCCGAGCCGGCGGCTGGCCTGCTGCACCAGCAGCTCGTAGCAGCGGGGCCGGGGCGGGGGAAGGAAGATGCCGTCGGGATGGTTCCGAAGCCCCTCCTTGCTGCCGAAGAGGCCGATGAAGCGGTCGAGTCGATCGTAGTACGGAGCGAGGTCGTCGTAGCCGATCGGCCAGTCGTCCCCGAGTCCGTCGATGCGCTTGCCGCGGAAGTCGTCGGGGCCGAACCGGAACGAGTAGCGTCCCCAGTGGTTGGTGCGTCCGCCGAGCATCCGCGCGCGCCACCAGCCGAACTCGGTGCCCGGCGCCAACGTGTAGGGCTCGCCATCCACCGCCCAGCCGCCGATACACCCGTCGAACTCGCCGAACGGCCGCTCCCTAGTCGCCGCGCCGCGCCGCGGCGAGTCCGCGGCGGCGGTCAGCATCGCCGAGTCCCGCTCGCTGTACCACTCGGGGCCGGCCTCCAGCAGCACCACGTTGGCTCCCGCCTGGGTGAGCGCGTAGGCGGCCATGCCACCGCCGGCGCCGCTGCCGACGATGCAGACGTCGTAGTGCTCGCGGCGGGGCGAGAGCGCGGGCGCCACCCGGCCAGCTGGTGCGCTGGCCAAGGCGAGGAATCGGCGGCGCGTCATCGTCATATGGCGAGCTCTTGGGGGTATGAGCTGGGAGGAGGACCAGGAAAAGTATAGAGCGATCGGGCGCGAGTATCCACCGGCATAGCATCGTCCATAGAGGACTATATTGCGGGCGTCTCTACCAAGCCCAACGATATGCTGTCGAAGAAGGCCAAATACGCCATCAAAGCGCTGCTCGCCCTGGCCGACCAGGATCCCAGCGAGCCGATGCGCATCGAGGACCTGGCCGAGCGGGAGCAGATCCCCCGCAAGTTCCTCGAGTTCATTCTCCTGGCGCTCAAGAACCAGGGCATCCTCCAGAGCCAGAAGGGCAAAGGCGGTGGATACCGGCTTGCCCGGGACCCCAGGAGCATCCCGATCAGCCAGATCGTACGCATGTTCGACGGCCCCCTCGCGCCGGTGCCGTGCGCCAGCCAGACGGCGTACGTTCGCTGCGTCGACTGCCCCGACGAGGCAGCTTGCGGGGTCCATCTCGCCATGAAGGAAGTCCGGGACGCCACCGCGCGGATTCTGGATCACACCACCGTCGCCTCCCTCCGCCGCCGGGTGCACCGAAGCAGGTGAGCCCACCGAACGGCACACAGCTTGCTCCTGAGCCTGCCGCTTTACTCTACTTGTCCGATAGGGTATATAGAACAATGGCGCTGCGTCCACCCCTTCGCGACGAGGATCCCCGGCCCCACGCCCGGGGAGACGAGCTCGACCTTCCCCCGGGCGTCCTCCGCGCCCTGCGGGATGCGCTCCGCGGGATCCGGTTCGGGGTCGTCGAGCTGGTGATCCACGACGGCCGGGTCGTCCAGCTGGAGCGCCGGGAGAAAGTCCGTTTCGAACCTGAGGTTAGCGATCGCAGGCGGTAGCTGAAGTTCACGCTCGCACTCGCTCCACGCGAGTGCCGCGCACCGGGGCTGACCGGACGGCCGGAAGTCCACCCCCGACACAAAGAGGAGCGCCGGATGAGAGCCGTTCACGGTTGGGCCGCAGGCATCGTCGTCGTGCTGGGAACTGTCAGCCGGGTGCAACAGGGTGTGGCACAGCAGGACTCCACCAAGGCCGATACCTCGCTCGAGGCCCGAGTCAACGAGCTCGACCAGCAGGTCCGCATTCTCCAGCGGCTCCGCGAGCTCGCCGCCGACAGCGTCGCGGCCGCGGCCAAGGACAAGGTCTCGGCCACCGCCAGCAGCAAGGACGGCTTCAGCATCAAGTCGGCCGACGGGAAGTTCGCGGTCCGGCTCAAGGGACTGGTCCAGACCGACGGGCGCTTCTTCCTCTCCGACAGCGCCTTCCCGGTGACCAACACCTTCTTCCTCCGTCGGGCTCGGCCGATTCTGGAAGCCACCGTCGGCAAGTACCTCGAGTTCCGGCTGCAGCCCGACTTCGGCCAGGGCACCACCGTGCTGTTCGACGCCTATACCGACGTGAAGATCGCTCCCGCCTTCGCGGTGCGGGTCGGCAAGTTCAAGCCGCCGGTCGACCTCGAGCGGCTCCAGTCGGCGGGCGACATCGTCTTCGCCGAGCGGGGCTTCCCGACCAACCTCGCGCCCAACCGCGACGTCGGCCTCCAGCTCTCGGGCGACATCGGCAGCGGCGCCTTCACCTGGCAGGCCGGGATCTTCAACGGCGTGCCCGATCTCGGCAACGGCGATGGGGACGTGAGCGACGCCAAGGACTTCGCCGGCCGCGTCTTCTTCCAGCCGGTCAAAGTCGGCACTCTCGCCGGACTCGGCTTCGGCGTCGCCGGCACCACGGGAATCGAGCGCGGGACCACGGCCGTGCCCCAGCTCGCCGGCTACCGCACCGCCGGGCAGCAGACCTGGTTCCGCTATACCAGCAGCACGACCACACCCACCAACAATGCCTTTGCCAACGGCACCCGCTCGCGGCTGGCGCCGCAGGCCTACTTCTACACCGGCCCGCTCGGCCTGCACGGCGAATACATCCTGTCCTGGCAGGAGGTGAGCCGCGCCGGGTCGCCCGACGTCAAGCTCAAGCACAGCGCGTGGCAGGCGACCGGCTCGTTCTTCCTCACCGGAGAGAAGAACTCCTGGAAGAGCGCCGCTCCCAAGAAGCCGTTCGACCCCAAAGCCGGGACCTTCGGCGCGGTCGAGCTGGCCGCCCGTTACGGCGAGCTCAGCATCGACGACGCCACCTTCCCCATCTTCGCCAATCCGGCGAGCACGCCGAGCAAGGCCAAGGCGTGGGGCGTCGGGCTCAACTGGTACCTGGCCAAGTCCATCAAGCTGGTGGCCGACTACGAGCACACCACGTTCACCGGTGGCACCGCCACGGGTGACCGCGAAGCCGAGAACTTCGTCGTTTCCCGCGTCCAGTACTCCTTCTGACCTCGACTCCACGAGAGTTGCCGACTATGCGCACCCGACTCGCCGTAACCGGCTCGATCGCTCTCCTCGCCCTCGCGGGGGGACGCGGCATCGCCGCGGCTCAGGGGACTCCCAAGCCCGTGACACTCCTCAACGTCTCGTACGATCCCACGCGCGAGCTGTACGAGGATTTCAACAAGCAGTTCGCCGCCTACTGGAAGAGCAAGACCGGGCAGGACGTGACCATCAAGCAATCCCACGGCGGGTCGGGCAAGCAGGCTCGATCGGTCATCGACGGTCTCGAGGCCGACGTGGTGACCCTCGCCCTGGCCTACGACATCGACCAGATCGCCGAGAAGGGCGGACTGCTGCCGGCCAACTGGCAGACCCGTTTCCCCGATAACAGCTCGCCCTACACCTCGACCATCGTGCTCCTGGTCCGGAAGGGCAATCCCAAGCACATCAAGGATTGGGACGACCTGGTCCGGCCCGGCATCGCGGTGGTGAGTCCCAATCCCAAGACCTCCGGGGGTGCCCGGTGGAATTATCTGGCCGCCTGGGGATACGCGCTCAAGAAGTACAACGGCGACCAGGGACAGGCCAAAGCCTTCGTCACCAAGCTCTACAAGAACGTCCCGGTGCTCGATGCCGGCGCGCGCGGCGCCACCACCACGTTCGTCGAGCGCGGCATCGGTGACGTGCTCATCGCCTGGGAGAATGAGGCGCTCCTCGCCATCAAGGAGCTGGGGCCGGGCAAGTTCGAGCTGGTCGCGCCCTCGGTCAGCATCCTGGCCGAGCCGCCGGTGGCGGTGGTGGACAAGGTGGCCAACAAGCACGGCACCCGCGCGGTGGCGCAGGCATACCTGGAGTACCTCTACAGCGAGGCGGGCCAGGAGACGGCTGCGCGGAACTTCTACCGGCCGCGGCTGGCGTCGGTCGCGGCGAAGTACGCCTCCCAGTTCCCCAAGGTGACGCTGTTCACGATCGACGAGGTCTTCGGCGGGTGGAAGAAGGCACAGACCACCCACTTCGCCGACGGCGGCGTGTTCGACCAGATCTACCAGCCGGGGAGCTAGGTCGTGGCGCTCAAGCAACGCACCGTGCTGCCGGGCTTCGGACTCTCGCTCGGCATCACCTGCACCTATCTGAGTCTGGTGGTCCTACTGCCGCTGGCGACCGTGCTCGTGAAGTCCATGGAGCTCACCCCCGCCAGCTTCTGGGCCACGGTGACGGCACCGCGGGTGCTCGCCGCCTATCGCGTCACCTTCGGCGCCTCGCTCGTGGCGGCGCTGGTGAACACCGTGTTCGGCATGCTGGTGGCCTGGGTGCTGGTGCGCTATCCCTTTCCCGGGCGGCGGCTGGTGGATGCGATCGTGGACCTGCCGTTCGCGCTGCCCACAGCCGTGGCGGGCATCACGCTCACCACGCTCTACGCTCCCAACGGCTGGATCGGCGCCCGGCTCGAGCCGCTCGGCATCAAGGTCTCCTACACCTGGCTCGGCATCACGGTGGCGCTGATCTTCATCGGCCTGCCGTTCGTGGTCCGCACGGTCCAGCCGGTGCTCGACGATCTCGAGGTCGAGGTCGAGGAGGCGGCCGCGAGCCTCGGCGCCCGCCGCTGGCAGACATTCGTGCGGGTGGTCTTTCCCGCCATCGCGCCGGCTTTGCTCACCGGCTTCGCCCTGTCGTTCGCCCGGGCCATCGGTGAGTACGGGTCGGTGGTCTTCATCTCCGGCAACATGCCGATGAAGACCGAGATCGCACCGCTCCTCATCATGACCAAGCTGGAGCAGTACGACTACGCCGGGGCGACCGCGGTGGCGCTGGTCATGCTGATCGCGTCCTTCGGCCTGCTGCTGCTGATCAACGTCCTGCAGTGGGCGGCGCGGCGCCGGGTGGCCACCTGATGGCCACCAGTCTCGTCCTCCACGCCACCACGGCCCCGCGGGCCGTCACCCGGGCCACCGGCGAGACCCGGCTGGTGCGCTGGCTGCTCACCGGCACGGCGCTCCTCTTCCTCGGCCTGGTGCTGGTGATCCCGCTGCTGCTGGTCTTCGCCCAGGCGTTCGCCAAGGGGCTCCCGGCCTACTGGGCGGCCGTCAGCGAGCCGGACGCGCTCAGCGCCGCGCGGCTCACGCTGCTGGTCGCGGCCATCGCGGTGCCGGCCAACCTCGTGTTCGGCGTCGCGGCCGCGTGGGCCATCGCCAAGTTCGAGTTTCCCGGCAAGCACCTGCTGATCACCCTCATCGATCTGCCGTTCGCCGTCTCGCCGGTGATCTCGGGAATGATCTTCGTGCTGCTCTTCGGCTCCCAGGGCTGGTTCGGTCCCTGGCTCCAGGCGCACGACATCAAGATCATCTTCGCGGTGCCGGGCATCGTCCTGGCCACGACCTTCGTCACCTCCCCGTTCGTGGCCCGCGAGCTGATCCCCCTCATGCAGGAGCAGGGACCCGAGGAGGAGGAGGCCGCCATGGTGCTGGGCGCGACCGGCTGGCAGACCTTCTTCCGGGTGACGCTGCCCAACATCAAGTGGGGATTGCTCTCCGGCCTGATCCTCTGCAATGCCCGAGCAATGGGCGAGTTCGGCGCCGTGTCGGTGGTCTCGGGGCACATCCGCGGGCTCACCAACACACTCCCGCTCCACGTCGAGATCCTCTACAACGAGTACAGCTTCGCCGCCTCGTTCGCGGTCGCCTCGCTGCTCACCCTGCTGGCGCTGGTGACCCTCGTGCTCAAGAGGCTGGTGGAGTGGCAGCAGCGGCGCACGGCCCTGAGCGTTCCCGACGACCAGATCACACCCCCAAGGAGCCACGCATGAGCATCGAAGTCCGCGGGCTGCGGAAGACGTTCGGGCAGTTCGTCGCCCTCGACAACGTCGACCTCGACGTGCCCGGTGGGGAGCTGGTCGCGCTGCTGGGGCCGTCCGGGTCGGGCAAGACGACGCTGCTCCGGATCATCGCCGGCCTGGAGCCCGCCGATCGGGGCACCATCTTCTTTCACGGCGAGAATGCCACCACCCAGCCCGTCCGCGAGCGCCAGGTGGGCTTCGTGTTCCAGCACTACGCCCTGTTCCGGCACATGAGCGTGTTCGAGAACATCGCCTTCGGCCTCCGGGTGCGCCCCCGGCGGGTACGCCCTTCGGAAGCGGAGATCCGGGACACTGTGATGGGGCTCCTCCGGCTGGTGCAGCTCGACGTCCTGGCCGATCGCCGCCCATCCGAGCTCTCCGGTGGCCAGCGGCAGCGAGTCGCCCTGGCGCGGGCCCTCGCGGTCAAGCCGAAGGTGCTCCTGCTGGACGAGCCGTTTGGCGCACTGGACGCCAAGGTGCGGAAGGAGCTCCGGCGCTGGCTCCGCCGGCTGCACGAGGAGGTGCACGTCACCAGCGTGTTCGTCACCCACGACCAGGAGGAGGCGCTGGAGGTCTCCGACCGTGTGGTGGTCATGAACGAAGGGCGGATCGAGCAGAGCGGCACGCCGGAGGAGGTGTACGAGCGCCCGGCCAGTCCGTTCGTCTACAGCTTTCTGGGAGACGTCAATCTGTTCCACGGCCGGATCGAGCGGGGCCGGGTCAAGATCGGCGAGAACGTGCTCGACGCGCCCGAGTGGGCCGAGGCCGAGGACCAGGCGGCGGTGGCGTACGTGCGGACCTTCGAGGTCGAGGTCGCCCCGTCGTCCAACGGAGCCTCGTCCATCGAGGCGAAGGTGCGGCACATCCGGGCCTTCGGACCGGTGGTCCGGCTGGAGCTCGACCGGGTGAACGACGGCAAGACCATCGAGGCGCACGTGTCCCGCGCCCGCTTCGAGCAGCTCGGCATCCGGAAGGGCGAGCGGGTCTTCGTGTCTCCCACCAACGCCCGGGTCTTCATCGACAACGCCTGATCGCTCGCCGGGCTTCGGCTACCAGAGCATCACGATCTTGCCGAAGGTCTCGTTCGACTCCATCGCCCGGTGGGCCTCGGCGAGCTCGGCCATGGGGTAGGTGCGCTCGAGCACGGGCCTGAGCGGCGCCGCGTGCTCGATCCGCGGATCGAAGAGCGGCAGGATGCGTTCGGCGAAGTCGCGGACCAGTGGAATGCGCTCGCCCAGACCGCGGACGCGCATGAGCGTGCCGATGACCTCGAGACGCTTGCGGAGAATCGGCCCGAGATCGATAGTGGCCCGGCCGCCGGCCAGGTGGCCCAGCATGATCAACCGCCCACGGGGCGCCAGGACGGCCAGGTTATCGCCGAAGGCGGGGCCGCCGAGGACGTCGAGAATGACGTGCACCGGATCGTCGGCCAATGCGTCCCGGAACCCGCCGCGGCTGGTATCGATTCCTCTGTCCAGTCCATAGACCACGGCCCGCGCCAGCTTGCCGGCGCTTCTCGAAGTGCCGAGGACCGTGGCACCGAGGTGCTTGGCGATCTGCGCGGCGGCGGTGCCGAGGCCGCTCCCCACCGCATGGATCAGCACCCGCTCGCCGGCGGCGAGACGCCCGCGGGTCACCAGTGCGTCATACGCGGTGAGAAAGGCCTCGGGTACCGCGGCGGCCTCCGCGTACGGCATCCCCTCGGGAATGGGGAGCGCCTCATCCTGGTGGACCGTCACCAGTTCCGCCTGGGCCCCGCCTCCGACCAGCCCCATGACACGGTCACCCAGCTTCCAGCGGGTGGCGCCCCGCACCGCCTCG
>JBJMOX010000107.1:0-3631 GCA_045803515.1 Gemmatimonadales bacterium
GAAGGAAGTGGCCGGGTATGCCTTCGTGTCCCAGGATCGGGCGTGGGTCCTCGATCGCGGCCCGGATGTAGAAATTCCCGCTCTTCGGGTTGTACGTCGGGATGAAGTAGAACCCGCTCGGGTCCTTGTCGTACACCCCCGGGGGATTCATGAAGCCGCCGGGACTGGTCGGCTTGAACGCTTCGGGAAGCTGCCGGATGAGAAAGGGACCGAGATACGGGGGAAGGGTGACCAGCCGATTGGCGGCGAGAAAGTCCACGATCTCCCCCAGCCGCGACTCGTAGGCCGAGAGAAACGCGGCCTGGTCCTTCGGGACACTGGCGCTGCGCGCCGGATCCGGCGAGGCGAGGCTGGGATCCTTGAGCATCGCTTCCAGCCCGCGGTACCGGGCCAGCTCCGCCTCGCCCAGCATGGCGACCTGATCCGCGCCGAGGGGCAGAAGGAGCACGTGCTCGAGCAGGTACTCGTAATTGGCCTTGCCCATCGGCGTCCAGGCCGGCATGGTGCCGAGCCGGCTCTCGAGCCAGTCGGCGTACTGATGAACGGCCACGAGTGCGGAGTCCCGCGCTCGCACCAGGCGCTCGCGTTCAGGCGCCAGGAGACTGTCGGCCAGGGTCATCAGGCTCCTGGTGTAGAGCTCGTCACCCCCTCGCGCCGACGCGATGGCGAGCTGGGCAAAGAGCCGCACCGGCGCCTTCAGGTTGGTCCGCGCCAGGGCCAGAATCGCGGGCGCCTGCTCGAGCCGGGACGCAGCCGCCAGAGCCCGCGTCCGGCGCGGGGCGTACTCCTTCTTGAGGAGGCTGAAAATCCCGTTGGCGATCTCATTGACGTAGAGCTGCGGATCGGACGCCTCCGGGTGAGTGACCCGGGGGAAGAAATCGGCGCCTTCGAGCTGAGCCCGAAAGAGATGCCAGTCGATCCGGTCGTCCTTGCTCCATCCGTCGGTCGACATCCCCTTCACCCGCGCCAGCAGCGCCCTCACGTGGCGAGTGCGCGACCCGACCGACGCCGGCCGATAGTCGGTCAGCCGGTCGTCCCAGGTATGCAGTCCCTGGTCGCTGGCGCCGACCGGGTAGCTGGAGTCGCGCCAGGTGTAGTAGGTGTGGGCCAGGGCGCGAAGCGTATCGGGGGAGGACATCTCGGCGGGTCCGCCGCCCGGCCGCCCGAGACCCGAGAGACAACAGATCGCGAGCGGAATGAGGCCGAGTGTGGCTGCCACGCTCAGGGAGCGGTGCGTGATGTCATGCGCTCAGAATAACACGGGACAGACATTTGTCACGCTCTGTTTCGCACGCGGGCACCGCAGGCGAGCGAGAAGAGGAGACAGAGCCACGCGAACCAGTCACCTGTCCTGCTGTAGAAGGTATCGCCCGGCCCGATGGGCGCTGCGGCAGCGAGCAGGACCTCGGGGCCTGAATCGGAGGTCCGCTCGGCGAGAATCCGGCCGTACGGATCGCTCACGGTGAGGCGCCCACGGGACGCGGCACGCGCCACCGTGTAGCCGCCTTCGACTCCGCGGAGCACGGCCATGCGGCTGTGGATCCAGCCGTCCTTGCCGAAATCCCAGGCCGGGACCAGGAGCAGTCCCACGCCCGCCCGCCCATAGGCTCGGCCGAGGGGGGTGAAGTCGAGGTCCTTGCAGATGGCGACCCCGATGGCATGGCCGGACGGAATCAGGCCGAGGGATGAGCCGGGGATATACTCGTCCTCGATCCCCGGAATGAGATGCATCTTGGCGTACTCCAGGGCGACCCCGCCGTCGGGTCCCAAGACGACGGCCAGGTTTCGGTGGCTCGCGGAGTCGAGCTGGTTGAACCCTGCCACGACTGTGAGCCCGTGCTCGCGCGCGACCTTGCCAAGGATGCCGCGAGCGAGCTCCCCGTACGCCGGTGTGACGCCGACGAATTTCTCCGGGAGCACCACCACCTCCGCCTGCCGGCCGGCCAGCTCGGCGACGCGATTGGCATATAGGCGAACAACCGGCAGGGCCCTGCCGGAGTCGGTTGCGGCGAACGCGAACGCATCGAGGGCACTGTCGCTGGTCACCAGACCGATTCGAACGAACGAGTGCCATGGCGTTGCTGCGAGACGCAGTGTTCCCAGTGCCAGTGTCAGGGCGAGGGGGATGGTGGCGAGCCCGAGCCCGATGCGCACGGCGGATGGGCTGCGCCGGCCGCGCCACGCCACTGCGATCGCAGACGGAACCAGGGAGACCAGGAACGAGATTCCCCAGGGGCCCGTGATCGGGGCGACCTGCAGCACCGCCGGAAGCTCAGCCTGGGAGTACGCGAGGCTCCCGAAGCTCCCGTGCGGCGACACGCACGAGACCAGGTATTCCGTGGACGCGACGAGGGCCGGATACGCGACGCCCGCAATCGCAGGAGGTCCGCGCTGAGCGACCAGCCTCCATACTGAGCTCAGCAGCGCGAAAGGCAGCGAGATGAGCAACACCGCCATGCCGAGCACCACAGGCGGGGCATGGCTGTAGGCCAGCACGAGGTTCAGCGCACCCAAGCTCGACGCGGCCCACGCGGCGAGCGCCGCTCGTCCCGCGGGGAGATGCGGGAGGATCAGGAGGAGGGGCAGGGGAGCGATCCACGCGAGAGGCCAGACATGGTTCACACCGCTGGACGCGAACCACATGGCGCCGGTGAGAAGCACGGCGAGCAGGGTCACCATCGACGCGCACCACAGTACTCTTCTCGCAGCACCGCGTATGCCGCCACGTCCTCGAACACACCCCACTTCCGCACCCGCTGCCGGAGAACACCCTCCCGGCGAAATCCCAACCGGGTGAGCACCCGGCCCGAGGCCGGGTTCCGCAGCATGTGGAACGCCGTGACTCGATTGAGGCCGAGCACCTCGAATGCGTATTGCAGCGCCGCGCCGGCCGCTTCCGACGCGAACCCCCGCCCCCAGTAGGGCAGGCCTACCCAGAAGCTGAGCTCCGCCTGAGCGTGCTCCTCATCGATGTCGCGCAACGCGGCGATCCCCACGAGCTCACCTGTGGTGCCGAGGCAGGTGGCGAAGTACCGGTGATGTCCGTCGCGCGCGCCGTCACCGTAGGCGGTGATCCAGTCAAGCGCATCCCGCCGGGTGAACGGATGCGGAACCGAGATCATAGTGTCGGCGATCACGCGATCGCCGGCCAGCCGTTCGAGCGCGTCTGCGTCCTCCGGCAACAGAGGCCGGAGCAGGAGGCGTTCGGTGCGGAGCGGCCCATCCATGGGTTAAGGATGACTTGCCGCGAGGAACGGCTCCGCATACCGGTTCACCGCGTTGAGAAAGGTGTGGTCGCTGTTCACCAGCACGGCCACGATCAGATGCTCGGCGGGATAGATGAGGAGGTTGGCCGTGCCACCGACCGAGCCTCCGGCATGGGAGACGAGCCTGCGTCCGCGCGCGTCCCGAGTGACCCCCCAGCCGATCCCGTACTCCGTGGGCTTGCCGTCGGACGTGTGCTGCGTGGTCCAGAGAAGCGACACCGTCGCCGGCTTGAGCAGGTGGCCATCCAGGAGTTGCTCCGCGAACAGCGCCAGATCCTCGGTAGTCGAGAGAAAGCCGCCGCCGGCCCACTTGTAGCTGTTGTCGACATAGAGCGCGTTGACCACAGGGCCGACCGAGTCCGCGC
>JBJMOX010000014.1:0-18477 GCA_045803515.1 Gemmatimonadales bacterium
AAGTTGAGGCAGCCGGCGGCAGCGAGCGCCCGGCTCGGCGCGCGGCGTCGTTGCCGGGCAACGTTTTAGCGGCGCCGGGTCCGGCGGCACGGCGGTTGCCCCTGCGGGCAGTGTGTCCCGCCTCCGCTGCCAGTTTCCCACGTTCGCGCTCGTGCTGCTCGCGGCCTGCGGCTTCGATCCGGGCGACGACTCGCCCATGACGCCGCCGGCCGTCTACCGCGAATGGTGGGCGAAGACGGAGGCGTGCTCCGGCCTGGTGGGCGACTTCGATCGGGTACAATGGCAGGTCGTTCCTGGTCACAGCTTCTCCTGCTCCAGCGGCGCCTGCGCCGGACACTGGGAGCCCAGTCACGAGATCTTCATCGCCGGCGACTGGACGCAGAATGAGATGGTCGTGCGTCACGAGATGCTGCACGATCTCCTCAATCGCTCGGGCCATCCTGACCCACCGTTCGGCGTCGGCTGTCCCCTCACCTGGGCGACTTGGAGCGGCAGCGTGGCCGGGCTTCGAAGCGACCCCTCCCTCAGCAGCGACATCGACTGAACGCGTCGGAATCTTCTCGCCTCCCGTGACTCGGGTCACAGCCTCACCTGGCGGTGCGATCTAGCCTGCCAGGAGGCTGCACGACGGACCTCGAGTCAGGAGACGCCACATGGCTGCGGAGAGAACCCAGATTCCGGCGGCCGCCGCCGGCTCGATTACGCTGGGCGGTCACCTTCCGGTCAATCGCATGGGCTTCGGCGCCATGCGACTCACCGGCCCAGGCGTCTGGGGACCCCCGAAGGATCGCACGGAAGCCGTCCGCGTGCTACAGCGCGCCGTCGAGCTCGGCGTGGACTTCATCGATACAGCCGATTCCTACGGACCGAACGTCTCCGAACAAATTATCGCCGAGGCGCTGTATCCGTATCCACTGGGGCTGGTGATCGCCACCAAGGGAGGGTTCGAGCGCCCCGGTCCCGGCCGGTGGCTCGAGAACGGGCGACCGGAGCACCTCCGTCGTCAGCTCCACGGGAGCCTGCGCCGGCTTCGGCGCGAGCGGATCGACCTCTATCAGCTACACCGGATCGATCCCAACGTGCCGGCCGACGAGCAGTTCGAGGCGCTGAGGGAATTTCGGCGGGAGGGACTGGTGCGGCATATCGGCCTCTCCGAGGTGACGATGCAGGACGTGGAGCGCGCGCGCCGGTTCGTGCCGGTAGTCTCGGTGCAGAACCGCTACAACGTGAGCGACCGGAAGTGGGATGACCTGGTGGACTACTGCGAACGCGAGGCGCTCGCCTTCATCCCCTGGTTTCCACTCTCGGCCGGGCGCCTGGATGAGCAGGGGCCGCTGGCGCGAGCAGCGCGGCGCCACGGGGCCACGGTCTATCAAATCGCGCTCGCGTGGCTGCTCCAGCGCTCCTCCGCCGTGCTGGTGATTCCGGGGACCTCGTCCACCGAGCACCTCGAGGAGAACGTCGCCGCCGCGGAGATCCGGCTCTCGCCCGAGGAGATGGCGGAGCTGGGGCAGTGACACTCGGCTTCAGCCTGATTCGTGCCCCGTCAGCAGGCGTTCGAGGTGCCGCCTGGTGTCGGGCCACTCGTCCGCGATGATGGAGTAGTAGACCGAATCGCGGCGGGAGCCATCGTCGTTGATCATGTGACATCGAAGCACGCCCTCCTCCACCGCTCCCAGCCGCCGGATCGCGGCCCGGGATCGCTGATTGAGGGTGCTGGTCTTGAACTCCACCCGGCGGCACCCCCACACTTCGAAGGCATGGCAGAGCATCAGGTACTTCGCCTCGGTGTTGGCTCCGGTGCGCTGCCACTGGCGGCCGAGCCAGGTCCAGCCGATCTCGACTCGCCGGTGGGAGGGGGCGACATTTCCGAATCGCGTGCTGCCGATGATCTCACCCGTCTTTCGCCATACCGTCGCGAATGGCAGTGCGGTGCCGGCCCGCTGCTCCGCCAGGGCATCCGCCACGTAGCGCTCCAGGTCAGGCGGGCCCGAGATCCGCGTCGTCGTGAGCCGCCAGAGCTCCGGGTCGAGCCCTACCATGGCGAGCCCGCCCAGGTGGTCCAGGGTAAGCGGCTCCAGCCGCACGTGACGGCCCTCCAGCGTCTGCGGCGTCACGATCATCGTCACTGCTCAGCCCGCCCGGACCAGCCCGCCATCCACCAGCAGGCTCTGACCCGTGATGTAGCTCGCCTCCGGCGACACCAGGAATGCCGCGGCCCGAGCCACCTCGTCCGCTGTCCCGGGCCGGCCTGAAGGAATCGCGGCCAACGCCTCAGGAGCCACCGGATAGGTGTCGATCCAGCCTGGCAACAGGTTGTTCATTCGCACCCCCCGAGAGGCGTAACGCTGGCTGTGGAGCCTGGCAAAGTTGCCCAGGCCGGCGCGCAGCGTCGACGAGACCGGATTGCCGAGTCCCGGCTCGGCGGCCGCGAAGCTAGAGGTGTTGACCAGGGCTCCGCTTCCTTGCGTCACCATCAAGGGTGTCACCAGCCGCGCCATCCGCACCACGCCGAGGAGCAGCAGATCGAGCCCGGCGTGCCACTCTTCGTCGCTCAGGCTCAGCAGGTCGCCTTTGGCCGCGTGGCCAGTGTTGTTCACCACCGCATCGATCCGGCCGAACCGCGTGCCAGCCGCCTCCACGACGCGTGCCAGCGCACCCGGATCCGTCACCGAGCCGCGCACCGCGATCGCGTCCAGCTCGGCGGCCAGAACCTCCACGTCGGCCGATCGCGCCAGCAGCGCGAGCCGGTAGCCCCGGCGGGCCAGCTCCCGGGCGCAGGCCGCGCCCATGCCCCGGCTCGCGGCGGTCACGATGGCCACCGGCTCACGTTCCGTCATCACACGCCAACTTGGCCTCGACCTCGGCCAGATATTCGAGCGCTGCAGCCTCGGCTCCGCCGCGGCTCACCAGACCTGGCGCAGGGCGCTGGGCGCGCAGGTCTCGATAGAGTGAGGTTGCCGCGCGTAGCGCGCGAGCGCAATCCGCTGGATCGTATCCTGCCACCACTTCGCGCAGCCTGATCGTCGTCTCCGGTGCGGCCGACTCTATCCGGCGGACACCGGTCGGGCGCGCCCCCGCCGCTTCGAGGGCCATGGGCCCGAGCACGCGCCCACGCAGGAATGCGAGCATGTCGAGAGTTTCGAAGATCTCTCCTCGGCCGAGCCTGGCCGCTCCATAGTGAATCCAGACCCAGAAGCGGTCCTCCAGCCACTGCCGGTCCGGAGACGGGTATTCGGCCTTCCCCCGGGCCAGCGCCCTGTCGACCCCGCCGTCGCGTTCCCAGAGCACCACCGGATCCTCGACCCGGGGAACCAGGTCGTCCGGGCGGATGAACTTGAGGTCAACGTGGACGAGGGGAGGGCCGTACAGGCAGATGAGGAGCCGCGGCTCGCCCACGTGCTCCCCACTGAAAGCGGCGAGCAGTGGTCCCAGCCCTTGGGCGAGCGCGAGCCGATCGGCGGGCTCGAGTGGCCAGGCCGCAGGATCGACCAGCACCACGAGGTCAAGATCCGAGTACTCATCCAGCCCGCCGCCCGCGAAAGATCCGCCCGCGGCCAGACCGACGAGCGATGGTGTCGCCCGGCAGCGCTGCACCGCTTCGGCCAGGAAGTCGCGCAGCCGGGCGGGCAGCGCGGGCCAACGCTCGAGGGGGAGAACCGATTCGGGCACGAGGCTCAGGCGATCGCGCCGGCCTTGCCGAGGAGGCGCCGGGAGAGGCCCGCCTGTCCCACGTGGTAAGCCTCGTGAAAGCCGAAGAAGCCGAGCCGTTCGGCCACTGTCATGGTCTCGCTCACTCGCTCGGCCAATCGGTCGGCACTCACCTGCTCCAGCCGTTCCAGCACCTGTGCCTGCGAGCGCTCGCGCGCCACTCGGAGCAAAGCGAGCGTGGGGACCCCGTCGGGCATGGGGCCGTGCGACCCACGCCGATAGGGCTCGCTGCTCGGCAGCGAGGCATCCCAGGCCGGCGCAAGGCCCAGCAGCGCGTGCAGCCCGTCGCGAGAGAGCAGGATGTGCCCGACCAGCCAGTTCACGCAGTTGCCCCCGGCCCCGGGAGCCACGAGCGCCTCCTCATCGGTGAGGCCTTGGAGGTTGCGCTCGAGCGAGAGGTGCGTAAAACGATAGACCGTCAGCAGCGCGGCGCTGTCCATGGCTCCTCCGGGAAAGCGATAACCTATCACTCGCCCGGGCGCTTGGCGAGCGCCGAAAGAGCCGTCAGCCCTCGGGCTGCCGCCGATCGAAGAGCCGGCGCTCGCCGACCTGCCGGCGATCGGGCCCGCCCCGCCGGTCACTGCCGAGCCGATCTTCTTCGGCAACCAGACGGGCCTGGGGGGCCTTGCCATAGGATTCGCCCGGGCGAGACACCAGATCGTTCGCGTCGGGGAGGCGCACCAGCCAGGCGTCCCGTACCAGCTCACCACTCTGAACCAACGCGCTCACGGCGTGCCCCAGCTCGGCCGATGGAAGTCCGGTCATGACGGCGAGCGTATCGGGAAGGAGACCCGGCTTTCGCCCGTCGGGGTGGCCAGCAATCCTGGTGAGCACGAGGGTCTCGATGCTTTCGGTGTCGTTCGAACCGATGAGGCCGAGCACGTCATCGCTCGGAACCCTTCCGGTGAGCCATTCCGACAGGGCGGGCGCGAGTTGCTCGGCCAGGCGATCGGGATCGGGGGCGAGGTTGGGAAACCGCGCAAGCGCTGCGCGGAGTGCCGGGGTCAAGTCCCGGGTCATGTATGGCATGAAGCCTCCGCCAGGCGGCGAGGGGCAGGGGTGGGGTAGCTCTAAGGTTTCGCAACTGCCCTCGCGCGTCAAGACGCGGCTGGACCCTCCGGCTCGATCGTGGCCGGCCGCCGGGCCGATTGCGATCCCTCAATGCATCTTCCCCCGCGCGAGGAACCGCCGGGCGGCGGGTAGCCTGCCAAATCCACGCATCCATCTTCTTCAAACACTTGGAGTTAATGGGCCGCGCCCGGCGGGAGCTCGGCGGCAGGATGGTGCCCCGTTCGGCGGCGTGGAACCTGCTTGGCTCCGTACCGACAAGCGAGCCTCGCGAGAACCGGCTACGCTGCCGATACTCTGATTCACAGCGGCTCGTTCGCCCACACCTTCCCCCGGTGCGACATGGACGCCTTGGAAAACGCGGACCACTACGAGGTCCTTCAGGTATCGCCCCGGGCCGATCACGAGACGATCCAGCGCGTTTTCCGGCACCTGGCCAAGCGCTTTCATCCGGACAACACCGAGAGCGGCGACCCCGAGCGCTTCAAGGTGGTCATGGAAGCGTTCCGGGTGCTGTCCCAGCCCAAGCTGCGCGCCAAGTACGATGCGGTGTTCGAGCGGGTGCGCGAAACCCGTTGGCGGATCTTCGATCAGGAAACCTCCGCCAATGACGTAGCGGCGGACCGCCGGGTGCGGGTTGCGGCTCTGTCGCTGCTGTACGCCGCCCGCCGGAACGATCCCGACCGTCCAGGCATCGGCGTGGTGGAGCTCGAGCGCCTCCTCGGCTGTCCGGAGGAGCACATGAAGTTCCACCTCTGGTATCTCAGAGAAAACGGCTGGATTCAGCGCACCGAGAGCGGGGCCTTCGCCATCACCGCCACCGGTGTGGACCGGGTGCTCGATCTCGGCGGCTCCGCCAAGGCGGGCATGCCGATGCTGGAGGCGGTAGCCGGATCGGGCAACGGCGCGCACCAGAACGGGTCGGGCTGAGTCGCGCGTCCGGCACACGAGATGGCGCCACCTCGGCGTCCGTTCCATCGCGATCGATCGGCCTCGTCGCAGCCAACCCCACCAATACTCATCGCAGTCGGCAGCACCCGACAGGCCCAGATCCTCGGCCCTGCCGAGGTACGTGTCTCTCCGTGCTTCGCTCTGAGCGAACGGTGCGTGCCAGCAGCTACGGAGGTGGCCGGCGCTGCGGGGCCGTGACCTCGACCCAGAAGCGGGCCAGGAGCGAGGGAACGCACCGCCCCAGACTCCCCAATCATGGCCGCCGGGGACCTCGTGGTACTCGTAGCGCGCCCCGTAGACGCGCAGTGAATCAGTGAGCGCCCGGTTTCTGGGGAGAAAGGTGGGAAACGGGTCCCCGCTGCCGATGAGAAAGTAGAGGTAGGGAAGCTCCGGGGCAGGCGTCCGGCGGAACAGGACGAAAGGATCGTGGGCCCGGCGGTGTGGATTGGGCTCGGGACCGAACGCCGAGTCGATGGCGGGGAGGAGGCCGACTGCGAGCGTGTCCTCCCGCTCCAGAGGAGATGGCACGAGGAGGGCACCGCTCAGCACGCCAGCGAAGCGATAGCGGCGCGGATGGCGCAACGCGAGCATGAGCGCGCCATAGCCTCCCATCGACAGGCCCGCGATCCCCTCGCGCAGGGTATCGACGGCGTACCGCCGGACCACATCGTCATGCAGATCGCGCATGACGAAGTCCTCGTAGCGCGAGGCGGGATCGGCCCGGGAGTTGACGTAGAACGAGTTCTTGACGCTGGGCAGGACGACCAGGATCGGGTAACGCCGGAGCTGGTGGACGAGGTCGGTCTGCCGAAGCCAATCGGTCTCGTCACCGCCGTAGCCGTGCAGCAGCCAGAGTACCGGATAGCGGAACCCCGAGTCGTAGCCCTCCGGCAGCACCACCCGGTACACCGCGCGGTGCCCGAGACTCGGCGCCAGTATCGTATCGGCGAGGATCCGGTCCTGGGCCGCGGCCGCGTGGGTGACGACTGCTGACCAGAGCAGGAGCCCGCGGCCGAACCGCCTCACCCTCTCCGTTCCATCAGGTCGTCCCGGACGGCAAAGCCGTGGCGGACGTAGAGACTCCGGCTGCGCGGCGTGGGCCACAGAATCGCCGCGTCGACCGCCTGCGCCTCACATTCGCCGAGACACGCGGCCAGAAGCAGCGAGCCGACCCCGGCTCCGCGCTGAGCGGGCTGCACGTAGAGGCTGCTGATGTAGCCGTGCAGCTCCGGCTCCGCCACCGGGTTGGGCAGCTTCTCGATGAGCTGGAGCCACGCGCTGCCGACGATCGCGCCGCTCGCCTGGGCCACCCAGCACCGCCAGCTCGCTCCGGCTCGGAGCCGTTCGCCCATCCAGGCCGTGCAGCGCTCGATGAATGCGGTCTCGGACTCCGCGGGCGGCTCGACACCGGCCCGGAACTCATACCGCAGGCGGGCGAGCGCCGCGCTGTCGCCGGCCACGGCCGGACGGATGAAGATGTCGGAGTCAGGACCGGGCATTCGGGTAAAGATAGCGGCCGCCGAGCAGCGGGCGAGCGCGCCGCGCCGCTAGATTCGAGGCATGCGCCTTCTCCTGGTGGAGGACGACCCCGAGCTCGCCGCGGTGCTGGTCTCCGGGTTCACCGAGCACGGACATCAGGTTGTCCGCGCCGAGAGCTTCGCCGCGGCGAGGACCCGGGTCCGGCTGGGGACGTTCGACGTGATCGTCCTCGACGTCATGCTGCCCGGTGGCAGCGGGACCCAACTCTGCCGGGAGGTGCGAGCCGAGGGCGTCGCCACCCCGATTCTGATGTTGACCGCGCGGGATACCCTGGACGACCGGGTCCTCGGGCTCGAGGTCGGGGCGGACGACTACCTGACCAAGCCGTTCGCGTTCCGTGAGCTGGTAGCGCGGGTGGGCGCGCTGGCACGCCGGCCACCCGCCTTACTGTCCGAGACCATCCGAGTGGCCGATCTCGAGGTCGATCTCCGCGCCCGCCGGGTCCGCCGGAATACCCGCCCCATCGAGCTCACGGCCAAGGAGTTCGCCCTGCTCGAGTTCTTCCTGCTCCATCGGGATCAGGTGGCCGACCGCGCCGCCATCACCGCGCATGTCTGGGACGAGAACCACGACCCCTTCACCAACGTGCTCGAGGTACTGGTGCGCCGGCTGCGCGCCAAGATCGACGACGATTTTGAGCCCAAGCTCATCCATACTCTGCGGGGCGCCGGCTACCGCTTCGGACCCTGACCGGCCACGCGGCGCGCATGCCCCTTCAATCGCTGGCCCGGCTTCGGCTCCGTCTCACCGCGTGGTACGCGGCCACCTTCTGCGGCATTCTCGCGCTGCTCGGAGGCGGGCTCTTTCTCGTCGTCCGACACCAGCTCTCGCGGCAGCTGGACGCCTCTCTGCTGGAAGCGACGGCGGAGCTGGTCCAGGCAGCCAGGATCCGGGAGATGGAGGCCCGCACCGTCCAGGGCAGTGTGGTCGACGCGGTTGACGAGCTCCACATACCCGACCGGAGTCTGTATCTGGTGGGTGTCGACGGACGGCCGGTGAAGCCCGCCCGGGCGGACGGGTGGATCCAGGATGCCGGACGCCGGGCCGCACGAGCCGGTCGCTTGGATACCGAGCACGCGACCACGGGGAAGGAGAGTCTCAGGCTCCACGCGGAACGCTTCCGACTGTCCAATGGCGCACCGCTCGTAGCAATCGTGGTGGGGAACAACGTCGAGCTGCAGGATCGCTACGCCGCCCTCATCGCGGCGTTCGGCGGCGCGGGATTGGCCGCCCTTCTCCTTGTGGCGGCCGGGGGCTGGCTGCTGGTGCGGAAGTCGACGGCCCCGGTGGAAGCGACTATCGAGCACATGCGCCGCTTCATGGCCGATGCTGCGCACGAGCTGCGCACGCCGCTGACCGTGCTTCGGAGCCGGGCGGAAGTGACCCTGCAGCAGCCCCGGGAGGCGGCGACCTACGTCGCCGCGATCAGCGGCATCGAATCGGAAGCCCGGCGGCTGGGTCGCATCGTCGAGGATCTCCTGACGCTGGCCCGGGCCGACACCGGCGAGCGCCCCGTCGAACGGCGGCGCATCTACCTGGACGATCTGACCCTCGATGCCATCCAGGCAGCGCAGGCCGTCGCTGAAACCCACGGGATCAGCCTGGAAGTCGACGAGTTCGCCGAGGCGCTTGTCGAAGGCGACGCCGCCCTGCTCCGGCAGCTGGTCATGATCCTGCTGGACAACGCGGTGAAGTTCACTGAGCCGGGTGGTCGCGTGCGGATCCGGGTCGGCGGGCCCATGAGCCGGCCCTCTCTGGTGGTAGAGGACAGCGGGATCGGGATACCCGAGGACCAGCTGCCGCACATCTTCGAGCGCTTCTATCGAGGCGATCCGGCGCGCACCCGTGTCCCCCCCTCGCGCTCCGGCGATGGCGCCGGCCTGGGACTCTCCATCGCCCGCTGGATCACCCGGATACACGGCGCCGATATCCAGGTGACCTCCGCCCTCGGCCGGGGCACGCGGGTGGAAGTCCACTTCCCCGCCCCGGATCCCGCCCCGCTGTAATCCTGCTGACAGCTTCGACCGGTATGCTTCCTCACCGTGAGCTCGACGAGTGCGGTTGAGATCCGGAGTCTCGCGCTGGCGATCTGCATCGTCGCGGCACATCGGGCCGCCGCGCAGGACGTGCCCGCGGTCGTCTCCCGCGAGGCCGCGGTCCAGGCGGCCCTTGCTCATGGCCCGCGATTGGGACTGGCGCGGGCCGACACTTCAGCGGCAGCGGCTCAGCTCGTGTCCGCCCGCGTCCGGCAGAACCCGGTCCTCGCTGCCAGCTACTCCAAATCGACCCCGCAGTACCACGCGACGCTCGAGCTCCCGCTGGGATACCCCTGGCTGCGCCAGAGCCGGGTGGGGTCCGCGGAAGCGGGACGGCTCGCCGCCCGATATCGCTTCGAGTTCGACCGGGCGGCGCTCGCGGTCGAGGCGGACACCAGCTACACCCGTGCCGTCGCCGCCCACACCCACGCGAGACTCTCGAGACGCAATGCGGAGGACGCCGACAGCCTGCACCGGATGGCGGTCGCCCGGCGCGACGCCGGCGACGCGAGCGATCTGGATGTCGAGCTCGCGACCCTGAGCGCCGGCCAGCAGGCCAACGCGGCCGCCGCGGACTCGCTGGCCTTCCTGTCGGCCCTGCTGGACCTTCAGGCGCTCATGGGTCTGCCGGCGGACCGGGTGACGATTGCCGTAGCCGACTCACTCGCGGCGGCGCCCGGGGTAGACAGCACCAAGCCGGGCGGCGCGCCCCTCCAGATCGCCGCGGCGGAGGCAACCCTCAGATCCGCCGACTGGGGGGCCCGCCTGCAGCACCGCAGCGCGCTTCCAACGCCAAGTCTCACGGCCGGATTCGAAACTGGCGACCCCAGCGGAGCCGAGCCGGGCATTCTTCCGACCGTGGGTTTTTCGATACCGCTTCCCCTCCTCAACCGCAATCAGGGGCCCCTCGCCCAGGCGGAGGCCGAGCGGGGACGTGCGCGGGCGGAGCTGGCCGTTGCCCAGAGCGAAGGCACGTCCCGTCTGGCGCACGCCGTTCGCGAACAGGAGGTCGCGCTGGCGAAGGTCTTACGGGACCGGTCGCTGCTCCAGTCCGCGGAGCGGGTGGCCGCCATGTCGCTGACCGCCTACCGCGAAGGGGAAACATCCCTCCCCAGCGTGCTGGAAGCCCAGAGGAACGTCCGCGACATCCGCGCGCAGTTCGTCGACGATCTCGCTCGCGCCTGGATCGCGGGAGCGACCGCCCGGCTCTTCGGCCTCACCACCGAGACGGCCCCGGCTCCATGAGCCTCGCCAGGCTGCCGACCGCGATCGTCCTGTGCCTGGCGGCCGCGTGCGGCCCGCCGGGCAACGAGGCCGGCGGCCGCGATTCCGCGGCGCGCCCTGCCGTTAACGCCGGGACAGCCGTGGTGGCCGCGGGATTCTTCAGCGAAACGCTCGACGCGATCGGAACCGTGGTGCCCCGCGTGGGACATGTGGCGGTCTTGAGCGCCCCAGCACCCGCCCGAGTCGCCAACGTCTTCGTGGCCGCGGGCCAGCACGTCCGGCGCGCCGAGCGGCTGGTGGAGCTGGACCAGGCGCAGTTCCGGAGCTCGGCCGAGAGCGCGGAGGCGGCACTGGAGACAGCGCAGCGCGCCCACCAGCGGGCCCAGCGCCTGGTCGAGGCAGGCATCACGCCCCGCAAGGAAGTGGAGCGCGCCGCGGCCGAGCTGGCGCGGGCGAGGGCGGAAGCGGTGAGCGCCCGCCGGGCTGAGACGCTGTCGGTGCTGCGGTCACCCATCGATGGCGTGGTCACCCAGATGAACGCCATCCTGGGCGCATCGGTGGATGCGAACCAGCGCCTGGTGGAGGTGGCCGATCCGGCCGCGATCGACGTGGTGCTGAGCGTGGCGCCGGCCGACGCCGCCCGGATCCGCGCGAACGACTCGATCTCCTTCCGTGCGGGCCAGTCGTCGCGCGGCCAGCCGCTGGGCCAAGGGATGGTCCTCGAGGTGGGCGGCATCGTGGATTCCGCGACACGGACCGTGGCCATCCGAAGTCGGGCGCCTGAGGCCCGGTCCGGGCTCCGTTTCGGCGAGACGCTCTTCGGCCGCATCACGGTTGCCACCCGCGCTCACGCGATCACGATCCCGCTCCCGGCGCTGGTTCCCGAGGGTGCGGGCTTCAAGGTCTTCGTGGTCGATCGCCAGGGTCTGGCCCAGTCGCGCCGCGTCGTCCTCGGCAGTCGAACGGATTCGCTGGTCGAAGTCACCGGCGGGCTCACCCCCGGAGAGCGGATCGTGACCGCCGGTGCCTATGGCGTCGAGGACAGTGTGCGAATACTGCCGGACAGCTCATGACCCTCGACCCTCCCCGCCGCCGCTCCCTGTTCGGCTTGGTCGCCGCCCAGCGTCGCTTCATCTACCTCGTGGTCGCGCTGCTGAGCGCGGCCGGCGTGTGGACGGCGTTCCGCCTTGCCTCGGCGATCTACCCGGAGCTCACCTTTTCCCGCATCACGGTGGTCGCCCAGGGCACGGCCCTCGGAGCTCGGCAGATCCTGTTCGCCGTCACCCGCCCGATCGAGGAGGCGGTCAGCAGCGTGCCCGGGGTGACACGGGTGCAGTCGCGCTCCATCCGCGGCGCCGACGAGGTGACCATCACCTTCGCGCCAGCCACGGACATGGCCTACGCGCTGCAGCAGGTCCAAGCGCGGGTGAACCAGGTGCGTTCCCAGCTTCCGCCCGAGCTCGACCTCCAGGTCGAGCGCCTCACCCCGTCGCTCTTCCCGATCCTCTCCTACAACCTGGAGGGCGGCGACCCCGCGAGGCTGTACGATATCGCCCGCTACCAGCTGCGCCCGCTCTTCTCCCGGGTACCCGGAGTCGGACGGGTCGACGTCCAGGGCAGCGACGTGCGGGAGCTGGAGGTGGTCGCCGACCCGGGACGGCTCGCGGCCCAGGGGATGACGTTCGACGACCTGGCCTCGGCGATCCGGCGAGCCACCACGGTGGCCGCGGTCGGGCGGCTCCCGGCCGACTACCGGCAGTATCTCATCGTCGCCTCCCACGAGGCTCATGCCCCGGAAGACATTGCGAACGTGGTGCTGGGGCACGGGCTCCGGGTGCGCGACATCGCCACGGTGTCCTCCGGCACCGAGGATCGGGTGCGGATCATCGCCGGTGACGGACACCCCGCGGCCCTGATCAACGTCACTCGCCAGGTGGGGGCCAACACGCTCGATGTCGCCGACAGCATCGCGCGCCTCGCGACCTCGCTCTCCCGCACGCTGCCGGCCGGCGTTCGCCTCAAGCCGGTCTACGACCAGGCCGGGCTGGTGCGCGATGCGGTTGCGTCGGTGCGGGATGCGATGCTGGTCGGCGCGCTCCTGGCGGTCATCGTCCTGCTGGTCTTCCTCCGCCACGTGCGCATTACCGCGATCAGTGCCTCCGCCATCCCAGTCACCATGGCCATCACCATCTTCGTGATGTCCCTGATGGGGCAGACCTTCAACCTGATGACGCTTGGCGCCATGGCGATCGCAGTCGGCCTGGTCATTGACGATGCGGTGGTGATCACCGAAAACATCGTCCGGCACCGGCGGCTGGATCCCGGTGGCCGGACAGCCATCCGAACGGCGCTGGCCGAGCTGGTCATGCCGGTGACGACCTCGACCATCACCACGGTGGTCGTCTTCCTGCCCCTCGGACTCCTGCAAGGCGTGGTGGGGCAGTTCTTTCACGCACTCTCGATCACCCTGACCATCGCCGTCCTTGTCTCGCTGGTCCTGGCATTGACTCTGATCCCGCTGCTCAGCGAGCAGCTGGTGCGGGAGGAAGCGCTCCGGGACGCGGAGCCCGCACGCCGGGGAGCCGCCGCGGCTCTCGAGCGGATCGGCGGCGCCATCGACCGGCTCTCCGAGCGATACGAGCGCTCGCTCGGCGCGCTGCTCCGCCGCCCGCGAAGCATCGTCGGCGCCGCGGCCCTGCTCGTCGTCCTGGGCTATCTCGCCCTCAGGTTCGTCGGAACGGGCTTTCTGCCCGAAATCGACGAGGGCGCGTTCGTCCTCGACTACTGGAGCCCGGGCGGCACGGCGCTCGACGAGACCGACCGCCAGGTGCACATCGTGGAGCTGCTGCTCGCCCGCACGCCCGAGATCGTCGGCACCTCGCGCCGCACCGGTGCCGAGCTGGGCCTGTTCGCGACCGAGCAGAACCGGGGGGACATCGTGGCCCGGCTGTTGCCAGAGCGCGCGCGCGGACGCTCGACATTCGAGGTCATCGATGAGCTGCGCGGGAAGATCGCCGGGGCGGTCCCCCGGCTCCATGTCGAGTTCGTACAGATTCTCTCCGACGTCATCAACGACCTCGCCGGTGCGGCGCGCCCGGTAGAGATCAAGCTCTTCGGCGCGGACCTGGCCGAGCTGGAGCGGTATGCCCGAGCGCTCGGGCCCCGGCTGGGGAGGATCGATGGCCTGGAGGACATGTTCGATGGGGTGAGCGAGCCGAGCGCGGAGCTGGAGATGACGATCGACGCCGCGGAGGCCAACCGGCTCGGACTCACGCCGGACCAGGTGGGCACCGCGGTCAGTGGGGCCCTGCTCGGCGTGCCGGCCGGAGAGCTCAGACTGGAAGACCGGTCGATTGGCGTGCGGGTCCGTGCCCCCGATTCCGTGCGCTTCGACCCGCGCCAGCTCGCGACCCTGCCGGTTGTGTCCGCGCCGTCGGAGGCCACCTCACCCCTGGGAGCGCTGGCCCGATTCCATCCGCTGGAGACCAGGGCGGAGCTCCTGAGAGAGAATCAACAGCAGATGATTCGGATGACGGCCGACGTGAGCGGCCGCTCCCTCGGCGGAGTGATTGCGGACGTGAGAGCCGTGCTGGCGCGGCTGCCCGCGCCCGCGGGCGTCCGGGTCGAGCTGGGCGGCCAGTACGCCGGCCAGCAGGAGGCGTTCCGGGCGTTGCTCCTGGTGCTCGGCCTCGCGGCCGCCAGCGTCGTCGGAGTGATGGTGATCCAGTTCCAGTCGTTCCTCGAGCCGATCGTCGTGCTGCTGGCGGCGCCGCTCTCGTTCGTCGGGGCCGCGGGGCTGCTGCTGCTGACCGGCACCGTGCTGAACGTCTCCTCTTTCATGGGGCTCATCCTGCTCGTCGGGCTGATCGTCAAGAACGGCATCATCCTGCTCGACTTCACCCGGCATCGAATGCGGACCGACGGCCTGGCGCTGGAACCGGCCATCCGGGAGGCCGCCCGGGTCCGCCTGCGTCCGATTCTCATGACCACACTCTGTACCCTCTTCGGACTGCTGCCCCTGGCCCTGGGCCTGGGGGCGGGGAGCGAGCTACAGCGGCCGCTCGCGCTCGCCGTCATCGGCGGTCTGGCACTGTCCACCCCGATCACGTTGTACGTGGTTCCGACCCTGCTGGTCGCGTGGCGCGGCAGCGGGTACACCCTCGGGCCAAGGAACCTTCCATGAAACCCATGTCGCTTTTCCCGCGGCTCGCGCGCTGCCTCGCGCTCGCGGCCGCCTTGCTCGGCGCCGCCGGGTCCTCCCGCCTGGCCGCGCAGGCGGCTCCCGCCGGCTACCATGTCGTCAAGGAGATTCGCCTCGGCGGCGACGGGCGATGGGACTACATCGTCTTCGATACCGCGGCCCACCGCCTATTCATCGCGCGACAGACGCGGGTCATGGTGGTCGACCCGGAGAGCGGGAAGTCACTCGGCGAGATCCCCGGGCTCGACGGCGCGCACGGCATCGCCCTGGTGAACGAGCTGGGTCGCGGCTTCGCCACCTCGGGCCGCGACAGCAGCGTCACGATGTTCGACCTCGGCACCTTGCGGGTGCTCGCACGAATCCCGGCCGCGGAGGACGCGGATGCTGTGCTCTACGACCCGGCATCCAAACGCGTGCTCACCTTCAACGGCGACGCCGGCTCCTCGACCGTGATCGACCCGGCCTCTGGAAAGTCCGTCGGCTCGATTCCGCTCGGTGGCAAGCCCGAGTTCGGCGTCAGCGCCGGCGACGGGAAGGTGTACGTCAACCTCGAGAATCAGGGGAGAGTCGCGGAGATCGATCCGGTTGGAATGCGGGTGTCCCGCTCATGGTCCATTGCACCTTGCGCGGAACCGACGGGCCTCGCCATCGACCGGGCGCATCATCGCCTGTTCAGCGTCTGCCGCAACCGGCTGATGGCCATCTCCGATGCGGCGGCGGGCAGTGTCCTTGCCACGGTACCGATCGGTGAGGGGGTGGACGGCGCCGCGTTCGACCCCGCCACCGGGCTGGCTTTCGCCTCCAATGGCGACGGCAGCATCACCGTGGTCCACGAGGACAGCCCGGCGGCGTTCCGCGTGGTCGCCACGGCACCCACCCGGCGCGGTGCCCGCACCATGGCGCTGGACCAGAGAACCCATCGTCTGTTCACGGTGACCGCGAACTTCGGACCGACCCCGGCGGCCACGGCCGAGCAGCCTCGTCCCCGTCCGAGCGTGGTGCCAGGCACGTTCATACTGCTCGTACTGGCCCCTTGACCCCGAGTGTGCGGAAGAGCACGTGCGGTACTCCCAGGTGAAGGAAGTCCCGCTCGTAGCTCAGCCCCGCTTTCCGCATTACCCGTTGGGAGGCCGCGTGGTCGGGGAGCGTGATCGCCACCATCGACTCCAGGCCGACCCGGTCTCGCCCGATCCCCACGCAAGCGACGGCCACCTCGGTGGCCAGCCCTCGGCCCCAGGCCTCGGGGATGAACCCGTAGCCGACCTCCACCTCATCGACCCCCTCCACGTCCACGTGGCGCAGCACGGCGCGGCCGACCATGGCGCCGGTCACGGCCTCACGGAGCATCCAGAGTCCGTAGCCGTACTCCGCCCAGTGCTCCAGGTTCCAGGCCAGGTAGGTCTCCGTCCCTCGGCTGTCCCGCACACCTCCGAGCCGCGCCATGAACATCTCGTCCTGATCCATGCGCCGAAGCTGGGGCAGGTGTGCGGCGGCCAGACGCTCGGCCACGAGGCGAGTGGTGGAGAATGAATCCAACGTCATGGGAACTCCATCCATCGTCCAGGTTCAATGGGCAGGTGACCCTGCTCACGGCTCGCACCTCCAGGGAAACCTATCGTGCCCCCCGGGTCGTGCCGTAAACTCACGTCCGACATCCGGACTCTGCCCGGGACGACCGGGCCACTGGAGGAGCTACCATGACGAACGCATACGCCCCCGGGAGATCCACGGCCGCGGGGGGCGCGCCTGCGCGCGCGTTGGCCGCGCGTTGGGCACCCTGGCTCCACGCGCTCCTGCGCATCGGCGCCGGGCTGCTCTACATGGAGCATGGCCTTCAGAAGCTGTTCGGAATGTTCGGCGGCATGGGGCCGTCCGGGGGCACGGTTCCCCTGGTCTCCCTGATGGGCTTGGCCGGCGTGCTCGAGTCCGGGGGTGGACTGCTCCTGGTCCTGGGACTCTTCACTCGCCCGGTCGCGGCTGTCCTGGTGCTCGAGATGCTCTACGCGTTCGCGACGGTGCACCTGCCCCAGGGCGGCGCGCCGATCCAGAACCACGGCGAGCTCCCGCTCCTCTACGCCCTCATCTGGGCCTTCCTGGCCGGCAACGGCGCCGGGCCGGCGAGCCTCGACTCGCGGAGAGCCGGCTAGCCGCCGGTGCCGGCCTCCGGCCGTCCCTGGCGGCGCCATCGCCAGCGGGTGGCGCTCTGGTTCGAGGCGCTGGCCTGGCACTGGATCGCGATCGTCCTGGTCTCGCTGCTGGGGCTGTTGCTCTTCGCCAGAGTGGGCAGCGAGGTCTTCGAGCGGGAGACCGGGGGCTTCGACGACGCCGTCCGGTCGTGGGTGCTGGCCCACCAGATCGCGGGCGTGTCCACAGCGTTTCGGCTCATCACTTTTATCGGGTCCGCCAACGCGCTGGGCTGGCTGGCGGTCATCATGGCGGCCTGGCTCTGGAGAAGCCGAGGACGGCACATCGCCGCGGTCCTGGTCACCGCTCCTGCGGTCGCAACCGCGCTCTTCGTCGGGATCAAGGATTTCTTCCAGCGCGTTCGTCCCGCGGGGGCGGTGGCTCTACACCTGGTGTCCTATTCCTTCCCCAGCGGACACGCGACGGCCTCGACGGCCGTGCTCGTCACCCTCTCCTACGTCCTGGCCCGCGAGCGGCTCCTCTCCCACGGCGCCGCCCTGCTTCTCGGGTTCCTCGGGCCGCTGCTCGTCGGACTCAGCCGGATCTACCTGGACGTGCACTGGACCACGGACGTCCTGGGCGGGTGGGGACTGGGCCTGGTGGTCGCGGCGCTGAGCGCGGCCGCCTATGAGCACATGCGTGCCCGGATTTCCCGGGCACGCGCCTAGCCACCAACCCCAGGAGGGCCCCTCGCCGGTTCACTTTGCTCCGGCGGTTCCCGCGCGTTTCTTCGCCTCCTCGCGCAGCTTCTCGCTGGCATAGATCGCCACCTCGACCCGGCGATTCTGCCCGCGGCCGGCGTCGGTGGCGTTGCTGGCGACGGGCTCCTCCTCTCCCAGTCCGCCGGTGCCGATCCGCGATCGCTGCACGCCCTGCGACACCAGGTACTCCGCCGCCGCATCCGCCCGCCGCACCGACAGTCCCTTGTTGTACTCGGCCGTGCCGACGCTGTCGGTGTGGCCGATGATGAGGAGGTCGGAGCCGGGATACTTCTCCAGGCTCTGGGCCAGCGCCCGGAGATTGGTCCGGGCCGTGGGCTTCACGGCGTCCGAGTCGAAGTCGTAGAGCAGGCCCGAGGCGAACGTGACCTGGATGCCCTCGCCCACCCGCTCGACGGTGGCGCCGGGGATGTTCTGCTTGAGCTCGTGGGCCTGCCGGTCCATCTGGTCGCCGATGATTGCGCCGGCGGCCCCGCCGACCGCGGCGCCGATGATGGCGCCCTTGGCGGTCGAGCCCGAAACCTTCCCGATGACGCCCCCGATCACGGCTCCGCCGGCTGCGCCGATCACCAGACCCCGCTGGGCGTTGCGGGCGCATCCGCTGAGGCCGCTGAATCCGGCGGCGGCGATGGAGAGCACGACGGCGTGGCGACGGATGGTGAGCACGGTGCACCTCTCGACAGGAGTTGAGGGTTACAGAGTACCCGGACATCCTATCGCCCCGGCCGCGCCGGGTCGGTGAGCCTGGTCCCAGACGACCGGCGGTCAGGCCGGCGGCCGCGGCCGGAGCTGCCCGGACCGAGCTTGCCTCGGGCGGTCCAATGCGCCACATTGCTCGCGCATT
>JBJMOX010000108.1:0-3480 GCA_045803515.1 Gemmatimonadales bacterium
AGCGGCGACGCTGAGGGGTGAGATGGGCTTGTCCCCGTTCGCTTCCACCGTTGGCTCCACTTCGAATCCGGCATCGGACAGCGCGGTCCCGCGCGGTGCCCGCGGCGTATGGCGGCCCGATTCTCCCAAGTGCCATCCTGCTTCGCGTCTCCCGCTTTCCGGTTCCACTCACACTCAGACATTGCTCGCGTGCAGCAGCAGGCTCCGGCGCTTCAGCGCGGCCGGAGGCTCCACATCGACCGGCGAGCGTGGACCGCCGGACGGTGCGCCATCGCTCCTCACGTCCGACACTCGCAGCACGCGGCAACCGAATGCAGTAGAGCAGTAGAACCACCCTTCATCCTGAGGTCAGTTATGAACCGTTTTACGCAGAAGGTGCTGTCCGGCGGGCTGGCGGCAGGGCTGACGGTAGCCGTGGCCGCGTCCGCCAACGCCCAAGCGGCCCGAACGGGGGCGTGGACCCTGGACGGCAAAGAGGGCGAGTGGACGATGACCGGCCGTGATTACAGCCTGCAGCGGTTCAGCCCGCTCAAGCAGATCACGACGTCGAACGTGGCGGAGCTGCGGCCGATCTGGTCCTTCTCGACCGGGACGCTTCGCGGCCATGAGGGCAATCCGCTCGTGATCGGCAACGTGATGTACGTCAACACGTCCTTCCCGAACATCGTGTACGCGCTCGACCTCTCCAAGGCCGGCGCGCCGCAGATCTGGAAGTACGTGCCGAATCAGTCGCCGGACGCGATTCCAATCGCGTGTTGCGACCTGGTGAATCGCGGACTGGCCTACAGCCCCAGCGGGAAGATCTACATCGAGGCACTGCAGGGTGAGCTGATCGCGCTCGATGCCAAGTCCGGCAAGGAACTGTGGAAGGCAAAGCACCCCGACCACTCCAACGCCGGCGTCGAGGCCATCGGATACAAGCAGGGCGCCACGATGACCAACGCCCCGATCTACATCAAGACCAAGTCGGGCAAGGAAATCGTGATCGCGGGCATCTCGGGGGGTGAGTTCGGCGTCCGCGGCCGGGTCTCGGCCTTCGACGCCAACAGCGGTGCGCACCAGTGGACCGCTTACAGCACCGGCCCGGACAACGAGGTCCTCATCGACGGCGACCTGAATGCGAACTATCCGTCGCACAAGGGCAAGGATCTCGGCGTGTCGACCTGGCAGGGCGATGAGTGGAAGCGGGGCGGCGGCACCACCTGGGGCTGGTACTCCTACGACCCCGAGCTGGACCTCTTCTACTACAGCGTCGGCAACCCGGGCACCTGGAACCCCGACCAGCGGCCGGGGGACAACAAGTGGTCGATGACGATTTTCGCCCGTCATCCCGACAACGGGCATGCGGCGTGGGGTTATCAGATGACGCCGCACGATGAGTGGGACTATGACGGCGTCAACGAGAACGTGCTGTTCGAGAGCGGCGGCAAGAAGCTGCTGGCGCACTTCGACCGCAACGGCATCGGCTACACCGTCGACCGGACCAATGGCAAGGTCATGGTCGCCAACGCCTACGGCCCGATCAACTGGGCCAAGAGCGGCGGCACCGGCACCCCGGTCGAGGGCGTCGTCGAGACCGGCGTTCCCGTCAAGGATCCGAAGTTCGGCACCTCCTCGAAGAAGAACGGCGAGGGCATCTGCCCGGCCGCCATCGGCTTCAAGGACCAGCAGCCCTCGGCGTACTCGCCGATCACCGGGATGTTCTACGTCCCGACGAACCACATCTGCATGGACTATGAGGGCGTCGAGGTGAAGTACACCGCCGGTCAGCCGTACGTCGGCGCGATCGTGCGGATGTTCCCGGGCCCGGGCGGTCACCGTGGCCGGTTCATCTCCTGGGATCCGATGAAGGGCAAGGTGAACTGGGAGATCAAGGAGAACCTCGCGGCCTACGGCGGGGTGCTCACCACGGCCGGTGGTCTGGCCTTCTACGGCACCATGGAAGGCTGGCTCAAAGCGGTCGACCAGAAGACCGGCAAGGTCCTCTGGCAGTTCAAGACGCCGTCGGGCATCATCGGCAACCCGATGACCTACACCGCGCCGGACGGCTCGCAGAACGTGGCCGTGTATTCCGGCATCGGTGGCTGGGCCGGCATCGGCGTGGCCGCCGGCATCGGCGCCGAAGATCCGACCGCCGGTCTCGGCGCGCTCGGCGCCTTCGGTGACGCGGGGAACTTCTCGACTCAGGGCGGCGTCCTCACCGTCTTCGGTCTGAAGAACCCGACGATGGCCAAGTAGCACGCTGGTTCCCCGGATGGCCGGAGGGGATACCCTCCGGTCACCTTGGGGGTAGATTACGAAATGAGCACGGCGCCGGGGCGCGGTCAGCTCCGGCGCCGTGTCGTTCTTGGCTACGAGAAGAGAGGTTCTCTCATGTCGAATCTCCGGTACTTCTCCTGCTGCGCGGCGCTGGCGGCCCTCGGGCTTGCCGCTCAGCCGGCCAGGGCCCAGCGCCCCGCCCCGCTCCAGCCCGGTCTCCTCCGGGTCTGTGCCGACCCGGACAACCTGCCCTCCTCCAACGACAAGGGTGAGGGATTCGAGCAGAAGATCGCCGACCTCATCGCCAAGGAGTGGAACACCAGGCTCGAGTACGTCTGGTATCCCACGCGCCGCGGCTATTTCCGTATCCTGAACGGGATGTACTGCGACGTCGCCATGGAGGCGCCGGCCGGCCTGGACATGGCCGGCGGCACCAAGCCGTACTATCGGTCGGCGTATGTCTTCGTCAGCCGGAAGGGCAGTGGGCTGGAGGATATCACCTCACTCGCCGACCCGCGCCTCAAGAAGCTCAAGATCGGGGTGAACCTGTATACGTCGGACGGCGAAAACTCACCCCCCGCGATGGCCCTGAGCCGTTACGGCGTGGTCGGGAATCTCAAAGGATACAGCACCTTCTTCAGCGGCGGCGGCTCGCGGCCGGACGACATTATCAAGGGCGTCGCCAGTAAGGAGGTGGATCTCGCGATCGTTTGGGGGCCGATGGCCGGCTATTACGCCAAGCAGTCCCCGGTGCCGCTAGTCCTCAAGCCCCTTCCGGCCAAGGACTCGCTCAGTGACACGCCCTTCCGCTTCTCCATCGGCATGGCGGTCAGGAGACGCGACAAGGCCCTCCGGGACAGCCTCCAGGCCGTGCTCGACAAGAAGGCACCCCAGATCGATTCGATTCTGAAGGTGTACGGCATCCCCGTCCTCCCGGTCGAGGAGGGGCAGGAGCCGCAGAAGTCCTCCAACGCGGCGCCCCAGCCAAAGGCCGACACGGCCCGGGTGTCCGGCCGCGGCTAAGCCGGCTCGGCGGAGCCCGGTGGTTCCCTTCGCCCCGATTTGGGCGTATTAAAGAGATAGATTCTGCGTCTTCATCTGCCGGCCCAGGGAGTCCCATGGGCCGGCCCTGATATCTGTGCCTCTCCAGCACGAAAGGATTGTCTCCGAGCATGCCAACGTCCCTCTCCGCCACGTTCCGTCGGGTCGTCCTCGGTGCCG
>JBJMOX010000109.1:0-2683 GCA_045803515.1 Gemmatimonadales bacterium
AACCGGCCCTGCCACTGCCAAGGCCGCGAGCAACACGAGCGTCGAAAATGGGGTTCGCATGGTGACGGGATCTCCAGCGGGCTGATGAGAGTTGGTGGTGTTGGGTGACGGTCGATATACATCGGCTGCGTCCGCCACGTTGGCTCCTGCCGAGTATGTTTCATGCTGCTTGCCCGACACTCTCCAGCCGCCGCTTCCTTCACCGGACCTGCCGTATGGAAGACGATCACTATTACCGCGCGCCTGACCTGGCTCGCTTCAGCGACATCGGGAAGGGCGCCCCCGAGCTGTGGCAGAAGTTCCGGGTCTGGTACGACGCCGTGTTCGCGGCGGGGGCGCTCTCCGCCAGGGAGAAAGCGCTCATCGCCCTGGCCGTCTCCCATGCGGTCCAGTGCCCCTACTGTATCGACGCGTATACCACCGCATCTCTGGAGCAGGGCTCCAACGAGGAGCAGATGACCGAGGCGGTTCACGTTGCCGCGGCCATCCGGGGCGGCGCCTCACTGGTCCACGGGGTGCAGATGCGCAACCACCTCGAGCGGCTGGGGATGTAGATGCCGGTGCTGCCCACCCTGCAGCGGCAGCACCATCCCCTCGCCGCGGGCGAGGCGCAGCGCGAGGTGCTCGCCGCGCTGGCGCTGTCCCGCGGCTTCGAGACCGCGCTCCTCGACGCCGGCCTCGAGCCGCTGCATCCGACCGGGCTCGAGGTTCTGCAGATGAACCTGGGGAAGCGCTGCAACCAGACCTGCGGCCACTGCCATGTCGACGCCGGGCCGGGCCGGACGGAGGTGATGTCGGCCGAGGTGGTGGACGCGTGCCTTCGGGTGCTGGCGGGCTCCGCCATCGGGACGCTGGACATCACCGGCGGCGCCCCGGAGCTTCATCCGGAGTTCCGCCGGATCATCGAGACCGCGACGCGCCTCGGGCGGCGGGTCATCGATCGCTGCAATCTCACGGTCACCCGCCTGCCCAATTACCGCTACGTGCCCGGCTTCCTGGCCGGGCACCGGGTCAGGATCGTGGCCTCGCTGCCGTACTATCAGAGCCGCCAGACCGATGCGCAGCGCGGGGAGGGAGTCTTCGACGCTTCGATCGAGGCGCTGCGTGAGCTCAACGCGCTCGGCTATGGCCAGCCGGAGAGCGGCCTGGTCCTCGACCTGGTGACCAATCCGGTGGGCGCCTTCCTTCCCCCGGAGCAGTCCGCGGCCGAGCGGGACTGGCACCGGGAGCTCGCGCAGCGGCACGGCGTGGTCTTCAATCGCCTGCTCACCATCACCAACATGCCGATCAGCCGGTTCCTCGCTCATCTCGAGCGAAAGGGACAGACCCAGGCCTACGTCGAGCGCCTGGTGCAGGCGTTCAATCCGGCCGCTGCGGCCGGTGTGATGTGCCGTGAGACGCTCTCGGTCGGCTGGGACGGCACGCTCTACGACTGCGACTTCAATCAGATGCTGGACCTGCCGGTGACGCCATCATCCGCGCGGGATATCCGCGATTTCGATCCGGCCGCGCTCGCGGCCCGCGCGATCGCGGTGGGCCCGCACTGCTTCGGTTGTACCGCCGGCGCGGGCTCGAGCTGCGGCGGCGCGGTGACGTGAGCCGGCCATGGCCCGAAGCCGTCACCCCATGTAGATTCTCGCCATGACTACGACTCTCCCTTCATCCAAGCAGCCCACCGCCCAGGGAGCCGGCGTGCCCACCATCTGGCTCGACGGCGAGTGGCACGAACGGGACACCGCCACGGTGTCGGTCTACGATCACGGCCTGCTCTACGGCGACGGCGTCTTCGAGGGCATCCGGATCTACGGCGGGAAGATCTTCCGCCTGCAGGAGCACCTCGACCGGCTCTATGATTCCGCCCACGCGATCTGGCTCACCATCCCGATCTCCAAGGACGAGATGGCCAGCGTCACCGAGGAGGCGGTCCGCCGCTCGGGCATCAGGGAAGGGTATATCCGCCCCATCATCACCCGGGGCGTGGGAGATCTCGGCCTCGACCCGCGGAAGTGCCCCAGACCTTCCGTGATCATCATCGTGGACACCATCAAGCTCTGGCCCGAGGAAGTCTATGAGACCGGGCTCACGGTGGTGACCGCAGGCACCCCGATCCCGCAGCGCGAATCGCTCTCGCCCCGCGTCAAGTCACTCAACTATCTGGCGCACATCCTCGCCAAGATCGAGGGCACGCAGGCCGGCGCGGACGAAGTGCTCATGCTCGACAGCAGCGGCAGCGTGGCCGAAGGCTCGGGACAGAATCTCTTCGTGGTGAAGCAGGGGAAGCTGCGCACGCCGGCCGCCTTTGCCGGCATTCTCAAGGGCGTCACCCGCGACGTGGTCATCGAGCTGGCCGTCCAGGCCGGCTACGACGTGCAGGAGACCATGCTCAACCGCTACGACGTCTACACCGCCGACGAGGCGTTCTTCACCGGCACCGCGGCCGAGGTGGTGGCGATCCGCCAGGTGGACGGGCGGCTCATCGGCGCGGGCAAGTCGGGTCCGGTGACGCGCGATCTTCGCGCCCGCTTCCAGGCGCTCGTGCGGAGCTGAGCACGCTCCTGTCGGTCGTCATTCCGACGCTCGACGAAGCGCCGCGGCTGCCGCGGCTCCTGCAGGATCTCACCGCTCTCACTGTTCCCCATGAGATCATCGTGGCCGACGGCGGCTCCTCGGATGGCACCGCGGA
>JBJMOX010000110.1:0-2725 GCA_045803515.1 Gemmatimonadales bacterium
CGGTGGCCGAGGACTCCGGGAGCCGGCCAACTTCAAGCTGCTCGAAGAGCTCGCCGCGGCGCTCGGCAACACCGCCGTGGGCGCGAGCCGCGCCGTGGTCGACGCCGGCTGGCGCGATCACGGGGCACAGGTCGGGCAGACCGGAAAGACGGTGAGCCCGGGCCTCTACATCGCGGTGGGCATCTCCGGGGCCATTCAGCACCTCGCCGGCATGCGGACGGCCAAGACCATCGTCGCCATCAATCGGGACAAGGACGCGCCGATCTTCAAGATCGCGGACTACGGCATCGTGGGTGATCTGTTCGAGGTGGTGCCGCGGCTCACGGCCGAGATCCGGAAGGTGCGCGGCAACCAGTAGCAGCATCCCTTCAGCATCATCCTTCCATCCGGAGTGGCCCTTGGTCGCTCTACCAGAGACGGTTCCCGCGGCCCGGGGTGGTCGACTGCTGCGCGTTCTCGGCGTGGCGTTCGGGCTCGCGATCATCATCGGCAACAGCATCGGGGTCGGCATCCTGCGCACTCCGGGGGACATCGCCGCCCGACTCCCCTCGACACCACTCTTCCTCGGGGTCTGGATCGCGGGCGGGATCTACGCGCTGCTCGGTGCGCTCTCGCTGGCGGAGCTGGGTGCCATGATCCCGCGCTCGGGCGGGCAGTACGTCTTTGTCCGCCGCGCGCTGGGCGAATATCCTGGGTTCGTGGTGGGGTGGAGCGATTGGATCTCGACCTGCGGGACCACCTCGGCCGTCTCGATCGTGCTCGGCGAGTACTCGGCGGTGCTATTCCCGGCGCTGGCGGGCCGGGAGACCGCACTAGCAGTTGCGGCGGTGCTGGCTTTCGCCGGCATCCAATGGCGAGGGATTCGGTGGGGGGACGCGGTCCAGCAGCTCACCAGCCTGGCGAAGACCCTGGGCTTCGGCGCCCTGATTCTCGCCTGCTTCCTGCTCATCGGACCACACACGCCTTCGGTGCCGGTGCCGTCACCCATGGGCGCGGCGCTGTTCGCCGCGGTTACCGTGTCGCTTCAAGGCGTCATCTATACCTATGACGGCTGGAACGGCATCTTCTACTTCAGCGAGGAAGTGCGCGACCCTGGACGGGATATCGTGCGCTCGACCATCGCCGGCGTCCTGATCGTGATCACCATATATCTCCTGGTCAACCTCGCGTTTCTTCACGTATTGTCGATCGGAGGGATGGCCGGCAACCCGTTCGTCGCGGGTGCCGCCGCCAAGGCGATCTTCGGAGCCAAGGGAGACACCGTGATTCGCGGGCTCATGGTGGTCTCCATGCTGAGCACCATCAACGCCGTGCAGCTCATGGCCTCGCGCGTCCCGCTGGCGATGAGCCGGGACGGTCTGCTGCCCGCCCGGGTGGCGAGCGTCAGCGCAGGGGGCGCGCCGCGGGTGGCGCTGCTCGCCAGCACCGCAGTTGCCGTCCTGCTCCTGCTCACCGGCACGTTCGACCAGGTGCTCGCCCTCCTGGCGTTCTACTTCGTGCTGAACTATCTGCTGTCTTTCACCTCCATCTTCGTGCTCCGGCTGCGGGAGCCGGATGCCGAGCGGCCCTACCGCGTGTGGGGCTTTCCTTGGACCACGGGCGTCGCGCTGCTCGGCTCCGCCGGCTTCCTGATCGCCAATGTGGCGGGAGATACCCGGAACAGCGTGCGATCGATCGCCATCCTGGCGCTGAGCTTTCCCGTGTTCCTCGTGTTCCAGCGAGCCGCGAAATCGAGGACCTGATCATGCCGCGATCGTTCATCTCCTGGGCACTCCTGGCTCTCCTCGGTGTGGCACGGGTCCCTTCACTTGGAGCGCAGGCCGGCCGGCCCACCGGGCAGGTCGGCGCCTACACCGCTCCGCGTATATGGCCTCTCCGGCAGCACGGGTTCGACCTGCTGCACCAGCGGATCGAGCTTGGCTTCGATATGAGCCGCCGGCTCGTCTCCGGGGTGGTGACCACCCGGCTGGTGCTGACCGCCGGCGGTGCCGACACGCTGTCGCTCGATGCCGGCCACCTCACCATCGACGACGCGCTCGACGCCCGCGGAAAGCGCCTCCGCTTTCATTTCGACAGCTCTCACGTGGTCGTGCGGCTCCCCCGTCGCGCGCCGGCGGGCGACACGGTCCAGTTCACCCTCCGCTACCACACGAAGCCGGAGCGCGGGATCTACTTCGTGCCCCGGCGGGGGATCATCTGGTCGCAAGGCGAGGCGACGGAGACCCGCAACTGGGTGCCCACCTACGATGCCGCGAACGACAAGACCACCTGGGAGTTTCTGATCACTGCCGACACCGGGCTCCAAGTTCTGTCCAACGGCCGTCTGGCCGACGTGCGACCGGCCCCGGATGGCGCCCACCGGATCTGGCACTGGGTTCAGGAGCAGCCCGCATCCACCTATCTCTATTCGGTGGTCGTGGGCCGCCTCACGGTGCTGCACGACCAGTGGCGCAACGTGCCGGTGGACTACTGGGTGGATCCGGACACCACCGCGGCTGCCTGGCGGACCTTTGGCGAGACGCCGTCCATGATCGAGATCTACTCCCGCGTGCTGGGCGTGAACTACCCCTGGGCCAAGTACGACCAGGCGGTCATTCCCGATTTCACCTACGGCGGGATGGAGAACGTCTCCGCCACGACCCAGACCGATCTTGCCCTCCACCCCGCGGACGCGGAGCCGGATTTCGGTGGGCGCGGGCTGGTGGCCCACGAGCTTGCCCACCAG